>CALFBG010000013.1 GCA_937951685.1 uncultured Saprospiraceae bacterium | reverse complement strand
TCGTTAAAAAGCTTTGAAAACCAATGGTTTCCTGCATTTTTTGCCTCGATTGAAGCAAAATTTTCTTCCGTCAAAATCACCAATCTATTTGGTAAACCTACTTATGCTAAAATAGTTATACTCTTTGACAAGAGGAGACTCCTAAACGATTCACTGATTTTGATCAATAACAAGATCAATGCCGAGAAAAGTTGGGCGACAAATGGACAAGTACAGCCGTAGCTAGAGGATAGCTTTTTTCATGAGAAATAGCCGGATAGGCAAAGAAAAGAAAAAAAGGCGAGGTCATCCCGTGGCATTACTGATACTACAACCATGACCTACGCCGAACAAACAGAGAATAAATTCCCCCTTAGTATTTTTAAATATCCTTTCGGATAAATGCAAGTTAAGTGAACAACCATTCAAAATGGTGCTTCTTTACAGTGCCATCAGTTTGTGATTCCATTGCTGACGACCATTCGTCAAACTGAGGAATAACATTCCCTTCTGTGGCAGTGCGACTTGCACTTGATTCGTTCCCTTCTCCAATTGGAGAACTTGATGTTTAATTTTCCGACCCAATTGATCAAAGATCACGAGGTCAAATTTTCCCTTTAAAATAGATTGATATTGTAGGTAGAGTTGTTGGTGAGCGACGTACTGCTTTAGCAATACTAGGTCTTCGGCTCCTTGAAAATAAGCGCTTTCCAAGGCGGAGTGATTCGTCGTACCATCAAAATCTACTTGTTTAAGTAAATAATAATTGTAACCACGAGCAGGAGTGGAGTCAACAAACTGATAGTTGACCGCTTCCTGGCTATTCCCAGCAGCTTCGACGATACCAACGGATTGGTAAGATCGACCGTCAGCACTTCGCAAAATCTCGAAATACTGATTGTCTTCCTCTGAAATTGTTTGCCAATCGAGTATCACAGTTTTACTTTTTGGCGTCGCCTTAAAGTAAACTAACTCAATGGGCAAGGGGGCAAGATCTATGGATCCTACACAATTTCCGCTGGCATCGTACTCACAGTAGACCGTGGTTCCTGGGGGATTGTAACTATACGCTACAAATTGAGTTGGGTCTCCCGTGGAGGGACAAGCTGGATCACATTGCGCCGTAGCCGTACAAGGGCCAAAGCAACAATATGCAAAAACTAACAAAATAGTGTTTGTAAAATAACTTTTCATGGTTACAACGGTTTTCAGGACGAAAGGGGGGATTACCGTTTAAGAAGTCGCTTGCACGTCTTCTTTGGGATAAGCCATTCCTAATAATTTGTTTTGTCGGTTATGTAAAAAAAGTATATAAAATAAGTCTAGTGTTTGCGTACCAATTCCAGGACGGAAGTAGATCATACTACTTCGCCAACTGAAAATTTATATTCAGAATTTGCTATGAAAAAAGAGAAGGACGCGTAAAGATTAATTATACCTAGCGCTTCCTCACAACCATAGCGAGTAATGCAATTGAAATTATAATAGGCGTTTTATCATGCTTCGAACAACTGAATTTTTAAAATGACCAGTTATTACAAACAAATATAAATACCAGCAAGCTGGTTGCATGAAATGGGATTGGTAGTGTGTGGAAAATAAAAGAAAGGAATGTGTAGTTCTCGTTCTTTAGTTTTTGTTTTAAAGTTGTGCTAAGACAACTTTTGGTGCAAGATTTAATCACGCTCGTTCACTGCGCTTTCATCGGATTAGTACCTTGCGGTTTTTTGTAATGTGTTCTGTTTTAAAATATTTTCAAAGACTGTGCCAAAGTGTGCTTTTAAGAAAGTTTTTTTATAGAAAAAAGGCTGTTTAGTACTTTTTTTTTCTTCGGATTCCATTTTATGACTTAATTATTAAACTTTAGATGAGTCCTTACTATTATAAACTCGTACTTTTACGAAAATTTTGAATCAAACCATATGAGTAACTCAATTAGCGAAGAAGTCGATTCTACCAAAAAGAAAGTAAGTCGCGAAAGTTTTAAAGATGCCATTCAAATATTTGAGTACGTCCGACCATATCGCTGGTACGTCATCATTGGACTATTATTGCTCTTTTTATCGAGCTTAGTCTTTATGGCTTTTCCCAAAATTATTGGAGAAATGCTGAAAATTGCAGACGGCGCCGGACAAACAGATTATACGCTAGGCGAAATGGGCTGGTTAATCTTTTTTGTCCTTATCGCGCAAGGGGTAATTTCCTATCTCCGGGTTATTTTGTTTGCCATCTCAAGCGAAAAGGGAATCGCAGATGTCCGCCGTGCTTTATACAAAAAGCTAATTGCAATGCCCGTTGTATTCTACGAAGAAAGTAGAGTAGGGGAATTGATTAGTCGACTAACTGCCGACGTAGAACAATTATATAGTGCTTTTTCTATCGTACTCGCAGAGTTTATCCGACAAGTCATTATCGTGGTGGTAGGAATTATATTGATCACGATCTCCATTCCTAAGTTGGCTTTCATCATGCTGGCTACTTTTCCCGTTGTGATTATCGGCGCGATGTTTTTTGGGCGATACATTCGTAAGCTTTCCAAACAACGACAACAGCAACTAGCGGAAACCAATACAATTCTTAGCGAAACGATGCAATCCATTAATATGGTAAAATCCTTTACCAACGAATGGTACGAAATCAATCGTTACGGTGGCAGCGTAGATTCCGTAGTGAAAATTGCGATGAAGTTCGCCCGAGGACGAGCTTTATTCTCCACTTTTATTGTGTCCATTCTTTTTGGAGCTTTATTTTTCATCATTTGGCAAGCCGTTTTGATGATTCAAAATGGAGAAATTCATTCTGGAGATATGATTGAATTCGTAGCCTACACGGCCATTCTGGGAATCTCCATCGGTAGTCTTGGTAATTTTTACACGCAACTCCTCAGCGCTATCGGTGCAACGGAACGCGTACGAGAAATCTTGAACGCTAAGAGTGAAGTTGATATCGAAAACGGCAATTTAAAAGATTTTCCTAAACTAAAAGGAGATATTCGTTTTGATGATGTACGGTTCTCTTATCCTACTCGTGATGATGTAGAAGTTCTAAAAGGCATTAATTTAGATATTAAAGCCGGACAAAAAGTAGCGCTTGTCGGCACAAGTGGTGCCGGAAAATCTACGATTATGCAACTTTTACTTCGTTTTTATAATTTTGAAAAAGGCACAATTTCCGTTGATCAAAAGAATATCAAAGACTTTGAGGTTACCGCTTTTCGTAAAAATATGGCAATCGTCCCTCAAGAAGTCATGCTTTTTGGCGGAACCATTCACGAAAATATTCTCTACGGCCGACCCGGTGCTTCCGAAGCAGATGTTATTAATGCTGCGAAACAATCTAACTCTTGGAAATTTATTAAAGATTTTCCAGAAGGCTTAGATACCATTGTGGGAGAGCGTGGCGTTAAATTATCGGGCGGTCAACGTCAACGGATCGCCATTGCACGAGCTATTTTGAATGATCCATCTATTTTATTATTAGACGAAGCAACGTCTTCTTTAGATGCAGAATCGGAACGCCTCGTACAGGAAGCGCTCAATACTTTGATGAAAGGACGTACTTCGATCATCATTGCACACCGCTTGGCTACGATTAAAGATGTAGATTGTATTTACGTCATTGATGGTGGTAAAATTATTGAGCAAGGCACGCACCGAGAATTAGCAGATATTGAAAATGGTGCGTATAGTAATTTGGCAAAACTGCAATTTGAAACAATGTAATTAACGAAGCAATGGAAACGAAAGCACCTTGGTATCAAAGCCCTTATCGGAAAGCAATTCTACTTACCGTTTCGATTTTTCTAGTCATTGTTTTGTATACCATTGAATTCGATTTCCTAAGTAAAACCTTTGACGTTTTTCGGATGATGATCATTGCGCTAGGAATTGGTGCAGTGATCGGTATCTATTTTGGAAATCGTTTTAAAGAACAAGGCAAAAACTTAGAAGAAAAGATTGTTTTCTTCGCACTTACCTTCTTTATTTGTCTCGTAGTCACTCCTTTATTATTTAGCTTGACGAATCGTCTGTTAAGTTTTCATGCTGCCAAAATGGAGCCATTAGAATTCATTTCTTCGCAAGCTTTCGGTATGAAACGCTTCGGTGTGCGTAAGGAAAATATGATGGACGTCGATGGATACCATTTATTTTTTCTCCGCGATGGAAAAGTCGAACGCATCAAATCGGAACAAGAGTTGTTTCCAGGGGCAGTTGGTGGCGACCAAATCCAACTACCCGTAAAGCAAGGCCTTTTTGGATTTTACTTCGTTGCACTCAATGCTAATGTTCAGTGATGGAACCGCTAGAAAGCCTCGATGGTCAAGAATTAGACTTAGCACCCGAATCTTCTACTTTTGTCGATCGCTTGAGTTGGGTTTTTATCATTATCTCGGGCTTGTGTACTTTCTATGGTATTTATACATATAGTCTAGCTATCTTCTACGGCACGATGGCCGCTGTTTTTGCTTTTAATCAGCAGATAGAGGCTACTTATGCATCAAGTATTTTAAATTGGTTAGTCCAAACTTATCTACAGTATCAAGTCATTTTTAGCATTTTATTCTTCTTGGGGTGTTTAACCATGTTTTTTGCTGCATTAGGTTTGAAAAGAAGAAAACGAATCGCCAAGTCAATTTTCATCAAATTATTATACCTTCACATTTTATATTGCATTTTACGGATGCTGGTCATCCTTTACTTTACACTGAGTGCCATGCAATTTCCACTGCCCGAATCTGCCACAGAACATTGGAATAATATTCATAATATTGCTAAGTTTGTGAGTATTGCTTATCCTACTTATTGTATCGCTTTGTACTTTCTTTATCGTTGGATTCATCGGCGTTTAAATGCTAGGCAAGCTATTTTTAGCTAATATTTACTCAATCAACTTCATTTTATAGTGAAAATTATTCCGGCATATTCTTTAAAAAAATACAATAGCTTTGGTATCGAAGCAAAAGCGAAAGCCTTTTTAGCGATTGAAGAGGAGGCAAGTTTGCAAAGGGTAATTGCTACGGCTACGGAGCCAATCGTTATCCTTGGTGGCGGAAGTAATATTTTGCTTTGTCAAGATGTAGATGCACTCGTGCTGAAAAATAATATCAAGGGAAAAAAACTGTTACGATCCTTTAAGCATCAAGTCCACGTCGCCGTTGGTGGTGGCGAGAATTGGCACGAGTTTGTCAGATGGTGTATCGACCAAAACTACGGAGGAGTAGAAAATTTATCGCTCATTCCTGGAACCGTTGGTGCGGCTCCGATTCAAAATATTGGTGCGTACGGCGTTGAGTTAAAAGATGTTTTTGTGCGTTTAGAAGCAATTGATTTACAAACGGGAGAACGGCGTATTTTTCGCTTACAAGATTGCGCATTTGGGTATCGAGATAGTGTTTTTAAAAGAAAATACAAAGGTAAATATTGCATCACCAAGGTTGTTTTTCGCTTGTCTAAAACAGCAAAAGTGAATGCGAGTTACGGTGCGATTAAAGCTACCCTCAAAGAGATGGGCGTTACCCAGCCCGATATTCGAGCCATTAGCGACGCTGTAATCCGCATCCGACAATCCAAATTACCCGATCCCGCGGTCTTGGGGAATGCAGGTAGTTTTTTCAAGAACCCAGTCCTTTCCAAAAAACAATTCAAACGTTTGCAAACTGCTTTTCCATCCATTGTACATTACGACTTACCCGATGGTACCGTAAAGGTGCCCGCAGGATGGTTGATCGAACAAAGTGGTTGGAAAGGGAAGCGGGTAGGGAATACGGGGAGTCACAAAAATCAAGCACTGGTGCTGGTAAATTATGGCGGCGCTACCGGCAAAGAAATCTACACGCTCGCAATGAAGATCATTGCGTCTGTCAAACAGAAATATGGCGTTCAATTAACACCAGAAGTAAATATTTGGTAAGGATTCAGCGCGGTCTTTTACGGTGCCAAACCGTAAGCTTTTAATCTTACTTTCTTTCCCCGTAAAGTCAAACAAAAATCTTCAAACTGTAGCACGACACCATCTAGCTTTTCTAGCACGGGGCGTTTATGTGGCGTTAGAATGACGAGTGTTTTGCTGTGCTGTAAAAGTTGTTGCACAAGTGGATAGAGTTGCTCAGGAGGGCAAAGGTGCATCGCAAAACTACAAATGATGCAACTGTAGTTTCCTGTAAGTTGCCCACGGATAACAGCTTTAAAGTCAAGTCGTAAACAGCTTTTACCGAATTGTCGATGGTAGGCTTCGTAGGTGAAAGGATCACTTGCCACGGTGTTGGAATGTCCCAAGGTTTCGAGCACTTGGCTGACTTCACCGCTGCCGCAACAAAAGTCTAGGACTTGCGAATAATCTAAGCGTGCTTGGTTTTGTAGCAATAAGCTTCGAATGTGTTCGAAATGAGGATTGACGTAATCTGCACCGTGTCGCTGATAGTATTCTTTTACCCCGAGTTTAGAGTACAGATTACGAATTGCTTTCATGAACTAAAGTATTAAAAGAGCTTGTTCAAACAACTTCAAATAAATAAAGACTATCGCTCCGCTTCTTCTTTGGCGTCTTTACGGTCATAACGATTAACTCTATTTCTACCTTTAAAAGGAACATAGCGATAAGGACGATCTTTGAAATCCTTCAGGAAAGCGTCCAATTGATTACTCGTTTTAGTGAGTGAGTTGTACAATTCTTGATCGTTTACCAAAAGCCCCAAGGTTCCTTCTCCACTGTTTACTTTCTTTACTAAAGCATTGATTTCCGCCATCGCTTCGTTAGACTTTTCGAGCGTTTGTTGTAATTTCTGAATGGCTACGTCCGCATTATCAATCGTACCGTTCGCTTTTGTCATCGTCTTACCCAAATCTACATCATTTAACTGAGCACTAAATTGGGAAGCATTCTTGATGAGGTTGCGAATATCTTCGTTGCTTGCCGTTAGACTTTGTGTCATACTTTCTAAGTTTCCTAAGATGTTCCCCACTTTTCCAGTGGATCTTCCAACCAAACGATCAATATTTTCGGTAGTGGAGCGTAGGTTCGCTAAACTGGCATCCAAGTTTCGAAAACTTCTTGCTAAGCCTTTTCCATCGGGATCGCTTAATTTATTATTGAGGGTGTCCATGATTTCTCCAAACTCCGTAGACAGGCTATTGATGTAGCGATCCATATTTTCGTCGCCAATCATTGATGCCATTAAGCCTTTGGTTACGCCCTTAATTGTGCCTTGTGCGCAGTCCGCACCGGAGCAAAGGTTATTATTGACAATCTGAATTGCTTTACCGCCCATCACACTTGGGCTATAAATCTCTGCAATCGCATCTTTGTGAATCTTCACATCTTTACGAATATTCAAGACTACGACTATTTTTTCAACGTCGGTTGGTTTGAGGTAGATATTGCTGATTACACCGACCTGAAAACCATTAATTAGTACCGGGGCAGAAATCGCGAGTTGATCAATTGCATCGTATTCTACTTCGATGATATTAGAAGAAGTTAGAATGTTTTGCCCTTTGAGGAATTTGTAGCCAAAGATTGATAGACTGATGGCAACGATTGCTAGAATTCCAATTTTTACTTCGTTTGACATATTTTTTCTTTATTACGGTCAAAGCCGTCCCATTGCTTCTCGAAAGGAACTTAATTTAAGCTTTTCAAGAATAGTAATATTTTTACTTCAAAAAACAATCCAAAAGTATACTATTATTTTATAATAAGTGCTAAGAGACAATTTAATCCGTAAATTAAACGGTAGTAGCGCTTAGCTTAATACGGCAATTCTACTAAATACTTGCCTTGCTAAGGCGTTCTGCTTAGTTGTTTCGCATCTTCCAGTGGAATCCTGCGACCATCTCGATAAGCGACAATAAAAGCTTGAGAAAAACCTGCTTTTTGTAGCCGCTTTTGTGCTTTGGTTGCGGTTTTTAAACCATCAAAGCCTAAGGCTAAGTATTTATAAATGCCTTCTTCTTCTTTGATTTCAACGGCATAAGCGATCTTTTGCCATTTTGCGCTCGAAGTATTTAAGAGTCGCACGGAAGAAGCTAATTGTACTTTAAATTGTATCGGTGCGGCACCTTCCGTTTTGGTGTAGCGTATTTTATTAGACTTTAAGGCAGCACTTTGCTGCGGAGCGTCGGCTTTGGTTACTCCTTCTGCAGATTTTGTCTCCACACTCGCTTTATAGGAACTAAAAGCTTTGGTAATGGCATTAGCCACTTTATTTTGTCCAGCATCCGAATTTAAAAAGCGTTCGTCACTACTATTGGTTAAATATCCAGTTTCAACCAGTACACTTGGCATCGCCGTAGCCCGCAAAACGACAAAACCTGCTTGCTTGATGCCTCTACTTCTTCGTTGAACGTGGTGTTTCATCTGTTGTTCAATTTTCTCTGCAAATAAAATGCTTTGTGCTAAATGCGCATTTTGGTACATACTTAAAATGATGTGTCCCTCGGGAGAATTGGGGTCATAACCATCATAATTACGTTGATAATCCTCCTCTAAAAGGATAGAAGCATTTTCTCGCTTAGCGACTTGCAAGTTTTCGTCGGCAGTATGCAACCCCATCACGTAGGTTTCAGAGCCTTTGATATTTGGACTGCGAATTGCATTGCAATGCAAAGAAATAAATAAGTCTGCCTGATTTTCGTTGGCAATCGCTGCTCGCTGATAAAGTGGAATAAATACATCCGTTTTTCGAGTGTAAATGACGCGAATGTGAGGATATTTGGCCTTAATTTGGCGACCTATCTTTTTAGCAAGTTTTAAGACAATTTTTTTCTCTTTGGAGTGTTTACCACTACATCCACTATCAATGCCACCGTGACCAGGATCTATTACGATTGTTTTAATCTGATAATTCTCTTCGTCGCTAAGCTTTTGTTTGATATATTTGCCCATCGCAGCGCCAAAAGGAATAGCGGTTTCCGCAACGGAATGCGAACATAAAGCAGGACTAGTGCACTCTGAAACTAGGGGAGTAGAGTGGTTTTGCGTCAACGTTAATCCTAAGAAAGTGTTAAAGTATTCTAAATTAAGTGGCAAAACAGAAATCAATAACGTTAAACTAAACAATAGGCTATTCACAATTTGAAGTGTTTCTTAAATTTGGACTTCGTTCATCGGTAACCAATCGGATACTACGAAGCCTTTTAAATAGAATTTTATTAAACATACTTAACAGATAGAAAAGCTAACAAATCATTTTATGTAGCTCACTCAAACCACCTAAGGGCATGTTTGAATTTGCTTGTCGCAGCTAATTTTAGAATTTTAAACAGGACCTAATAAGCTAATCTATCACAAAGTAACTGAATTAATCATTTGAAAACAAAACTCCAAATAATAATTTTCTTCTTTTTCCTAGCGATCAACTCGGGCTTTTCACAAATACGTCCAGAACGAGACGATGCACCCGCATCGGAAGACTCGGAAGAAATCCTGCAAGATACGATTCCTCTGGGTGCGCAAGATTCTACTTTCGTAGAAACAATTAGCTTAGATCAAATCAAACTTTCTACGGATACGCTCGATGCGCAAGTAGATTACGGCGCCAAGGATTCTATGAATTACGACCTTGCCAACCAAAAAGTTTACTTGTACGGCGAAGCTTACGTGAAACACAAAACGATTAACCTCAAAGCGGATTTCATTATTTTCGACTGGGTAAATAATATTGTAGAGGCAGAAACAAAGAAAGATAGTTTAGGACAAGCAGTAGGTCTTCCGGAATTTGAAGATGGTGACCAAAAGTTTAAGGCAAAGAAAATGCGCTACAATTTCAAAACTAAAAAAGGAATTGTCTACGATGTGACGACGCAAGAAGGAGATTTATTTGTCCTAGGAACCAAAACTAAATTTTATGCTAAAGGGGCAGATACTACGCAAGTAGATAATGTTGTGTATAACGAAAATGCCCTGATCACTACTTGTAATCATCCCGAACCGCATTTTGGTATTCGAGCCAGTAAGATCAAAGTGATTCCGAATAAGGTTGCGGTAGTCGGTCCTTCTAATCTAGAAATTGCGGGTGTACCAACGCCCGCTTGGTTGCCTTTCGGTTTCTTTCCCATTAATAAAGGTCAAACCGCAGGGTTTATTTTTCCTAGAGATTATGAATACTCCCCACAATGGGGATTTGGAATTGAAGAAATTGGCTATTATACTCCCATTGGAGAGTATTTTGACTTAGCCATCACGGGAGATATTTATCTGAAAGGTGCATGGCGACTTAAAGCTAGATCGAATTATCGCAAACGATATAAGTATAATGGTAGTTTTAACCTAAGCTACGCCAGCTTGACCAAAGAAGAAAATGCAGTTGTCTTACGCGATAAATCTTTTCGGATTGCTTGGTCGCATCGACAGGATGCTAAAGCACATCCGACGAATAACTTTTCGGGCAGTGTCAATATTCAAACGAATGATTTTCAACGAATCAACGAGAACGACGCAAATAGTGTTTTACAAAATACCTTGAGCTCCAACCTGAATTTTACCAAGCGTTTTCCCGGTAAGCCTTACAACCTAGCCATTGGTCTTAGCCACTCTCAAAATACCCTTTCGCGAGAAGTACAAATTAGTTTTCCGACGGTTAACTTTAGAATGAATCGAATTTTTCCTTTTAAAAATAAGCAAGCGATTGGAAAAGAAAAATGGTTTGAGAAAATTTCATTAACCTACAATGGCGAAGCTAAGAATCGATTCATCGCTACGGATACGACCTTATTTACCGCACAGACCTTAGAAGATGCTAAATTTGGGGTACAACATAACCTTTCTACGGATGCCTCCTATCGTGTTTTGAAATATTTTAATATCACGCCGAGCATCAACTACAAAGAAGTTTGGTATTTTGATGCCTTAGAAAAAACCTTTAGTGATGACCTCATCATTAAGACAGACTCTATTTTTGATCCAACCGATGGAACGCTGGTTGGGATTACGCAAGATACGACAGCCTTCGGACAAGTCATTGATCGGAGAGATAATGGTTTTACGCCTTTCAGAGAGTTTGATGTAGGCATCACGATCGGAACACAGATTTTTGGAACGCGACTCTTTAGCAATGGCTGGTTGCGTGGCTTACGACACGTCATTAAACCGTCGCTGCGCTTTTCTTATACGCCTGATTATACCGATCCTCGCTTTAACTATTTTAAAACAGTACAAACGGATACGCGCGCAGAGTTCAACGTCGATCAAGAGTATTCCGTTTTTGAAGGCGGGATTTATGGGCAACCGTCAACGGCGGGAGAACAAATGGCCTTGAGTTATTCGATCGTTAATCTTTTTGAAGCCAAATACCATTCGAAAAGAGATTCTACGGATAAAAAAATTAAACCCATTGAAAACCTTAACATCAATGGTAATTATAACTTCGCAGCGGATTCCCTAAATTTTAGTCAGGTTAGTTTCAGAGCGTTGACGCGAGTTTTTAACGGCATGACAAATATAACAGTAGGAGCAACCTACGATCCCTACGTCGTTGATGAAGACAATCGCCGAATCAACGAATTTAGTTGGAATCGAGATAAGAAAATTTTACGTTTTGTGCGAGCCAGCGCTAATCTCAATACTTCCTTATCCGTTTCTAAAATTCGAGATCTGTTTGTAAAGAAAAAGAAAGGAGAAAAGGGAAAACCAACTACGGGAAAACCCGGTTTTGAGCGACCATCCCTTAATCCAGAAGGTGCGGGACTCAATAATGATGGTTTACCAGATCCGCTTGGTAACGGTTTGCGCGATGGTCTTGGAGATGATTTTGAAAATGACCTTGCATCTCGCGATGGAAAATCGGAAAAAGAGAAGAAAAACGAGGACTTACTCGACTTACTCGGCAACTTTAGAATCAATCATACCTTTTCGCTTAACTTAAATCCATTGGATTCGGGAGACGGCGATACGCTGACGGTTGGAGTACATACGCTAGACCTGCGAGGAAATTTACAATTAACTGAAAATTGGAGAATTTCAGTAGGTCGAATTGGATATGATTTCAAAGCAAAAAGTTTGACGTACCCCGATTTTAGTTTTTACCGAAATTTGCACTGCTGGGAAATGGGAATGAGTTGGCAACCACAACGGGGAACTTATTCTTTCTTCATTCGTGTGAAACCTTCTTCGCTCGACTTCATTGACATTCCTTACAAAAAGAATCAAGCCGACGCATTTAATCGAGCCTTTTAACAGAGATTCCGCTGTGCCTGACGTTCAGCCAAACGCTTAATCGTAATGATGAAACTGCATTTTGCCAATTATACTTTACAGATTAAGCAGCCTTTTGGAACAGCGCATGGTACTCGATCTCAAACGGAGATTATGCTAGTGGCGTTAGAAGAAAGTGGTCAGTTTGGTTTCGGGGAAGCCTCTCTGCCGCCTTATTACCAAGAAAATCAAAACACTCAGCGTGCTTTTTTGGCAAAGGTTGATCTAGAACACTTGAGCCAATTAGCATTTAATGCCGCCTTAGATTATTTCAATCAATTAGAACCGGGAAACCACGCCGCAAAAGCTGCCCTCGACATCGCGCTCCACGACTTACGTGCAAAACAACAAGGACTTTCTATTCGCGATTTGTACCAAATTCCAGTACTAGAAAATATTCCTACCTCTTACACCATTGGCATTGATACGCTTGACAAAATGTTAGCAAAAGTTGCTGCCGTACCAGAATTTAAATGGCTAAAAATCAAATTGAACGGTCAGCAAGACTTGGCGGTGATTCGAGCGATTTCCAAACGAACTTCACAAGGTTTGTTAGTAGATGCCAACCAAGCGTGGCGTGATCCTAGCGCAGCCATTGAATGTGCTAAAGCGCTTGCAGATTTAGGAGTAGTTCTCATTGAGCAAGCTTTTCCCAAAGGAGCTCTTGCCGAAACGAAAAAACTACGAGCGGCTTCTCCCATTCCTATCTTTGCGGATGAAGATGTACAACGCTTGACGGATTTGGAGCGTTTGGCTGATTGCTACGACGGGATTAATATCAAGTTGATGAAGTGTACAGGCATTCGCGAAGCATTTCGTATGATTGCCGCGGCACGTCGTTTAGGTTTGGGAGTGATGTTGGGTTGTATGACGGAAACCTCAATTGGTATTTCTGCGGCGGCTCAATTGGCAAGTTTTGCCGATTGGCACGATTTGGATGGTCATCTTTTGATTGATAATGATCCTTGTCGGGGCGTTGCTTGTGAACGAGGAAGCTTAAGACCAAATGCGCTTCCCGGTTTGGGGCTTACAGAAACACATCGGTTACGAGAAATTTTAAAATTACCTCAATAAAAATCAGGAGATAAAATTCGTTTTTATCTCCTGATGATTTAATAATTTATACTACAAAGCATTAAGCCACTATTTTCTTTAATTTCAAATAAAACTTAAGGCTTGGGCACTGCAGTTTCTTCTTTGTTTTTAACGTATTTCTCTAACCACTGATCTTGTTCCCACAATAAATGTAAGATAGATTCTTTGGCTCGGTAACCGTGACTTTCTTTTGGTAACATGACCAAACGAGCCGTAGCGCCTAAACCTTTTAGAGCATTAAAATAGCGCTCGCTTTGCAAAGGATAAGTCCCAGAGTTATTATCCGCTTCTCCGTGAATCAACAACAATGGCGTCTTCATTTTATCCGCGTGCATAAAAGGCGACATAGAGTTGTAAATTTCAGGTGCTTCCCAATAGCTGCGTTCTTCGCTTTGGAAACCAAAAGGCGTTAAGGTTCGATTGTAAGCGCCACTACGCGCAATTCCCGCTGCAAATAAGTTAGAGTGGGATAATAAATTTGCGGTCATAAAAGCACCGTAAGAATGCCCACCGACACCCACGCGATTCCGATCAATGTAGCCTAATTCATCAACGGCGTCGATGGCCGCTTTTCCGTTTGCTACGAGTTGCTTTCTAAAAGAATCGTTCGGTTGATCATCGCCTTCCCCAACGATGGGAAAAGAGGCATTATCCAAAACGACGTACCCGCGAGTTACCCAATAAACCATTGAACCATAATAAGGATAGGTAAATTTATTTGGATTTGAAGTACTCTGCGAAGCGCTGTTCTTATCTTTGAACTCCCTTGGATAGGCCCAAAGCAATAAAGGCATTTTCTCTTTCTTTGTTTTATCGTAACCAACGGGTAGATACAAGGTTCCAGATAATTCTAAACCATCGGCTCTCTTGTATTTGATGACTTCCTTATGTACATTTTGAATACTCTTAAACGGATTTTTAAAATCTGTAATTTGCGTTAAGCCATCTTTTTTGTGAATATTTCTAATGTAATAATTAGGAAAGTCTGTCGGCGATTCGATGCGTACTAAAATGTCTCCTTTTTGCATATCCATCGCTGTGTAAAGATTCTCTAAGCGATCGGTATAGTTGGATTGGTACATTCGTTTTTTTGTCTTCGTCTTTAAGTCCATCTTATCAATGAATGGAAATTGACCTTCTTTGGTATAACCATCCCCGATGAGAAAAACAGCACCTTGATCCATTTCTAAGACGCTTCTGCCATATTGATTTCTTTTATTAATAAATTCTCCGGGATCACTATAGCGATCTTGGTAGTTTCGATCAGAAATAATTTCTGGTTTTTGCGTAAGGTCAGAAGGATTAAACAAGTAAGTCTTGGTATTTCGGGTATTCCACCAATAGTCGTAAGCAATCGCCGTTTTTTCATCTCCCCATTCAATACCACTGTAGCGATTAATCGTTTTAAGGATTGTCGTTGCAGCTTGCGTAAATGGTGCTTTCCACTGAAAAACTTCGTCTCTAAAAGCAACTTCTTTAGCTTGATCTCCTTCGTCTAAAGCAGTTGCCCAAATTAAGGTAGCAGGATGATCTGCTCTCCAATTCATTCTGCGTTTTCCTTTGCGTACAGACATAAACCCTTTGGGCACTTCTTCGGTTAAGGGTACCTCGTTTACTTTTTTTACCAAACTTCCATTGTCTTTGTAGACGTTGGTAGTTTGTGGAAATCGAGAATACGGTACGATGTAAGAAAAAGGGCGACTGATTGTTGTGGCCATCACATATTTACCATCTGGTGAAAAAGAAATGTATCCGTACATGGCCTTTTCTTTCCAAAGCTTTTTGCTGCCGTCAAGTTTTACTTTATACAATTCAGCGTAGGCCAATTGCTCAAAGTTATACTCGTCGCTACTATTTTTTAATAAATCTTGGTACGTTCGATTTTGTGCTTTTTCTCCTGAACTGGTAGAAATGGTTGGACCATCCGGTACAACTTCACTCGTATTGACTAAAGCTTTGCGATCCTTAGGAAGAAATTTGACGAGTAAAGCGTCGTCGTTTTTGAACCAACGAATAGGATTGCCCATATTGGCATTTACAGTAGCGTCGGTTATTTTTTTGACCACTGCTTTTTCAATATCTAGCACCCAAACTTCCACACCCGAATCTACGGTATTGGTGAAAGCCATTTTCTTTTGATCGTGCGACCAATTAAAATTAGCTAATCGCGCATCGCTAGGAATTCCTTTAACCTGAGTCGCTTGTTTGGCGTGAATTTTTTTGACCATCACATTTTTGTAGTAAGTGGTTCTACTACCGATGTTGGTCTTAGGATTAATTCGTAATCCTGCTAATCGCAACTCCGTCTCCGAAAGTTCTGCTAAAGACTTATAACTATCTCTAAAGCGCAAGATCATATTGACGCCCGCATTGTCAATTAAGACTGCCGGTGCGAGTGGAACGTCTACCAAGTCTAGAATCTCTTTTGGTGGTTTTTGATAAGTTAAATTTTCTTGGGCAAAACAGATGCTCGCTAGAAGAACGAACACTAGGGAGAGTTTTAATCGCATAATTTTTTGGATTTTAATGATTAAGCAGATGGCTTTTACCACCAGATCTGTATGATTGAATATAATTATAGTCTATGTGTTTTGGTTGGTTTATTTTGAAAAATGCTACGCATCCTTAATTTGAGCGTTGAGTAAAGCTTAGTACTAGTTTTTTTTAGCATGGCGTCTCTTAAAATAAAAGCTACGTTCAGCAAGTTGTATCCTTAGTTTTATGCTCGAAGCGCTCAAAATAGAGCAGCAAAATACTAAGACAAAATCTAGTTTGTTGCTTCCTTACAAATTTTTTCTTTAAAGATAAGAGACAAATTGGAATAACTTAGTAATTTTAAGCACGAAGAAAAAGTTTTAACAACTTCAACTTGCAGAATGAATAAAACCGCCGCACAGATTTTTGAAGAATGCCAAGATAGCAACTTTGCTTTGGTCACGCTTCAAGGAAAAAAAGACTTGGTACTACAAAAGATTGCTTCCTTTGATAAAGGGACAAGGGGAGATTTGGTATTTGCCCCCAATAAAAAAGCCTTGCAACAGAGCATCGAAAATGGTGCATCCGGGATTGTCTTTCCGGCTAATTTAGCTGAAATGGCAGCCACGGTAGCAGCGACGACGGCATTATTCGCAAGTAAAAATATCGGTATCTCCCACGCTTTGATGAAGCAAAAGTATGGAGATCATGATCACCGAAGAACGGGCTGGGGGAGGATTCATCCCTCCGCCGTTATCCACGAGTCTGTACAAATTCCTGAGGATGTGATCATTGGACCACACGTGGTCATCGAACAGGGGGTAACCATTGGGAAGGCTTGTATCGTGATGGCGAACGTCGTCATTGAACACGATGCTGTCATTGGCGAGCGCGTAAAAATTCATCCCGGAAGTATTATTGGTTGGGAATGTGTAATTGGAGAAGATTGCATGATTCTATCGAATGCTGTTATTGGAGGAGAAGGGTTTGGATATTCCCAAGATCAATACTTTAATCATCACCGTATTCCGCAAACGGGAAACGTGGTGATCGGAAAAAAAGTTACCATCGGAGCTAATAATACGATTGATCGAGGAACTTACGGTCCTACCACGATTGGCGATGGTTCAATTTTCGATAATATGTGCCATGTGGCACACAATGTCAGTATCGGTTCGAACTGTATCATCCTCTCTGGTTTTCTTTGCGCGGGATCAAGTACTTTAGGAAATAGAGTCGTCGCTAGTGGCGGTGCGATGATCAAAGATCACGTCAATATTTGTGATGATGTTTATTTAATGCACCGCGCAGGAGTGATCAAAGATATTACCCAACCCGGTATGTACGCTGGTTCGCCCGTCTTGCCGATGAAAAACTATGTAATGAGTAATGCGATCTACGGAAAGTTAAATGAACTCAGGCAGTCGGTAAGAAAGATGAGTAATGGGCACGCAAATAGTACAAGAATAGAAGAGTAATGACAAGACAAAGTTTATATCCGAAGCTACAAGTTTACTGTGATCGCCTAACAGAGGAATTTGACCTGATTGCTACTGAGCGAAAAGAAAAATTAAAGAAACTTGCGGCGTATTTGAGCAAGCAGTTTCAAGCCAGACTAACGCCTCAACTCATCGTCATCTGTACGCATAATTCTAGAAGAAGTCATCTAGGACAAGTATGGTTGGCGATTGGTGCGAATTATTATGACTTGCCAGCTATCGCTACTTTTTCGGGAGGAACGGAAGCGACGGCTTTTTATCCGAGTGCAGTAGCAGCCCTTCGTAAGATTGGAGTTGTTGTTGATTGTGCGGATACTAGTGTGGCTAATCCGATTTACCAATTGTCTTGGAGTACAAAAAGTACTCCTTATCCAGCATTTTCCAAAGCTTACACTACTGCTCCTAATCCGCAAGAGCACTTCGGTGCTATTTTAGTCTGTACCGCTGCGGATGAGGCTTGCCCGATTGTGCTCGGTGCTAATTTTAGAATCGCTCTGCCTTTTGAAGATCCGAAAGCCTTCGATGGAACGGCGCAAGAAAGTGAAAAATACGAAGAACGTAGCCAACAAATCGGAAGAGAAATACTTTTTACCATGAGCCAAGTTCAGCAATGAAAATGAAAAAATACTTTTCAGAAGCGCTGGGAACCTACGCCTTGATCTTTTTCGGTACCGGAGCGGTCGTGGTGAATCAAGTAACGGATGGCGTAGTGAGCCATCTTGGAGTGGCGATTAGTTTTGGACTGGTAGTCATGATTATGATTTATGCTTTGGGGGCTATTTCTGGGGCACATATTAATCCTGCGGTTTCCATTGGATTTGCCTTGACGGATCGCTTTGATAAAAAAGATTTGTTGCCATATATCTTCGCTCAACTCTTGGGCGCTCTTTTAGCTTCGGTGACTTTACGGCTTTTATTTCCGTTGGCGCCCAGCCTCGGAGAAACTATTCCTAGCGGAAGTGAACTCCAATCTTTTGTTTTTGAACTGATACTGACTTATTTTTTGATGCTAGTTATTTTGCTGGTGAGTCAAAATAAATCTACGACGATTTATACGCCAATTGCCGTAGGCGGAACCGTATTGCTAGAAGCATTGTTTGCCGGACCGATCTGTGGCGCATCTATGAATCCAGCCCGTTCTTTCGCACCAGCTATTGTATCTGGTAATTGGACGAGCTTATGGCTTTACCTCGTAGCACCAATCCTCGGTGCGATCCTTGCAACTTGGACTTGGAAGTTTTTAAAAGAAGAATAAGAAGGGAAACTTTAAATTTTCTTATTGTAGCCAATGAAGAGCATCTTACCTACGCGCTGTCGATCGAAGATCCGAGGCTAATGTGTTTAAATTACCGAATAATTTATACCGAATAACTAATTATAAGTAAGACAGGAATTAGGAACGTACTTCCTAATTCCTGTGCTATATTTTTTTAAAAGTCAAATTGAATTGGTAACCAGGTTTTAGTCCAAGACTACATCTGCTAGTTTAGACAATACGTGTTGCTTCAACTTCGTAATATGCTTTGACGGTGTTTGTCTTTGATAATAGGCAAGCAATTGATTTGCATAGTTAACGAAAACTGCTGGCGTACAACGAATATTTTCTTCGACGTCATAAATCTCTGAGCTAGGCAAATTGAAAAATGCACCGCCCGTCGTATGGGCAACGCGATCAAATTCTAAGTCGTAATTTCGGGCATCTGCCGTCACATCTTTTGGTACGTGCATATCATTAGCACCGTATACGTGCAAAGATAGATACTGCTCTGACCCCGGATTTCCCATCTGATGAATCAAGGCATTATTTACTTTAATGGCTTCGCCTTTAGTTAAGATTTCTTTCTTCGCAAAAGAAACCAGTTTGTTCTTTTCATTGTAAAGAAAATGCGCAGCGTTTCCGAATACCTGCACGACGCCCCACTGCGTATATCCGTGATTATGAATAGAGGAGTAGTCGCCTGGATTCCACGACATTACCATAACTTCAAAAGTACCTCCATCAAATACCATTTTCCGACCGTAACAGTCTTCTACGGGATGATCGAAATCTGCGTAGTGCATCATATCTTTCACTTGAACGTCAGCTTCTAGTACGAGCTCTTTGGCACGCTTGGGGCTGAGTTGTCCGTGATTTTGAATCGCTATTTTGATACTTTCTACCAAACGATGCAAAGATTTGGGAAGCGTGTAAGATGAAATTTTCATGTTGTTTATTTTCAATGATTAGTTTATGTTAAGTACTAAGACAAAATTAATTTGCCATTAAATTGTGTTAGATTTTGATCAGTATTGAGGCACGAAAACCGCCCTAAGCCTTTGCTTAGGAAGGCTTTGAGTAACGAAAAGACTGGTCAAAAGATGAGGCAAGTTAATAAGTGATTTAATTTGTATTAGTACTTAAGTAGGTTTACCTAATAAATTTACTAATTTATGACGAGTAAATTTTGTCTTAGTACTTAGCCTAGCTAGTGTCTAATTGTCTTTTTTCCAGTAGCATAAATTTTTGCTAGATTGGGAAATACACTTCCTCCTTCCTCCTCTACCGTTATCCCAAAACTAGTAAAAGCTTCGATAAACAACAATTCCCGCAAATCCGTAACTTGCGCTTCAAAAACAGCAAGATTGATCGCTTCTTCTTGACCAAACGCCCACAATTGATATTGTTGTCCCGGAGCCAACTCCGGTAATTGGATGGCTTTGAAAAATGCACGCTTAAGTTTGATGTTCCAATAAATAACAGCTAAGGCTTGAGGGGCAAGCTTTGTTCCTTTCAATTGGATAATCAGAGTGTCTGCGCGTAGGATGAAATTCAGTTGTTCCTCCATCGTAAATGCAGGCACTGAACGAGGAAATTCTTCGTCCTCAATCATCGCCAAAAGTGTCGTGCCGAGTTCCGAGGAAGGAGCAATCGCGTTCAGCTTGGCGTAAGCCTCTAGAGAATCTTCGATAGCTGTAATTTCATTTCTAATTTCAGGATATTGTTCCGCGTAGCGCATTACCGTTGCGCGCTCCGCGTCGCTCAAGTCATTGAGTACGTATTGCTCAAGTATGCCAGATGCTATGTATGCTTCAATATCCAAAATTGTTTGACGACACTAAGGTCTTGTTTGTTTTTTATTTGTGATGTAAGCGCTAAGCTCATTTTGCGCAGGTTGACACCCTATAAATCTATCATTTTTTCAGGGAAATTAGTGCGTTAAACACCGCTGATTTATCATTTATCTACGATGATTTTTCGCAGTAATTATCTCTCCGAAGTACTAGAATGCGGTAATATTATTTTAGATTTTTTTGGGAAACTATCTTAGTAACTAACTTTAATAACGGTACATCTAGAACTTTGTTTTTATTCAATTCTATCTTTTTTCAAAAAAAAACAACTTTTAAAAATCTAAATGTGATTACATCACCGTAACTCCTATTGTAACAAATATAGTACTTATATCATATTTTACGATAAGGCGTATTTGTGGTCATTCCAAACATATCGAAATCATTTCCAAAACCGAACAACATTGACTGAGTCGTCGATTTTTAAATTTGATAAATGAATTGCTTTGATCAGAGACTATTTTCTAGGTGGCTGAACAAAAGCAACAGAGATACTTTATAACGGGAGACATACTAGTATTAACAAAACACTAATATGTTTTAAGAGCCCTTCCCAAAAAGTTATTTTAAAATTTAGATAACGAAGCTTAAGATTTTTATTCATTCGACAATTGATCACTTGCATTTGATTGTCCTTAAAGACTATTCTAAAATGAAATCGTATCCCTACTTCCTTAGTTTACTATTTATTGTATTTGCTTTTTCATGTCAGTCTCCGACGAAGGAAAAAAATACCGCAATCGGTAAAGCAACCATTAATGTCCCTAAACTGTTAGACCGCCCAGAACCACTTTGGCAAGGCGAAGAATGGCAAAACATCCAAAACACTTATGGTAGTGCGCGCAAAGCTTTACAAGATCATCCTAAAGACCTTGCACCAGCGCTCGCTTTAGTAGAAGTTTTTATTCACGAAGCTCGGGTGACTGGAGAACATGGTCACTATTATCCGGCGGCTTTAGCGGTGCTCGAAACGGTTTTACAAAAAGAAACCCAAGCCTCCGACTTGCGCTTTCGCAGCTTATCTTTGAAAGCTTCCGTTTTGATGAGTCAGCACGAATTCAAAGCAGCTTTAGCGGTAGCACAAGAGGCGATCGTCATCAATCGGTACAATGCTCAAATTCACGGTATCTTAGTTGATGCAAACGTTGAGTTGGGTCGATACGAAAAAGCGGTACAAATGGCGGATAAAATGATTAGCATTCGTCCCGACTTACGATCTTACTCGCGCGTTTCTTACCTCAGAGAAATCCACGGCGACACGGATGGTGCCATCGCAGCGATGCAACTAGCCCTCTCCGCAGCTTATCCTGGACACGAACAATCTGCTTGGATTCGTTTGCAATTGGGTAATCTATACGCTTCCGTTGGACAATTAGATGCAGCCGAAGCGCAGTATGATCAAATTTTATTGGAAAGAGAAAACTATCCTTTTGCCATTGCTGCAAAAGCTGAAATTGCCATTAAAAAAGAAGACTATCCAAGCGCAGAAAAATTATTACACCAAGCTTGCGCGATCATTCCCGAAGTTGGTTTTTACGAACAACTAGCCGGCGTTTACCAAAGCCTTGGTCAACAAGAAAAGCTAAACGAAATTCTTCCCGAAATTTTTACCATGCTAGAAGATGATATCAAAAGTGGACACAACATGAACCTAGAGTACGCGCACCTGCACTTAAACCTTACCAAAGATTACGACGAGGCACTCGGCTATGCACTTTCTGAATACAACAAACGACCAGACAATATCGACGTCAACAAAACGCTATCCTTCATTTATTTTGCAAAAGATGATTTTGCAAAAGCGAAGGCACACCTTGACAAAGCAAGTAGTACACAATCTAATAAGTCCGATCTATTGTGCTTGCAAGCGCTCTTAGCCATTGAAGAAGGAAATAAAGATTGGGGCATGAAACAACTCAAAACCGCTTTTAAAAATAATCCGTACCAATCTCACGCACTTGCTCAGAAAGGAAAACAAAAAATTAGCTAGTAAAAAAATACGCGCTGAGCAAGTTAGTATAATTCAAGTTATACTACAATCGCTTATCATACTGCAACCATCGAATATTACGACGAAGTTATTTTGAAATAGCTTCATCCGCTACTGCTAAGTTTACGATATCTAGTTGGCTAAAAATTCAATTGACTTTTTTTAGCGAGCCAGACCTATGCCTACTTTATTAAAAATCTTATTAAAATTTTAAACCATTTAAATTATGTTTAAAAAAACAAACACAATGAACAAGGGAAGCTTTAAGCTCGTCATGAGCTTAGTGCTCTGTTGCTTTTTTAGCTCCATCCAAGTATTTGCATCCAGTCACCGAGAAGCGCCGATCATCTCTAATGACCCACTTGCCGATAATACGGATTTATATGCTTTTAGAAGCCCGGACAATCCCAACATGATTACCATTATTGCGAGTTATGTTCCTTTTCAATTGCCACACGGGGGACCAAACTATTATTCGTTCGGAGAAAATATTCGCTACGAGATTCACATTGATAATAATGCTGATGTCCCAGGGGACGAAGTGACTTACCGATTTACCTTTAGTCAAACCAACGAAGATCCAACAACCTTCTTCAATATTCGTTTGGGTGCACAAAATTTGAAAACGACTTATACTTTAGAAAGAAGTATGGACGGTGGACAAACTTTCACGACGATCCTTGAGAACGGAATCGTACCGCCTAATAATATTGGAGAACGTTCTATTACTTCTGCGGTAGGATTGAATACTACTTACGATGCCTTGATGCAAGAAGCGATCTTAAGCACGAGTACTGGCGAAATGGTATTTGCGGGTCCTTCTGATGATCCTTTCTTTGTAGACCTTGGCGGAGTATTCGACTTAGGAGATTCTCCTCGCCAATCTGGTCAAATTAGAGACGGTGTAGGTTGCTACAACGTGAGTACGATTGCGATCCAAATCCCCATTAGTACTTTAGTAAAAGCTGGTGCAAATCCTGCTCCTGTAAGTATTTTAGATTCGGATTATATCATTGGTGTATGGGCTTCTGCTAGTCGTCCACAAATCAGAACCTTAACACCTGGTGGCGAAGATTTTTCTGGAGATTGGGTACAAGTATCTCGTCTTGGAATGCCATTGACCAATGAAGTAGTTATTCCAATCGGTCAAAAAGATTTTTGGAATGCCATTACGCCTTACGATGAAATCACGGATACTACTTTAGACGAATATTTTTACAATCCTGAATTAGGCCTTTACATGGATGATGATTTATTTGGAGCAGCAGTCCCTGCTTTGTCAAGCTTAAGAATTCAAAGAAATAGTTTACAAGGGTTTGATTTCGGTAACGGCAACGATGGTCTTTTTGTCTTAAAAGGTAGTCCAGCAGTAGAAGGAACAGCATTAGATGACGCGATCTTTGGTACCTTATTATTACCTGGTCCGGGGAAACCAAGATCAGTAGATCTATGGCCTGCTTTCCATACGGGAGTACCCAACTTTCCGCCGTATCAATTAGCCACTGGAAAAAATGGAAATCCATTAGCGGCGGGTAAGCCATTTATCAACAACTTCTTACCAAACGGTGGAGATATGTTGCGTTTGAATATGGCCGTCCCAGTAACGCAACGTGATGATGCCAACTTTAGCTCCAATGGTTTAATTGCGGCAGCGGTATTAGGCTTAACCGACCCTAGTTACAACTCAAGTCCTGACCTTCAAATGATTCCTAATATGGATGGTTTCCCTAATGGTCGTAGATTAGAGGATGATGTGACAAGAATTGAATTGCAAGCAGTGGGTGGTGCGGTATTAGCAGCGATTGGATTATGGTATGATGATTATGAAGCAGGAAGTCCAAATCCAGTGACGGAAGATTTAGTAAACGTATTAAGTTTCAGCACGGGCGTTGTGAAAAATGATCGACCGTTCAGCAATACTTTCCCATACGTTGCGATGCCGCATAGTGGCACCGGAGATTGTAGTGGTGTTGCGGTAGAACCCGAAGTCGTTGTAGATCCCAACAGTGCTGATTTAGAGTTAACGGTCAATACACCTTCAAGTGAATTTGACTTGTACGTAAAAGTACCTTATACCATTACGGTAACGAATCAAGGTCCGGCTACAGCACAAGACATCAACGTACAAGCGGGTATTCCTGACGGAGAAGCTTACGGTGGAAACGAAGCACCTAGCAAAGGGGAATACAGTTTATTCTTTGAGAACTGGAACATTCCAAGTTTAGCCGCAGGAGAAAGTGCAACCTTAGTTTTAAGAGTATTTCCTAAATCAGATAACGGAGTGATCCGCAATTTCTTCCAGATCAAAACTTCTGATAAAGTTGATCCAGATTCAACGCCAGGAAATGATACGGATGAAGTAGCAGATGAAGACGATGAAGCGTTGGTGGAATTAAGCTTAAATGACGAGGATGATTTCAACGCACCAACCTTGCAAAAGACAAGTTTAGACGATAAAAGTACTTCCACGAATGTGAAAAATGTTTTTCCAAATCCCGTTTCAGATCTTTTAAACATCGAATTAAAAAGCGATCAGGAGAAAAGAATGAATGTATTCGTTTATGACTTGAGTGGTCGTATCGTATTAGAAACTTCCGTTAACGTTACGAAAGGAGAAAATACTTTAGGCGTATCGACTACTGATTTAAATAGTGGTATCTACTTCTTGAGTATGCCAGAACTATTAAATGAAAACAATCGAATTAAGTTTGTCAAAGAGTAATCTCAAACTTAGTCAAAAAACTTAGTTAAAAGTAGGTTAAATAAAAAATGTTCCGCTTCATTGAGTTGAGGTGGAACATTTTTCTTAGCCTTAACGGTTGAAACATTTTTCGACGAACTCAAGCAACGCTTTTGCTTACTTACTACTCGCCCCATTTTTAAGAACCTGCATAATTTCCAATTCAGTTTTATCTTTCCAACGACCACCCGTAAAATCAGGAAATGGCAACGGTAAACTTTTACTCGCTACCGACAATTCTGACAAGGGCGTAATTGCACTCCACATTACGCCATCGTAAACATTCATATCTAAGGGTAAGCCCAGATTCAAGCAACTAATCAATCGGTACATCATGACAAAATCCATTCCGCCGTGACCTTGTTTAAATCCCTGACTAATCGTTTTTAACTTCGTAATCATCGGATGCGTATATTTCGCTTTGTAATTTTGGTAAGCTTCCGCTTCTAGCCAACGATGTCCCCAGAAAACAGGTTCTTCGGAATCAATGAACAAGCGACTCGGATAACCATCATGTACGGCTTTGGTACCGACGACTTTATTGATGCGCGAGTAGGGGCGTCCGGTGTGTACATCAAATTGCAACAACATTGTTTTTCCCAACTTCGTTTTGATCATCGTAGAATTCATATCTCCGCAGCGAAAAGCGGTGTACGACGATTTCATGCGCTTTGCCGTTTGACTTAAATTCAATTCCCTCGAACTCATCGACGTTAAATAATCGTAGGTATCGCCTCGCCCGATGTGCATATAAAAACTCAAGGGTCCTAGTCCGTGCGTCGTATAAAAATTACCATCTCTATTGATGTGATGCTTTAGTCGCCACTGACCTTGATAATAATCTTCGCTCAACATATGCGCTCTCAAGTCGTGTAAGTACGCACCTTCTGCGTGGGTCAAATCACCAAAAACGCCATTTTCGATCATGTTGAGCACAAACAATTCTTCTTCGTTGTAACAACAATTTTCTAGCATAATACAATGCCGTTTTGTTCGCTCTGCCGTTTCTACCAAAGCCCAACAATCAGACAAAGAATATGCAATCGGTACTTCCGTTGCGACGTGTTTGCCATGATTCATCCCAAACAAAGCCATGGGCGTATGCCATTCCCAAGGCGTCGTAATGAGTAACAAATCAACATTATCTTGCTTCGCCAGATGCTCCCAATCGTTGACGTCTTTACTATACGTTTGGGGTTTGGTTTTTTGCCACTTACTCAATTTTTCTTGTGCAGCTACAACATTTTTCGGTTTTAAATCCGATAAGCCCACAATTTCTGCTTGCCCTTTTTCTATCATCCACTGAAACATTTCCAAGAGCGTTTTTCCTCGATTCCCCAAACCAATAATTCCGACGCGTACTTTCTTAATGGGCGCAGCCTTAAAACCAAACATACTTCCTTTCGTATCCTTGCTGCTGTCTTTAATCATTTCTAAAATGGCTTGATCCTCCGTTCCGTAGGCACTAAACGGTACCGTGAGAAAAGCCGACGCACCAAGCAATGATTGTAAAAATTTTTTGCGATCCATACTGTTAAGGTTTTAAATATTGAAATTCGTGGTATCTGACGCTCCAGTTAAAATACTTTTTGCGTGATGAAGATACGATCTTAATTATAAAGTGGGGAAAATGAAAGCGATTTTAAGATGGGATAGAAATTGTTTCAAAATGAAGCGCAAAGGTCATTCACTAATTCAGTCGAGCTTATTGCTACTTTAGCATTTCTTGTTTATATTCTTCTTGCGTTACTTCTCCTGTTTTCTTCAGCTTATTAATAACAATAGTAAATGTAATTGCAGCGATCAGCAGAAAAACGCTTAAGATTGCAATTGCTTTTTTGAATTTATGACTCATTGTTTTTTTTATAAAAAAGAAAGTACCAAGTCAAATTAAATCTATTGTTAACTCATATGAGATATTGACTTGGCACTGACCTAACTAATTTATACACCGAGATGAGAATTTATCATCATGATAAAAATGAGCGGTTACATTTTCGAATAGCATAAGAAGAGCAATCGTTTTTAAAATGAATTTCATTTATTACTTACTGGTGCTTCATATTTTACGCTGCCCAAACAAGTCAATAAATACATTTTGTTATAACAATACCCTTGATTAATGATTTTCTTGTGATAAAGATTTCATCTCAGGATCGATTTTACCAATATCTAATCCGTGTGCAAAATTAAAAACCTGATTACACTTTTCTTCTATTGCCGTTTTAGCTTCTTCCCGTAGCAGAACGAGCGGGTACATTTCTGTACTTAGCAAGCCTTCGTCGTTTTTTACGAAATTTGTTAAGGAGATCAAACGATTGTAAGGTTTCTGTAATGCTCTTTCCAAAAACCGAAAATAATCGAAGAAGTGTTCTGTTTCTACGGCTTCGTGATAACTGTCTGGGTGTAATAGAATATTTTTAACTTCAATGAAGCAATTAGCAAAATGCTGATTGACGAGTGCAATGATTTGTTGTTCCATAAGTAGCGTGTTACAAAGTATGATAATTTAGATTCTTCACAAAACCTCCAGACATAAA
>CALFBG010000012.1 GCA_937951685.1 uncultured Saprospiraceae bacterium | reverse complement strand
AATCAAGATTTATGAAAAAGAAGGTAACTTGCATATCAAATTTCCTGCGCATGACTTTGTCTTGGAACACCAAAACTACAATAACTTCATCACGGTCAATACTTCGGAAATTCCAGAAGTATTCGGTCTGTCTTATTTTGGTCTATCTTTTGAAACAAATTACGAAGGAGCAATTACTGCGCTGAAGATAGGGTTTCAGCAGGAACCCGTAAAATTTGCGAAACAGTAGGATACCATGTTGATTATTCAGCAAAGTAATGTGTTACATGAAACGAATTTACCACAGTGAACTGATCTGGACGATCGAGAAGAGAGTAGGATCACCTTTATGATTTACCTCAACGAGGATTTTGTGGGCGGTGCTACTCAGTTTGATGACGTAAGCATTGTCCCCAAAACGGAAACTGCGCTTTGCTTCATCCACGAGCAAAAGTACGAAGGTTCTCCCGTCTTGGAAGGCGCAAAATATGTGCTTCGAACGGATGTCATGTATCGACAGATAAATTAAAAACGAAATTGAAATAAAAGATAAAATACCTATCTTGGCAGCTTCGATCGCTAGGGAATACTAAGATATCGTTTTGTACCCTCAATGCACCGCAACTTAGAAAGAAATCAATATGAAAATAGATACGATCCGTACAACCTTGAAAAATAGACTGAAACTATTGCCGTACGAATATTTGAAAAGTCAGCCTCGTTATCAGGAAAAGAAGATTAAGCTGTTGGATCATGAATTTAAAGTGGCGGATTGTTTGTCTTTTTACTATAGTTATAAAGAAATCTTTCTCGGCGAAATCTATAAATTTGAAACGAAGAAACAAGCCCCCGTCATCGTAGATTGTGGATCTAATTACGGAACGAGTATCGTATATTTCAAGCGCTTATTTCCCCAAGCGATCATTACGGGAGTCGAAGCCGATCCGTACATTTACAGTTTGCTCAATTGGAATATCCAGCAACGAAACTACAATCAAGTATCATTATTGAATAATGCTTTGTCTACCAGCCCGGAGCCAATTGACTTTTTGCAAGAAGGTGCCGATGGTGGAAGAATAGCGACCGCTGGCAGCAGTCAAAAAACGGTCAAAGTAGATACAATCGGCTTGGATGCATTACTCACGGAACCCGTCGATTTTCTGAAAATTGATATCGAAGGAGCGGAGACAGCGGTGATTACAGCTTCCGAACAATTAACTAATGTTTCGGCTATGTTTATCGAATACCATTCTTTTAAAAATGCGCCGCAAGTTTTAAATCAGCTTTTAGCAAAGCTATCCGCCGAAAACTTTAGGTACTACATCCACACACAATTTTGTTCTCCCCGCCCACTCATTGAGGAGCAATTACAACTAGGAATGGATTTGCAGTTGAATATTTTTGCGAAGAAAGGGTAGCAGCGCTCAGGTAATCTGGTAAACAACTTCAACGGGGGGACATCGTATTTACCGCAAACAAGCATTTAGGGAGGAGTCAAGGAGCAGAGGAAAGATAAAATTTTTAAATTTTAAAAATGTTCAGGAAAGTCTTTAAACAAATTAGTTGGAACTACGCCATCGGCGAAATTGTATTGATTTTCCTCGGGGTAACCATCGCAATTTGGTTCAACAACTGGAATGAATCTCGGAAGTTGAAAAAAATTGAAGTGAGATCACTTTCAGAGGTGAAAAATGCAATCGAACAAGACTTAGAAGATATCAAAGAAAATATCTTTGGGTTTTCCGAAAGAGTATCTTTGTATAGAATGTTGATTAAGCATATCGAAAACGATCTTCCACCCAACGAAACCCTACTGGAAGAATTGCCTTACCTACGAGGAAATACCACTTTTTTATCGAACACCGGACCTTACGAAACTTTAAAGTCAAGAGGATTAGAGACTATTCGCAATGACAGCATTCGATTAGCAATTGCCTTGTATTACGATTTTGAATATGAGAAAATACAATCCGTAGAGTTACAGCATTTATCACATCATAATAATTATTTAAAACCTGAAATGCTGGAACACTTCTCCTTCGTTAATGACGAATTTATACCGTTTGATAGGAAAGCATTGATGAAAGACTTTTCCTTTAAGCAAGCTATTTATTGGGCACTGCAAACGGATGGCTATCTATTGGAACTATACGAAGACGTAGAAGATGAGGGCAAAGAGTTAATTGTTGCCTTGACTCGGGAAATTAAACGTTTAGAACAATGAATGAAGTACTAAGAAACTACTTAGCCACAAAATCGCAAAATAAAAAGCATGAAATATGCTCCCGCCATTAGCTCTATCATCGCGCCAGCATTTTTAGCAGAATGGGTTAAAAATCAATACGCTTTGGCAACAAGTCCCATTTGTAAAGTACTTCGCTTGGGCGTTAATCATACTTATCTAGTTCAATCTTCAGCGGAGCAATACGTCTTAAGAGTTTATACGTACGGTTGGCGTACAGAAACGGAAATTTTAGCAGAAATTGAATTATTAAACCTACTTAAGCAAAATGCAATCTCCGTAGCGTTTCCCATTCAAGATAAAAATGGGTATTATCTTCAAAAAATAAATGCGAGGGAAGGACTACGCTATGCTGTTTTATTTTCCTTTGCCAAAGGAATATCCATTCGAAACCCTGCGCCAGCAACTTGCTACCAACTCGGAATCGAACTTGCTAAAATGCACCAAGTTACGGAAGGCATACAATTGCAACGAAAAAACTATGACGCGGCAAGTTTAATCGGCTGGGTTTTTCCGGCGGTAGAAAAACATTTTGGGGAAGCTCCCGCCGAATTGCAATATATCAAAAGCGCCAATGACCTGATCACCGCTCAGTTTCATGCCGCTGCGTCTAATCAACTACGGAAAGGAATGATTCACCTAGACATTTGGTCGGACAATATGAAGGTACAGAACGATACTGAAATCACGCTCTTTGACTTTGATAATTGTGGCTACGGTTGGTTGTGCTTAGATATCGCCTACGCCGTGCTATTGCTTTTTAATAATGAAAAAGATAAAACTATTTTTCAAAAAAAGCTAAATCATTTCTACCAAGGCTACGAATCCATCACTACAATTTTACCCGCCGAAAAGCAGCTTTTACCCTACGGAGGATTAGCCATCTGGCTACACTATACCGGCATTCACGTCCAACGGTTCGATGATTTCTCGAACTTCTTTTTTAATAAGAATTTCCTAAAACAGTGGCTTCAAGTGGGAGATCATTGGATGGATTATAATGGGATAAAAATTTAGTACCTTAAATTTTTATCGCTCCAGAAAATGAAATCCTCCTTTTTATCGTTGAAAGTAAAAGTAGTTTCCTTAAATAGTTACTTACAGGAATTACTGATATCGCTAGTTTGCTGCTCAGCAGCGTAGCTTAGCGAAGCCACCAAATGAAAATGTACTTACCAGTCTCACAAAACTGATTCATCGCTAATCACTTGAGTAATGATTAAGCCGTGAAATGCAGATGCCGTAATTTCATACTTTTCCCCATCTTGGCAATGATCTTCAACGAAAAAGGAAAGGATAAAGGCGATCCATGCTCGGCTATTATCCCGTTTTACCAACACGAACGACAAGCATTTACTAACTTTCATAACCATACCTTCAAAATGAACAGTATTGTCATTACTACTATATCCGACTATATCGAAGCCATTGAAGCCCTTCCAAAATCTGGTTCTTGGTTATTTCGAGGTCATCAATCCGCCCATTATACGCTGATTCCAAGTATTGGGCGCAAGCAATTTACCCGAGCCGCTAGTTTTGAAAAAAATGAGCAACAATTGCTAAAACAATTTAAAGAAAGTGTGATTTCATATTTACCATATATTCCTAAAAGTGACTGGGAATGGCTTGCCTTGGCGCAGCATCACGGACTTCCTACCCGCTTATTAGATTGGTCTTACAATCCATTGATCGCATTATTTTTTGCAGTCGAAGTATACGCTGAAGAAAATAGCGTCGTGTATGCCGTTAATATTAGAAACGAAATCAACCTAGAAACGGATCATCCTTTTACCATCAAAAAGGTCAAACGGTATACGCCTCCGCTGATTTCGGAAAGAATTAAAGGACAGAGTGGTTGCTTTACAATTCATCCGAATCCACAAGTAGCGTATCGCTTGAATAAGAAAGATATCTGTTTTGAAATACCATTTGACAAAAGAAGAGCGATCAAACAAATGCTCTTTAAATTAGGGATTCGCCTGCGCGTAATTTATCCCGGACTGGAGGGAATTGCCAAAGATTTAACTTGGCTAAAAACAAATGATTATTAAAAAACAGGCTCATGAAAAAAGAAGAATTAGCAAACCTCAAACAGCGTTGTTTCTTTTGCTCGGAGCGCATTACTTCGAAGCGAGACAGAACTTTAGAGCATATTATTCCGAATAGTTTATTGAAGCAGCTTTCGCTTAAAGATAAAATATTGGAAGGACCGCTTCATACACAGTACAGCAGAATAAAAGTGCCGGCTCATCGAGTATGCAATAATAACTTTGGTAGTCGCTATGAAAGTAAAGCTTTACAATTGTTAGAAAATCCGGCAGTTTTAGCTGCCCAGATCATGGATAAGGCGGATACACTTCCTTTTTTTAATGGTCCTTCGCTGGATAATGTTGATGTTTTCTCGATTTGGCTAACAAAAATTTATTTTGGACTTTTTTATCACGACTATCTCAAAACTAAAGAGGAAGACTGGAAGCATAAATGTGAAACGGTAATTAGTCAGGATCTTTTTAGGTTGACGCAACAGTCTTACTATTTTAATAATGCTTTTCTCGTCCCTTCAAGTCTGTTCGTTTTCAAATCAGCAACTGATAACTTTGATCTGCGTACGCAATTAGCGCCTAATATGATTTGTATCAAAATCAAGGCCTATACCTTTATTTTGTGCGTTGGTGACGGGGGACTGGTAAAGTATTATTTGGATTCAAAAAGGCTAACAGCCTTTAAGGCACAGCTAGATTTTATTGAGGAAAACAATGAAAACATGGAAGCGCGTCGGCATATTTTTGCTTACATAGAAACCTTAGCCATTTACAATTCTTTGCCGAAAAATCCCTTTTATTTTTATAACGGTTATCAGATGACCAATTTTAGCTTTTCGGGAAATATTCCGCCGATTGAAGCGGAAAAAATAGTAGCGGAAAGAAAGTATTATTATAAGGAATTTATGGGACTTGCGTTTTGAAATATTTATCTTAATTTAGGATTTTGTTACGCTAAATTTATTACAGAAGTATTAAGGGACTAATAAGTATGAAAGAATTTTTTAAAATCAACCATCACGACGTTGGCTTTGCCAATCATGCTACGGAAGGCACGGTTTATTCACCCGGTGCTTTGGATACGGAAGTCCTCGTTCGAAAAGGCAAACTACGCATTAGTCTCTTGACGCCTAGCTTAGAAATTACCGACGAATTGCACAATGGTATCTTGCAAGATGCTTATTTTGATAATTTGAGAAAAACAGCTTGGATTCGCTTGGTGACGTATCATGATCTTGCGATTGAAGGAGGAACTTACGATACGCAAATCGTTTGTCCCTACGGAAATCATGCGACTGGTTTTGAAGTGTATGGCTTTCCAGAGGATGTGCGCTTTCATGGTATAATTGATGTGCAGGCAGGTTACGTTCACCTCAAAGGCGAACTCAAAAGTATCAACAAAGGCAACCAAGTACATCGCGTACCGATTGAAATTGTCAAAGCTTTTGACCCCAAGCCACTCTTACCCAAAAGAAAGGTGTACACTTGGGAAGCGGCTCAATCCGCAGATCCACTATCCGTGTTTGAATTAACCATCGGAGAAGGTAATTTTGACCACTTTCCCGAAAAAATATTAAGCTTCAAAAACTTAGAAAGTCTTTGGGTAGGAGCACGGTCGAATTTTAATTTCTCAGAAATTCCCGCAGCCTTTTATACTTTAACGGAACTGCATACGATTCAAATTTACGGGAGTGAGATCAGCCAACTTTCTGAAGATTTAGTGCAGTTGCAAAAGTTAGAAGAATTAACCCTTCAGTCAAGCGCCCTGCAAAAACTACCGACCGCTATCAGTAGCTTGCCCGTGCTTAGTCACTTGAGTTTGAAATACAATAAGCTAAAGGAATTGCCAGCGAGTATCGGTGCGATGCCAAACTTAAAAAGCTTGGATATTGAAGGGAATCGCTTTAAAACATTGCCTGCTTCCCTCAACAACATTAAAAGCGTTACTGCGAGCAGAAAGCACCGCAAACTTTTCATGGACTTGAGTTATCCATCTAAAAATACGCAAGCGATCGACGAGACAAAGTATGATTTATCAAATTATCCAGCGGAGAAAATCGCCTTAGAAAAGCGGCTTCGTGCCATACCAGATTTGGTAGATTTCACGGAGCTAATATTGGCGTATAGCACGATGGCAACTTATCTCGTTTTGGAAGCCACCACGACGGATATTCCGCTTGGAAAATCAAAGCTAGGTGGTGCACCAGATTTACCGTCGGATTGGGAACATCCAAGGAGTGAACAGGGTAATTTTTATCTCTTTCATGCGCAACTCAATTGCGAAGCGCTTGCCCCGTATCAACCTTACTTGCCCCGAAAAGGTATGCTTTACTTTTTTGTCAACGACGAAGAATACGCACAGCGACCACTCGTTTTGTACGCTGAACATACGGAGAATTTACGTCGGATTGAATATACAGAAGCGACTAAATTTATGGATTATGATTACGACGGCGCGGTGCGAGACGCAGTAGCCGTTGGATTTCAAAACGCAATTGATTTCCCCATTTTTTACAATTCCTACAATCACGGTAGTGAGCGCTATCCAAAATACGCAGCTTTGTGGGAAGAGAAGGACGATGAAGAAATGTATGAAAAAATGGACGCGCTAGAAGGCTACGACTTCGAACAGTTAGCCATTGAAATGAAAACGCCATTGGCATTAGATAATGGTCATATCCAAATACGTACGCATAGCATCAATAGTTCCGTTTTTTCACAACACGAATCTCCGCAGGAAATTGCAGCAGGAAAGTTGGGTGGTGAGCCCTCAGAATGGATGGTTTTGCTCAATATGGAAAGTGTTGGAGAGTTTAACTTCTGGGATGCGGGAACGCTAAGTTACTGTATTCATAAAAAAGACTTAGCAATTCAAGATTTTTCAAAAATTAGTGCGAGTATTGAAAGTAGTTAATGTACTTATTCCTTACGGAAACTGTAAATTATAGCTGCTAAATGACTTTTATTTGGATTTACCATAAAAGTTGTTTTAAAATGATGTTAGCCACCGAAGGGAAAGGCTTGTGATTCAGGACGAAGCTCTTTTGCATCCCATCCGCAAGCGGTAAATGCTCTCCAGCATTTATGTCGCCATCGCTGCGGTGATGAGAAAAAGCTGAAGAGCTGGATTACAATGCTTTAGCCCTGCCGGCCTGCAGGTATAAGTATTAAGGTCGATTTTAAAACAACTTCATAGCAAAAACTTGAAACCAAATTATTCTTTTAACAAGAAAAAAATATTTACCGATGTCGATGTATGAAATTGAAGGACTAATGGAAAACACCGTTACCTTGATTGATAAAAGTGAAGCAACTTCCCCGCAAAAAAGAAACTTAATTTGGAACGCCTACGAATTACAAGGTGCTTTTGATTGTAGCTTTACGCATTTTAGAGTGATGCCCTTGCTACAACGCAATGAGTTTGTACAAACTTACGAGCGAGAGGCGTTTCCGATGTACCAAGATTTTTCGGCATTTTTTGATGGATTAGAAGAGGAGTCCTTTACGTGGATTTGTGAAAATCCCGCAGCCGCTTGGTCGGGGGAGAATGGAGCAATTGCTTATTGGGATAAAGACTCAAAAAAGGTTTTTGTTGATTTCGGTTCGCCTTATTATAGCTTGCATCCCGAAGAAAAGCCCCAAAAGATTGCCCCCTTAGATTTTGGATGGCAAATGATTCAGACGGCTCATTTGCAAAACAATCAGGCGAGTATTTATGACTGGACAGCTTTCATGATTTTTTACCTGATCGCATTATTCCCTACCGAGCAATCAACGGAAGTGTTAAAAGAGACTTACTTTACTGGGATTAAATCTATTTTTAAAAACTATGATTATACGAATTATGAGCCCTTACACGATGGCTTAGATTTGCATAACAAAGAGGAGGAGGAATGGTTAACGGATCAGCAGAAGGAATTGCTTGTGTTTTTGTTAGGGTAGGCGAGGCGAGTGAAAAAAAATGAATCAATATGTGGACAGTAGTAAAAAGTCAGGCGATTGGTGGGTTACTTGAAATTGGTTTTTTTGAAGACTCAGATTACTTAATGGTGCTTTCAAGCCAAGGTAGAGGAATTATTGATTGTTTTGAAAACAAGCGGGTAGCGAGAGACCACGACGATTATTATTTCAGCTCTTGGAATGCAAAAACAGGTATTGTTCAAGGGATTGGTACTTTTAGAAAGCAGCAAGTTATTTGTGGTGGATTTGAGCATCCTAATGTTTTATTAAAAGAAACGGAAGATGGATGGCGCTATAAAATCGAAACCTTAGAACAGCAATTTTGGTTCAGTAAAACTAAAAAAATACAAAGGATCGTAGTTTACAATGAAGAGTTAAAGCTTAGAGTTGAGATAGACGCTACGGGGCAGGTATTAAATCGTGGAATTGGATTTTCAAATACTGGGAACACTTTTGTTTTTGCAAGTGCTAGCGATGTACATTTTATAAATAGGAGGGATCTTATGGGGTAATAGGAAATAACTTCAAGAAATAATTCGAAATGTTTAAGTCTATTTTGAAAATAAAAAAAGGAAGTGAAGTCCTTCAGGCTTTGCTCAATTTAAGCTGTGGACTCTTATTTGTTTTACCGATGTATGATACTTATTTTACTACTGAAAATACCTCCAGTTGGGAGCCTGTATATTTGATTGGCGATGTAGGGTTTATGTTAATGATAATTCCTTTTTTTATAGGATGGTTTTCACTACAATATATAGAAAATGAAAAATTAAAATCAATTCTTAAAATCATCGTGCTCTTACTAGTTACTTTTTACTTTTTTTATGGTTTTGCTCTTCTTACTTTCCCGATTATGGATTTCATTCCTCGGATTGGCTTGTTATTATTGTTGATATTTCTACCATTGTACATTATCATGTTTGTTTTAGAGCGTATAGAAAAACGTAAAATTAGTGATGATGAGATAGATCATATTTTGGATGCTTAAGGCAAAAAATGAGACGAAGTGTTTCTTTTGATCCAGTGTATTGAACTAATTGCTCAATTGAAATTGTTAGGTTTGGTAAATAAGATAGCTAAAATTTTTCAGACGAATGAAAATACAAATTATTAGTGATTTACATCAAGAACTTGGCTTTGGGGAATTAGACTTTCAAAAAGCAGACGTAGTTGTTTTTGCGGGAGACTTAAACGTAGGAATAAAAGGTATCCAATGGTTGATTAAAAGATTTGACAAAACGCCTGTCGTTTATGTACTTGGAAATCATGAGTATTACAAAGGAGTTTATCCTAAGACCCTAAACAAAATTATCGCTTTATCGCAAGGTACTAATATTCACGTCTTAGAAAATGAAAGTATCTGTATCAACGGCGTCAACTTTCACGGAGCTACACTTTGGACAGATTTTTCTATCATCGGAAATCCCGTTGAAGGTGGCATCTTTTGCCAAGATAAAATGAATGATTACAGGCTAATTAGAAAAGAACCAAACTATTCGAAGCTAAGAACAATTGATACGTTTAGGATTCACCAAAAAACGGTAAGTTGGTTAGAAGGTAGCCTAGCGGAATCTTCTGCATCAGTTGATATCGTCATTACACATCATGCACCAAGCATTCAATCTATTCCAGTTGAGAATAGAGAAAAGCCAATTATAGCTGCCTACGCTTCAAACCTTAACCAACTCATTCTTAAATACCAACCGCAGTTTTGGATTCACGGGCACATTCATACGCCTGCGAGATATAAGATTGAACAAACGGAGGTGATTTGTAATCCTCATGGCTATATCGATGAGCAATATAATGGTCATCAAAAAGAATTGATCATTGAAGTGTAGTTTGATCACAAATCAAAAAAAATAAAACTTCAACTAGTGCCTTCAACAAAATTCCAGCAAAAAAAAGCTATTTTAGAAGATGAAAATATTTCTACTGCCAGGCTTGGGATACGACGAACGGATTTTTGAAAATTTAGATTTCAAAGATTACGCCGTAGAAGGTTTGACTTGGATTGAACCCGAACCCGCAGAAAGTTTAGTTCCGTACGCCCGTAGAATGGGCAAACGAATTTTGGAGGAAGAGGAAGAAGTCGTCTTGATTGGTCACTCGCTCGGTGGAATCCTCGCTCAAACATTAGCCACTTTAAAAAAGATACCCAAGATTATTTTGATTTCCAGTATCAAATCAAGAGAGGAACTGCCTTGGCATTTCAAAATGATTGCACCGCTGCGCTTGCAATACTTTTTTACCAAAGGGCTTTGTCTCCACACCGTCAAGTATTGGGGCAAAGCACACGATCTCGTCACGCCGTCGGAACAAGCACTATTCAAAAGCATGGTTTCTCGACATACGAATACCTATTTGCAATGGGCACTCAAAACCTTGTCTATTTGGGAAGCACCTAAGCTACCTGCAACGACGGGAATTTGTCAAATCCACGGGACACAGGATAAAACCTTTCCCATCAAGAATATAAAAAAGCCTACTTATGTCCTTGAAAACGGGAGCCATATTTTGCTTTATAAAAGCAGTGAAGCCGTGAGTGCAATTATTCATAAAAC
>CALFBG010000011.1 GCA_937951685.1 uncultured Saprospiraceae bacterium | reverse complement strand
CCATTGCAAGTGCCACAACGCAAATCTACCTTGCCCAAAAAGTGCATCCCGATTTGTGTTTTTCCGGCACCTTGGCAGGTTTCACAGCGACCACCTTTGTTGTTAAAAGAGAAGCGCGATTTGGTAAATCCTTGTGCTTTGGATTCGGGTAATTTGGCGTAGAGGTCGCGAATGTGATCGGACAATCCCAAATAAGTCGCGGGATTACTGCGGGGTGTTTTTCCAATGGGTGAATGATCAATAAAAATCAGTTTGTTGATCGCATCGAGATTTTCGTGACGCGTCAGTTTCGCCGGTTCGGCTACAGCCATGCCCAACTCTTGCCGGACGGCTTTCAGCAAAGTCCCTTTTACCAAACTCGATTTCCCAACGCCCGATCGACCACTTACCACGTTGAGTTGTCCAAGTTGAAACTCGACTGTAATATTTTTAAGGTTTCGCTCTTGGCAACCCAGCAGCCGAATCGAATCATTTTTCGTTTTTGTGGTCAAAGCGGCTCCCCTATCCGTTGGACTTTTAATTGCACGGTACGTTGGACTAATTTCTTTCAAATCTTCCTGCTGAACAAATGCTGTAAACGCGCCATTAAAAATAAGCTTTCCTCCCTGAACGCCCGCTTGGGGACCAAGCTCGATAAGATGATCCGCACTTTTGATTGTATCCAAATCGTGTTCCACCACAATGACCGTATTCCCCTTTTTAACCAGTTGTTTGAAATGATAAATCAAACGCTCGTTCTCCGCGCGGTGCAAACCAATCGAAGGTTCATCGAAAACGTAAAGCACATCGCTCAGTGGCACTAAGATTTGATTCGCCACTCGAATCCGCTGAATCTCACTCGCCCGCAAAGACTTCGAAGAACGATCCAAGGTCAAATGCCCCAAGCCTAGATCTTCCAACAATGCAACTTGTGCTTTTAGCTTTTCAATAATCTCCCGCGCCACCGCAGTCCAAGAATTTGATTCCATCCACGCTTTCAATTCGTTCAATTCAAAGCGCACAATTTCTGCAATTGATTTCCCGTGCACGGTCACACTCAAGGCATCAGCATTCAAGCGCGTTCCTTTACAAGTCGGACAAGTCACCGCGTGTACATATTTAAGAATATTCGCATTGCGATCTCTTCTTAGAATATCCGTCATGATCGGAATCATTCCTTTATAATAACCATTTTCTCGCGGTTTTGCCTTAATACCTGTCCACTTCAAGCGCGATTCCAGACTGTGTTTGCCGAAAGGCACTTTAATTTTATCACTACCATACAAAATCACCTGTCGCTGCGCCGCCGTCAATTCTGCCCAAGGAATCTCCACACTAAAACCTTCCGCCGCGCAGACTTGGTTCAACACCTCGATCGTCACCTGCGAATACATGATATAACCATTGGGTAAAGTTGGTGCTAAGGCGCCCTCGCGGATTGATTTTGCTGGAAAAGCAATTAGGCGATTCAAGTCAATTTGTTCCTCCTTGCCTATTCCATTGCAGCGAGTACATTTCCCAATGGCGGAATTAAATGAAAAGAGCGCGCGCGAAAGTGCAATATCTTGAGTCGTTGTTCCCGTCCGAGCAAACAACAAGCGCAGCAAATCGTAGCAATCCGTCATTGTTCCCACCGTAGACCGCGCATGCATTCCCGTCGTTCGTTGTCCGATGGCAATCACCGGAGAAAGGCCTTCTATTTCCGCTACTTCCGGTCGATTCAATTTCCCCATAAACTGCCGTGCAAAGGAAGCTAAGGTTTCAAAATACCGACGTTGTCCTTCTTTGGCGATGATTTCAAAAGCGAGGCTCGATTTCCCCGAGCCGGAAACGCCCGTTACCACGATGAACTGGTTGTGAGGAATGCGTAGGGAGATATTTTTTAGGTTGTTGGTACGTGCTCCTTTGATAACGATTGCTGGCGGTGATGTCGAGGTCATGGGGTGAAAATAAGGAAATATTTTTTGTTTGCCCAAGTAGTAACTAGTTATTAAAGTAATTTAAAGTGTAAAAATTCATATACGAATATGATGATTTTAAGCTATTTTAGGGGCGATTCGGGTACTTGGGCGGAAATCCGAGTTCCTTTGTACTGCAACAAACAATTTATTGACCAGAAAAAACAAGATTTTGAGGTGTTTTTAGCTAAGAATTGCGAAATTGTAGTTTTGAAAGCATCCAGCGAACAAGGGTGCCGGATTTTGCGCAGCAGTTGTTTTACAATAACCGCGCAGTACCGTTGAAACAAAAGTCTTTTAGGCTCGAACAAAGTAAACACTACATGTCAGAACAAGAACAAAAGCAGCAGTTAGAACAACAACTTTGGAACATCGCCAATACCCTGCGGGGGAAAATGGATGCCGATGATTTCCGCGATTATATCTTAGGATTTATTTTCTACAAATACCTCAGTAGAAAAATGAAAGCTTATGCCAATGAGATTCTAAAACCGGATCAACTTAGTTTTGCGGAGCTAGAAGGTCATCCAAGCGAAAAGATACTCATGGATGCGGTCAAAGATGCTGCGCTCGACAAGCTCGGCTATTTCCTCAAACCGTCCGAACTCTTTAGTGAACTCGCGCGGAGAGGCAACGCGGGCGGAAAAAATAACTTTATCCTCGGCGATCTAGGCAAGGTGCTGACTAATATTGAGCAAAGTACGATGGGCTCGGAAAGTGAAGAAGATTTT
>CALFBG010000010.1 GCA_937951685.1 uncultured Saprospiraceae bacterium | reverse complement strand
TCCTCCCATCTAGCCATAAAATAAATTCATAGCTTGTTAAGCAGACAAATGAATACAAAGTCCATGACCAAAAATTATTCCCATAAGTAGGTTTCATGCCGTAGCCCAATACGATACAAGCAAAAGGATAGCCAAATGAGGCAAGAAAACTGGGAAGTACCCCTAAGCAAAAATTGTAGTTTTCTTTTCGGTATGCTTGTACCTCTGTTACTAGTCCTAAAATAAGTAAACAAACTATTCCAGCTACAATTCTAAATAAACTTGAATACGCAAACTTATCTAATAAACTTTTTGATAAGATATACCACAAAATCACTCCCAAAGCAAGTAGTAAATAATTCATCTTGATTCGTTTCTTTAAAATCTCCCCAAATGGGTTACATTAATTTTTACACCGATAACGACATCGTTTTATTACTTTTTATCTCTTATTATTCATTGACAAATAAACACCAACCAATTGAGTTTCAAGCTAATCCAATGGTAGCTTTCTCAACTGAAAGTCAACAAGTACCAATACAAATTATTTTACTTATTAACTTACATCATTAAACACAACACTACAACAAGCTTCCAGCGGTCAGCATTCCCAAAACCAAATTTAAAAAATATCTAGCACTATTAATAAATCGGCAAATTCCCCCCGCAAACTTCTATTCCTCTTACCCAACAAAAAAGACCATCCCACGCAGGAATAGTCTTTTTTGTTAAAACATTTAGAAAAAAGTGAACAGCCAATCACCGACCTTACTTTACCACCAATCGAACAATCTCTTCTCCCTTAGCATGACGCGCTTTGAGCACATATACACCAGCCGGAAGACCGTCCAAATTCATTTCAAATTCATTTTCGACGGCAAGCTGTTCCTTTAGAATACGACCATTTAGATCGTACAACCGCAGTGCTACTGCTAAACCAGCCGCTCCATTAAGCGATCCAAATAGCACTCCCCTAACCGGATTGGGATAAACCTGCAAACCTAATACAACGCCTTCGATGCTGGCAGTACGAATGGGAGAGTATTCATATTTACCATCTAAATCATTTTGACGTAAACGGTAATAATATCGAGTACCGGGCTTAACGTCTTTGTCTAAATATTCGTAGTTATTGACGTGCTGAACCTCATCCGTAGCGAGTACTTCTCCAATGGTTCTATAAGTCGTTTCGTTTTCAAGACGCCGTTCGATTTCAAAGCCTGCATTCTGAGATTCATTGGCTGTTTTCCAATCTAATCGAATAGCATCTTTTTGTCCAGTCGCTTCGAAAGACAGTAAGTCAACGGGTAATGCACCAACCGAACAAAAGTCTAGTTTCCAAGAACTAAGCACGCCTCCATCTTGATTGGCGTTATCATTAATTCTCAAGGTCCAATCTCCGGCAATGGGTAAACCATCAAAAACAGAAAGTGGATTTTCTGGTATAAAGATACCACCTTGACCGAGCGGACTACAAGGAGCATTACCAACAGGATCGGTAGCATCATCACTAAAACTCAAATTAAAATCGTCAAGGGAACCACATTCTCCAGTCCAAAGCAAAACGGTCGGGCTTCCTCCCGGACCAATCAGCCGAACCTCAAGATCTCCAACGTAACTATGGGTTCCAATAATATCGGAAACCACCAGCCCATCAACGGTACCCGGTCCCGTTACCGTAAGGATAGAATTTACCACTGGCGTTCCGCTACCCGAAATCGTTACGGGCGTATTTTCTATAAAGGAAGCCACACAGTCTCTGGTTGTAAATGCACGCGACACAGACCAAGGCGTATCGCCACAACTGGTAGTCGCCTTTACTCGCCAATGATAAACGGTAAGTCCTACTAAACTCATATCCAAGGAATAAGAATTTGTAGTTACCGTTTCATCCACAACCACACTTGCAAACGCTGGATCCTCAGAAACTTGAACATTGTAAGCCGTCGCATTTGATTTTGGCATCCAAGAAAGGGTTGGAAGTAAACTCAACTCCACGGTATTGTCAGCGGGCTCGTCCAGCGTAGTTGAACCTGCAGGCTCATCCACGGTAAGCACAAAATTAAAATCTCGAATAATCGAGCCACTTGTCCCTGTAATGGTAATCGTATAATTACCTTCCGCTAGACCAGCCGTATTGCTAATTTCAAAGGTGGTTCCTTGACCTGCGGTGATGGTTGGACTATCAAAAGTCGCTACCGTACTTCCCGGTAGGTTGGTCGCACTTAAGCTAACATTTCCCGTAAAACCAGCAATTGAGGAGGTCGTAATAGGTATATTAGATTCAACATCTCCTGGACATATCGTTGCTAATGGATTGGGTAAGTCTAACAAAAAAGAAGGTCCCGTAGAAACTTGAATTTCAAAATCCGTAGCGGATATATTGTAAAAAATATTGTCTGAGCAACGCACTTGAACTCTCGCAGTGGTCGTAAGTCCTGAGGGCACTACGATATCTTCCGCCCCGTCATTGGTTACACTATTTGCAAGCGTAACCGGATACGTGAATCCTCCGTCGTAAGACAGTAAAATGTCAACATTGGCACAAGAAACCGGAGCGACATTCGTTCCCGCCACGTCCCAGCTAACCGTACGCGTCTGACCTTCAACCCAAATAACACCAGCGGTAGTTGGTGAAGTAACCAAAAATGGACCGCCAGCAACCGTTGTGATCGTGATGTCACTTTCGGCGGTACAAGACATACTGTTTGTACTATTGTCTCGTACGGTAACTCGAAAATCCATAGTTCGAGCAACGGAGGGCAATACTTCCCAAGTAGGTGTCGTACCATTAACTACGGCCGTTAAATTTGGCAAGTATCGACCACTTTCCGTTGAAGGAGGAAAAGAACGAAAACTAGGTCCTTGCGTATTGGTTGATGCTGGCGGTATAGCTTCCGCCACTTCGTTATTGTATTGCTCCCAAGTGAAAGTTAAAGGATCGTTATCTACATCGGAAGCAACGGCATCCAGCAATAATGGAGTAGCACTAGGAACCGTTACATTCGATCCGGCAGAAACCGTTGGCGCGGAGTTGGCGCTCGGAAGAATTGTAGCACAACTCGTACTCAACATGCGTGCGGACATCTGCTGAATACTAATGGCGTGGAAATAATAATCCGGAACATTTTGAATTTGGTTGGCGCAGGCAGAAGTTACGTAACTCATGAGCGTCGTTCCTGCGCCGGGTTCCATGGCGCTAGCCGATGACCGTTGGCAATCTTCCCCTTGGGTATGTCCCGCTCCAAATTGGTGTCCCATTTCGTGTGACCATACTTTCAAAAACCGAGGTTGATTAATTCCCGAAGCACTCGCTCGGGTTACACCCCTTGCTTTACTGGCACCGCAAAGTACGTTGAGTCCTGCAACGCCACTACTTCCACCGCTGTTGCCCAATACATGCCCAAGATCAAAATTCGCGCTACCAATGGTTACATCCAAATTACTAATGTTCTCTCCCAACATGGTGGTAGAACTACTATTCGTGTACGGATCAGTCGCTCCGTCGTAGTAAAAAATATCGGACAAATTTGCAATTAGGATAAAACGAGCGGTAAGATCTCGTTCGTACCATCCATTGATTTGATTGATACTAGTCACGATATGAGCCGTGACGGTCGCATCATCAGCTGCAGTCCCCGCCGAAGAAGCACCAAGCGTACTGGTTGCGTATTCTCCCGTTACGGCAATGGCGAGTCGATACGTTCGAAGCTGACAATCGCCAGCAATCGAGGCACTTTCCGAAGCGGTAGGTGCAAATGATTTTTCAGCTTTCGTTCCGCAATTAAACGGCTCTGTATTAACGGGCAGATCGCGTTCGTAATAACTTAAATAGTGCGCTTTATCTCCTCTAGCGTAAGGCTTGAGAAATGCCAAGCCTTCTGGTAATAGCAGCATTGCATTTAGACCGTTGCTCGTCCAATCCAAGCGAATCCGATGGCTTCGATCATTTACCCCATAACCATAATAGGTTTTAATTGCGGGAAACTCAGCCGCTAAAGCAGGTTCCATCATGGAATATTCGACCAAGTAAAAGGCCTCTCTTTTTCCGTTGGGCAGTAGTACTTCGAAAGGTTCCGATTTGTCCGCACCGATGGCTCCTTCTTGTGGCGCACTACTCAGGATTACATCTAATTTATCCTTATCCAGCAGCAATGTTTCATATACCGTAGGCGTAATGATGCGTTCTGGTTTATTTGGCGAGTCGATCAAAATAGCTTCTTCAAGCTCCTCAAAAGGAGAGTTTGTTGTCTGCGAAAGCAAAGTGGAGAGAAAAAATAGGCAGCAACAAGTTGTTATAACTATACTTTTCATATATATCAGAGCTTTTAAGTAAAAAAGAGTAATATAATACTTTTGTCCAAGATTCTTTTATGTGGATTGGTTTTATTGGTTTTTTGTCTGGTTTTGACCAAACGGATCGTGATGGTAAGAAGGCGATCGGTTAGAGAGCTTGTGTATTCAGGAAGTTTGCTTCTTCAATTGACTCAGCTTCCGGCAGGATACCAACCTGCGGGTTGTATTTCGAAGTCTAAGGTATCAATAAAGGGATGAACTAAATCTAGCGTACTTTTTTGCGTATTTTTTTCTTTTTGGATTTTCAGCCAATCTTTCTTTTCCAGCGTTCCAAATACGAAATAATCGTTTGGGTTGATTTGAAGGTTAAACGGTGGTGAGGCCACGATTTGTTTAAGTGAATCATCAATTTCTGCTTTTTGTCCAATGATTAAATCACACTCAGGACAAAATTTGCAGGATTTGTTTAAAGAAAATAATTGATGGAAATTGATGGTTTTATCTTCAAAATGGATCATTAGGCAAAACTTTCTTAGTTTAGTTTTATGATCGCAATTGGGACATTTTGTCCATTTGTAGAAATTGTGAGGGTTGAGGTAGAAATAGTGTTTTGGAGATTTCACGATTGTTGTTTTTGTTTTTTTGAAAAAGCGATCAAGTCCGACTTCCATTTTGATTATATTCTTATTGCGCTATCACTTTCTTCATTCTTTTAATGATAATTAAGTGTATTCTGATTCTTAAGAACAAAGTTATCTAAATTTTCAAAAGTCTCTAAAGCACTTTGGAAATCTTTTTCTTGAATTTTTCTTCAATCGAGGCGAAAAATGCAGGAAACCATTGGTTTTCAAGGCTTTTTAAGGAAGAATGAAATAAAATTTACTCGTCATAAATCAGTGAATTTATTAGGTAGACCTATTATTAAGTACCAATACAAATTATTTTACTTATTAACTTGCGTCATCTTTCGACCAGTCTCTTTGTTACTCAAAGCCTTCCTAAGCAAAGGCTTAGGGCGGTTTTCGTGCCTCAATACTGATCAAAATCTAACACCATTTAATGGCAAAGTAATTTTGTCTTAGTACTTAA
>CALFBG010000009.1 GCA_937951685.1 uncultured Saprospiraceae bacterium | reverse complement strand
AAAGATAAATGCAGACACTTTTGTCAGCAATTTAGACATGAAGTCATGGTCATTTGTACAGGACTTCATAATCTAAGGGTGCGTAGTCCATTTCGCGACTACTTAAGCAACAATAAATGGAGTCTTGCGCGCGTGAATAATATTAGTTTCGAATAATGTCTACTGTATTAAACGACTTATTCAGTTTTGTCTTGGTACTTTGGCGCTATATTTTTAATAATACACAAAATCTTCTAAGAAATTGGTGAAATTAAAAACTTAGTCTGCTTTAAAACGGTTTTATTAAGGAAACAACAACTAACTGTAATCAAAGCGGAAGGTATTTTTCGAGCCTAATAAATAAAATGCTCAAAGTACGACTACTTAATGATTTCACTTAAAGAAGTTGTTTAAAAACTTCAAATGTAAAAGTTCAAACTCTTGCTAAAGCTAAGACAAATATAATGAGAATTCCAGTATTTTATTTGGTAAATTTGTACTGATTATGGAGCGCTTGAACTTCCTTTGATGGAAGTGCTTCGATGCATGCCCCAAGTTTGAAGCGCTTTACTTAGCGCATATCTAAAAAATAACGTAAAAAGATTAATAAGATGAACAAAACAGTAGCAATGTCAATTGGATTTATACTTTTCATCGTCGGTATGTTGGCCGTAGTCTTGAGCCTCGTCGGTGTACAATTGTCCTTTCTAGTTTGGTTGGATAATATTAGTACTTTATTTGGCTTTGTGGCAAAGTTACTCATGGTGATCGGCGGCATTGTGATTATCGTGCTCGCGCAAACCGATTGGAGTCAGGAACAATCTTAATGGATCCAGCGAGCGGGGTTGAGATATCCTTACTCCTCAGCAATCCCCTATTTATTGCGTTTGCTGGTAATCAAATCGTTTGGCACCAAGTTTAACGCACCCGCTACAACTTAATTCCAAATTTGAAGCCTCGATCAAAATAACTTCCTTGATCGTAGCCAACGACGTAATCTAAGCGAAAAAGTCTAAATACGCCCCAGCCAATATTGTCTATACCGACCGACCATTCTAAATAATCTTTCTGATCTGCGGTGTAAAGAAAAGAACTACCGACGACGACTTTCCAGCCTAATTTATTGACAAAAGGAACCTTATCTAAGAGGAAGCCCTCAAAATTATGTTGAAAATTCGCTTGAAAATAATCTTCTTGCGTACTGCGCGTATAATAAGGTAATAAAGCAAATCCATTCCGAAAGCGATTCGGATTGATGATCGCCAATTCATTGCCATTAAAATGCTTAATATCCATGAAGTTTGTTTGGGATTTATTGAGAAAACTTCCCGCCGTCAAACGCAATTGAGTGTAACCAACCAAGCCGAAAGACATATTATTTTCCCAAAGCATCACTTCTAGGTGATCAAAATTGGTCGTACTTCCAAAAACGTTCGGAATGGCTTTCCGGTAACTAATCGTCAAATCCGGCCAAGGCGTTCCATCAATAAACTTTCGATTCGGATAACGAATGTACTTTTGGTTGATTCTAATGCGAAGCTTAAAGTCAATTTCAAAGTTTCTATCCGTAGCAAAGCTTCCGATGGGTTCCGCTTGTTGCACGGGCTCATTCGAGTCAAAGACTTTATCTCTTTCAAAAAAAGAATAATCGGTATTTTGCGTTAAAGCGCGCCGTTCCGCAAATTCCACGTTAGAAGTTAAGTAAAAGCCGTTGGCAATTTCTAAACCACCGCCGATTTTACCGTAGGTTTTATCGTATAAACGGATAAAATTTTCTTTTCGAAATAAGGTTTCGATCGTATTTAAAAAGCGAGAAACTGGATTGCGAGGATCAAATTGTTGCGTCACTCGACCGCCACTGATCCTAAATCGCGAGTATCTAATCGCTTCGAACTGCATCATTGCCGATAAAGAACCTCGCACCTGCTCGTCCGCAAAACCGTAAGCTATTTTAGGCGCAATTCGAAAATAGCGCATCCGATATTTATCAAATGATTTTTGGTAAGTCGTCGTGAGATTAAGGACAGCACCTTGAATCGTATTAAATTGGACGGTTTTGAGTGGCGACTCAAAATCTAAATAATTTCTTTTGTAAGAATTACGGTAGCGATAGCCAAATAAAATATCCCAAAGATTGAATTTATTTCGCTTCGTATCCATGGAATCTAGGTAAGATTTTGATTCCCAAATGATTTGTAAACTATCTTTTTTAACGTAATCGACGTTTTCTTCGCCCGTCAAGGGAACCGGACGAATCGTATTCCAATAACTCGTATCTTTTTCGTTGGCACCTTCCTCTACTTTAAAAACTTCATTGTTAAAAAAGTTATCGGCCAACACCGGATCTATTTCATAGTTTGAAAAGATCCCCGTAAAATTCCCTTTAACCTTTAGCCCCATAAAGCCATATTTAAAATCTAAGCTTTGTGACAATTGAAACCAAATATCTGGTTTGCCAACGGGAATATGAACCTGCTTGATGACCAACGTATCCAATAAATTGATCTTGATCGCACTGCCCGTAACGATGAGTTCCGTACTGTGAATATTCCACAAATCTTCCGTAATGTAAATCAAACCTCTAAAAACGGGATCTTCGCTTCTCCGAGGAATCACCTCAATCTTATTGATCAAGCGACCTTCTTCGTCGAAAATGGTACCGACCAATTTGTATCTATAATAACTCATTGCGCTCGAGGCAATCGGAGAAATCAGCTTTCGCATGACATCAATATGGTTCTCATAGAAATTAAAATCCATCTCCGCGGCACGGTTAAAACTAAAACCATTGTCGTTCCCACTAACTTTAGAAGAAGTCATTACTTCTTTAATGTCATTGGGTGCTTTGCGGTATACTTTAGAAACAGATTCTGAGAGGTAAATAATTCCCGTTCGCGTCGAGTCTAAACTCTTAAAAATGGCACCTACTTCCGTTCCCAAAATCTTTTCTGGTGCTTTGAGAATTTTCTGACTGCCTTTGACGTAAGCATCAAAACTGTGACTTTTTACGGCGCGCAGGTAGTATTTTCGTTTTTTAATGGCTTTCCGAATGATTTCATAAGCGGGATCTTCTGCCGATGCATTGACCACTACCGTTGGCACCTCTAGCGCTTCCGGTTCCATGACCACGTTAAGCTTCAGCGGCCTGTCCGTTACCGTAATTCTTTTAATCACTTGCTTATATCCAACGTACTGAAAGACAATTTCGTAAGTTCCATTATCCAGTGGAAAAAAATAAACCCCATCCACGTTCGTTGTCGTTCCAATCGAAGTTCCTTTGACGTAGATACTCGCAAACGCGAGCGATTCACCTTCTACATCAGTGAGTTTTCCTTGGATTTGAGCCGTTAAGAGTTGAACAAAAAAACAGCAAAAAAAAGAAAGTAAAAGTTGACGGTACATATTGACACGTTTAGGTAGGAAATAAGAAGTTAATCGCGTAAGCTTAAAAGTAAAAAGAAAATTACTACAAAAGAAAATCTGCAATCGAAAGTTAAGCTTTCGATTGCAGACTCCTCAGCGTACAAGCTACAATTTTTGAAAATCTAAAGCAAGTGCTAAATCACGATAAAACTATAAAGTGTAAAAATCACACTTGCCTTGTTGATCTTAATTATACGCTGGTAGAAAAGCATACTTTTCGGCGTATTTCATCATTTGCTCGTGCAAGGTTTTAGGAAATTCCAATTTGAAACCCGTAATTTTTCCCTCGCTATCGGTTTGCGGTATGATCTCTGGATTGATAAAACCGCCATAGGGTGGAATATTCAATTTTTCAGACCGCGCTAATACTTCTTTATGAATGGCTTGATCTACTTGTACGCCGTACGTTTCAATCAAAGCTTTCCCCGCTTCGTAATCTCCTTGAGATTTGATTCGTTGTACCTCTTTCAATAATTCCCCGAATAAGGTTCTCAACTTCGCATAATCTTTAATGTCAAAGTAAGTATTTCCATCTCGGCTTACTTTTTCGATCACCCCTTCTTTTGCTCCTTTTTCAAAAACCCAAGCTGCTACCATTTGACGATTTCTCATGTGCGCTTGTTGAACCGTTTTTCCCGGCTCAATTCTTCTCAATTGCAACATCAAACCATTTCTGATGTAAGAATCGTATTGTGCTTTTCCAACTTCGTCAGATTCAACCAAACCTAATTCTACTAATTTGGGATCTGCAATGTAGTACAAGCCGACTAAATCTGCTCTCGCCTCTTCCAAAGGAGAAGCGTAGTTTTTTAAGGTTTGTTTTGGTGTGGCTACGTCTTTTTCCAACTGTCCCGAAGCGTGTCCAACGACTTCGTGTAAAGCAGTGTGCATTTTGCTACTCAGTTTACCGTGCTGCTTTGCACGCGCTTTTTCTTCCTCATCGTGCGCAAATTCGCCCAACATTCCTGGTCCATCCGCATTGCTATAAGCCTGAATGATATTTCCTAAACTAACCGATTTAGAACCATAAGCCGCACGAATCCAATTGGCATTCGGTAAATTCACCCCGATTGGAGTCGAAGGAGAAGCATCTCCCGCTTCGCCAGCTACGGTCACCACTTTATAACTTACCCCCACTACATTTTTCTTGCGGTGTGCATCCATGATGGGAGAATGATCTTCAAACCATTGTGCATTTTCTGCGACGACCTGCATTCTTGCGGAAGCATCAAAATCTTTAATTTGAACGATACTTTCGTAAGAACCTTTATAACCTTTAGGATCTTGATATACCTCAATAAAGGAATTGATATAATCTACATCTCCTTCCGTGGCACTTACCCAAGCGATGTTGTACTCGTCCCAAACTTTAAGATCGCCCGTTTGGTAATATTTAATTAATAATTGTAAAGCTTTCTTTTGTGGTTCATTTTCTGCCACGGTAACGGCTTTTTCTAACCACTTGATAATCTCTTTGATTGCCGCACCGTACATTCCGTCTGCGTGCCATACTTTTTCACTCAAACTGCCATCTTCGTTTTTGACAATTTTTGAATTCAAGCCGTAAGAAATGGGTCTTTCATCTTTCGGATCAACAAGTTTTTTGTAAAAGGCATCTGCTTCAGCTTCTGTGATATCTGGATCGTAAAAGTTAACTGCGGAAGCTTTGATTAGATCTTTTTCCGGATCAAAGTTAATTTTCTTAGCGTCAATCTCTGGATTAAAAATTACTTCCATGATTTCGGCAGAAACCGTCGTTTTAGTTGCATCGGCAATAGATTTGAAGTAATCTTTAGAAAACTCAGGAATAAATTTATCGTTCCCATAATGGTGGTGAATACCACTTGAAAACCACATTCGCTTGACGTAAGTCATAAAGCTATTCCAGTCTTTAGTATTGCGATCGCCTTTGTAATTTTTAACAATATTCTCCATCGCGCGTTTGATCGTAAGATTGTGTCGGTAATTTTGATCGTACATAATCTCTCTTCCGCACAATCCAGCCTGCGTTAAGTAATAAACCAGACTTTGCTGTTGGAGGCTCAATTTGTCAAAACCGGGAATTTGGTATCGGATAATTTTTAAATCGGCAAAACTTTCTGGATTCCAGACAAAGCCGTCGGCATCATTTACCTTGGCGGCAAGTTGTGCTTCGGTGAGGAAAGTTTCTGTAGTTTTAGCCGTAACGTCTTCTTTGGTGTCGGTCGCTGTCTCCTGACAACTGGCTAAGAGCACGAACACTAGACTTAGACAATAGAAATGTCGCCAATTCATCATATTGGTTGGTTTTAATGTGAAAATTTTAATCCGCTATCCTGCGAATATTAAGCCTCGAAGATATGTAATATTACTTAATATTTTGCATGATATTTATAAATAATGTAAGGAAAGCGTATGTATATAAAGCCTTTCAGCCTTGGCTTAAAACCAGTAAAAATGGCTATTTGGCTTCCGCTGCTGGTTTAAAATAGCTCCTCTCCGCTCTTTTTAAACAAAAAATTACCTTTTAGCAATCCCAAGACTCCTAAAAGGTAATGAATCAATCCGTTTTATCCTTCTTTCCTATGCGTTCAATTCAATATCTTTTTGAATCGCTGCTAGGTTTTTGACGTTATCTTGATAATAGGCTCTAGTTTTTTCAAGAATCTCCTCTGGGGCATTCTTCACAAAGCGCTCATTATTCAATTTCTTAGCGTCTTTATCGATCAAACGCTTCAAGTTAGCCAATTCATTTTTCAAAGTTTCTTTGTAAATATCTTTCTTTTCCGTGGCAAAATAGATCACCGCATTGTTAATGGGTTTCATCACAAAATCCAAGGCTTCCATTTCCGCCTTATTTACCATTTCTACCTGCGCCATTTTACCAACGATAAATTTACTTTCATCGCTCAAGCTTACGTTAAGACTAATTTTAACTACGTCCTTCAACGGAATCTCTAAGAAATTCTTTAGCGATCGAATCGAAGAAACTACCTGCAAAATAATTCCCGTTTCGTACTCTTTTGCGGGCACTTCAAAAGGAATCTTATTCCAAGCAGAGTTGCATAAAATAGGCTCGTCGGCTTTCGCCAAACCAGGTATTTTGCCATAAATTTCTTCCGTTACGAATGGAATAAAAGGATGCAAAAGGGTAATCAATTGCGACAAAACTAATTTCATCACTTTCTGACTTTCTCCCTTGTCTACCGTCGGATTATAACCGTGAATTTTAACGATCTCAATGTACCAATCGCAGAAAACATCCCAAGTAAATTGGTATAATTCCTGTGCGGCAATGAAAAGCTCATAATCCGCTAATTTCTCCGAAACGGAAGCTTGTACTTTCTGTAATTCCTGAATGATCCATTTCGAATTTTCGTATTTCAATTCGTCGAAAGACTCAATGCGACCGCCATCATCCTCTTTTAATAAGTTGAGCGCAAACTTGGAAGCATTCCAAAGTTTATTGATGAAATTACTATAGCCTTTTACCTTTTGCTCACCAATTCTAGTATTGTTACCCGCCGTTGATCCCGCGATTAATCCAATCCGTAAAGCGTCCGTTCCAAATTCTTTAATCAAACTCAAAGGCTCTATGCCGTTGCCTTTGGATTTCGACATTTTTTGACCATTCTTATCCGTAACGAGTCCCGTAAAATAAACGTTCTTCCAAGGAATAGTATCAAAGCGATACGTCGAAAAGAGCAACATTCTACACGCCCAAAAGAAAAGAATATCTTTTCCCATGACCATCGTGTGATTTGGGAAATAGTCCGAGGAAGCAATGTCTTCCATATCGAGTAAGCCTTGCGCCCCCAAAGTGGAGTAAGACCATTGTCCCGAAGAAAACCAAGTATCAAAAGTATCGGTCTCTTGTTCCCAATTCCCCGTTTCGGGTGCGGTAGTTCCAACGTGTACCTCTTCTCGATTCTCAACGTTATACCAAACGGGCATCCGATGTCCCCAACTAATTTGTCGAGAGATATTCCAATCCCGCAATTTACCCAACCACTGTACAAACATTTTCTTAGATCGGGCAGGATAGATATTGATTTTATCTTCTTCCACCAATTTCAAGGCACGGCGACGTAAGGAGTTTCCTTCCATATCGACCTTCATAAACCACTGTTTCGAAATCAACGGCTCAATGACGTCCTTCCCTCTTTCCGCGATCGGCACCTTGTGGTTGATCTCTTCCACCTTCACCAGAAAGCCTTCTGTTTCCAAGCGAGCCACTAATTTTTCTCGGCATTCCAAGGTAGCTAATCCTTCAAAATCAGCGCCCGCCAATTTGGTCATTAAGCCTTTTTGATCAATCACCTTGATTCGTTCCAAATCGTGCGTTTCTCCGATATCGTAATCGAGAAAATCGTGCGCGGGTGTAATTTTCACCGCTCCCGTACCGAAAGCCATTTCTACGCGATCATCCGCAATAATTTTTATATTTCTATTTTGAATCGGAATGGTTACTTCCTTTCCAACCAAATGTGCGTAGCGTTGGTCTTCTGGATGAACAGCTACTCCGGCATCGCCCAACATCGTTTCAGGACGCGTAGTGGCAACGATAATATGCTCCGAAACATCAACGTCTAGCAGCAAAGAATATACTTCCAAAGGATAGCTTAATCCACTTAATTTGTCTTTGGCACTCGAGGAAGCCGTCTTCAACTTCGTTTCTACTTCTTCAAAATTTTCTAAGCGAATGCATTGGTTTACCAACCAAGCTACGGGCTCATCCTCTTCGGTGGCGGGTGCTTTTTCCAACAAAGTATTTAATTCCAAAGCAGTTTGAGCTGCTCCGACAACGGCGTAATATTCGTTGTGAGTATTGTGAATTTCAGTAAAATCAAAAGCACTGTACGCAAATTTAGCTCGTTTTGGAGTGGCTTGCTTTTCCGGAATGCCATACGCAATGTGCCAGAGGTGACCTTTCTCTTCTTTGTATTCTACCTCAATATCGGAGATCGCCGTTTGAGAATAAACAGACCAGTGAATGATGCGTTCTCCTCGGTAAATCAAACCATCTTCCCACATTTTCTTAAACGTATCAAAAACGATTTCGCTCAACTTTGGATCTAAGGTAAAAGTCTCTCGATCCCAATCGGCCGATAAACCCAAAATTTTCTCTTGTCCCCGCATATAAGCCGCCCGATCCGTACAAAAGTCATAACACTGCCGGTAGAAATCAGCTCGATCCATCGTTGCAACATCTACACCAGCTGCAGCCAAACGCTTTTCAAAAACTACTTGGGTCTGAATTCCCGCATGATCTTTACCCGGTAATAGTAGCACCCGCTTTCCTTGCAAACGGTGAAAACGCCCCAAAATATCCATTACAGCGTAGCCATAAGAATGACCGAGGTGCAACTCTCCGTTGGCATTCGGTGGTGGCATGCTAATATTAAACACGGGCGCATCTTGATCTTTTGCGGCTTCGGGTTTAAAAATCCCCGCTTTTTCCCAAGCTTCGTAAATGGCTTGCTCTCGTTCTGAGAAATTAAAATGTTTATCCAACATAATGGTGCTAAGTTATTAAGTGCTCAAGTAGTTAGTTATTACAACTACTTCATAAAGTATTTTAAAACTATTTTTCGGCTATGAACTAGTGTACAATAGGGCTAAGCAAAAAAGATTGCTTAGCCCTAGTTAAGTAATAAGACAAAATTAACTTACTGATTAACTTGCATCATCTTTTGAACAGTCTCTTCGTTACTCAAAATATAACACAATTCAATGGCAACTTAATTTTGCCTCGCTACTTATAATTTTATCTTGACGAATGACTATCTCAAAAACATCATTTCGCGATATTTAGCCAATGGCCAATCTTTATCGTCAAGGATTAATTCTAAATCGTCGGCGTGCGCGCGAATTTTATCCATGAGTGGTTTTACTTTTTTACAAAAAGCAATGGCTCCCGCACGAGAAGTTTTCGCACGATGTGCTTTTTCTCTTTCGATCGTCATCTTTTGTCCAAGCGCGTGCATTTCTTTCAAGTTCTTAGCAATCCGCTTAATCATATCAACTTGGTATCCAAAGTCTTTTACTCCGGCAGACTTCATGCTCGTTACGTTATCTGCTAAACGTCTTTGAAAATCAACTGCAGCGGGCATAATATAATTCAAGCTTAACTCTTCTAAAGTTTTAGATTCGATATCTAATTTTAAAGAATAATTTTCAAGCATGACATCGTGGTGCGCACGCAATTCTTTTTCAGTAAACACGCCAGTGCTTTGGAAAAGTTCCATCGCTTCTTTAGTTACATAAGCATCCAGAGCTTCCGGGGTATTCGGTTTATTACTTAGACCACGTTTTGCTGCTTCTTTTCGCCACTCATCACTGTAATTATCCCCTTCAAAACGAATCGCATTCGACTCGTTAATATAATTTCTCAACACCGCAAGGATCGCAGTATTTTGTTCTTTTCCTTTGCTGGTTAATTTTTCAACATCCGCTTTAAAACGAGTCAATTGTTTCCCCATCATCGTGTTCAACGCGGTCATTGGCGCAGCACAGTTGACGGTAGAACCAGCCATTCTGATTTCAAATTTATTCCCAGTAAAGGCAAATGGAGACGTTCGGTTTCGATCCGTATTATCCATTTCCAAGTTAGGCACTTTACTCAGCAAGTCTAAAACAACTTGAACATCTTCCTTCGTTGATTTACCAATGGCTACTCGGTCTAATACTTGTGTCATTACCGTGCCAATAAATACCGAAACAATCGCCGGCGGTGCTTCGTTCGCCCCCAAACGGTGGTCGTTTGCTGCTGAGGCAACACTTGCGCGTAAAATATCTGCATATTCGTATACACTACGAATAGTGTTGACGAAGAAAGTTAAGAACTGTAGATTCTTTCCAGGATTCTTACCCGGAGATAATAGGTTCTTTCCTGTATCGGTACTCATCGACCAGTTATTGTGCTTGCCCGAACCGTTGACGCCTGCGAAGGGCTTCTCGTGTAGAAGCACTGCCAGTTTGTGTCTACGAGCTACCCGATCCATCACGTCCATTAATAATTGGTTGTGATCTACTGCTACGTTTACTTCTTCGAACATCGGTGCCAATTCGTATTGTCCAGGCCCAACTTCATTGTGTCGGGTTCTAACCGGAATGCCTAATTTATGACATTCGGTTTCCATATCTCGCATATAAGCGTAAACTCTTTCTGGAATGGAACCAAAGTAATGATCATCTAATTGTTGCCCCTTCGAAGCGTGTTTTCCGACAATCGTTCTTCCACACATCATCAAATCCGGTCGAGAATTAACAAAAGCTTCGTCAATTAAAAAGTATTCTTGTTCCCAACCTAAAGTAGCAATTACTTTAGTGACTTGTTCATCAAACATTTGGCAAACTGGAATCGCCGCTTGTTCTAAGAAAGCTTGAGATTTTAATAAAGGTAATTTATAATCTAAGGATTCTCCGGAATAGGTAACAAAAATAGTAGGGACACATAAGGTTCTTCCCTCTCCTACTTCCAAGATAAATGCCGGGGAAGAAGGATCCCAAGCAGTATATCCTCTGGCTTCGAAAGTCGATCGCAATCCTCCACCGGGAAAACTAGAACCGTCTGGTTCTTGCTGCGCTAAAGCATCACCTGCAAATTCTTCAATGACTTGTCCATCCGGTGTGATGGTAAAAAAAGAATCGTGCTTTTCTGCCGTTTTACCCGTTAGTGGCTGAAACCAGTGCGCATAGTGCGTTGCTCCTTTGTCCATCGCCCAGCTTTTCATTGCATCCGCAACGGTATCGGCGACTCCTCTCGATAATTTAGATCCGGCTTGAATAGCTGCTTTCACATCCAAATAGGCATCTTCGGAAAGATATTCCCGCATGGCTTTTTCGTTGAAAACATTACAACCAAAAAAGGAAGCAATATTTTCGTTGGGAGAATCAACAAAATCAATATCGATCTCAGAGCGATTTAATACCGTGTCAATCGCATTGAATCTAGAATGGCTCATAAAAAATGTAGTTTAAAAGAAAGAAGATGGTTATGCATTTCCAAAACAAAAAACAAATCGAACATTTCCTTTCACGTTTGTAATTTTGATTCGGCGTGAATTAAATTAATTTACAAAGGGGCATCAAAATTAAGTATCACGATGCCCTGTATTTTGCTGCAAAGGTACTATTTATTGGCTAAACTAACTAAGATTGACTTAGTTCTTTTATAAGACAATTGCATTATATCTACAATTTCAGCCCAATCTTAGTGTAAATTAAACACTTTGCCTGATTTTCTCCTTCCTACGGGTCATTTTTAATTTGATCTTCTAGTTTCGCTTTTCAAGTTCTTTTGCTAAAAACCAAAGTGACAGGCTTCCGCCCTAAGGTGCAAAAAATTAAATTTGTGATAAAAAGTCGAAAGAGATAACGAATCTCCGATTGGGTTTACTATTTTTAGGCAAAAAAGAATGCGAAGGATGCCAATATTACTAGTTCCTAAGATTTGGTTTTCATGGATCATCATTTTGATCCTCTCGATTGGAATGCCTAATGTGCTATTGGCTCAAGACAGTTTACGAGTCTCTACGGCAGATCAAAATTTTGAAGCCATCATCGAAGATTTTATTCAAAATAGAGAATTAGATGATCCTGATTTTGATTTTAATACGCTGTTAGAACATTTAGAAGTACTACAGGAGAAACCATTGGTGCTCAATCGAGCGAGTAAAGAGGATTTGCAAGATTTAGAATTGCTTTCGGACGTACAGATCACGGCTTTACTCAATTACCGCAAAGAAGTCGGCGATTTGATTACCATTTACGAATTACAAGCCGTTCCCTATTTTGATCTTGCTACTATTCAGCGGATTCTTCCTTTTGTCCGGATTAAAGGTGGATTGGATGATTTTAATGTTTCCATTGGAGAAATGTTGTACGAAGGTAAAAATGAAATTTTTGTCCGCTGGCAACGTATTTTGGAGGAACGCAAAGGTTTTACGCCTTTAGAAGAAGGCGAAACGGGTTCGCGCTATCTTGGGGATCCCAATAAGTTATATTTTCGATATCGGCATCAATATTACAATCGCTTGAGCTTCGGACTCACCGCTGAGAAAGACGATGGAGAAGAGTTTTTTGCGGGGAGTAATCCGCAGGGTTTTGACTTCTATTCTGCGCATTTATTTCTTAAAGATTATAACAAAACCATTAAAAGCATTGCCATTGGAGACTATGCCATCAGTTTTGGGCAAGGGCTGATCTTATATTCTGGCTTTGGTCGAGGAAAAGGCGCATTTGCCTTGAATATGAAACGGGGTGGTCGTACCCTTCGACCTTATACTTCCGTCAATGAAACCAACTTTTTACGGGGTGCTGCTGCCACCGTTCGGGTTGCCAAAAACTTAGAGCTCACTGCTTTTGGTTCGATTATCAAACGGGATGGGAATATTATTTCAACGGATACAACGGATTTGGAGGAAGCCATTAATGCGACTTTTAGTTCTTTACAAACTACAGGCTTTCACCGTACGCCCAATGAAATTGAAGACGAAGCTTCCATCCAGAATATCAGTTTTGGCGGAAGCTTAAAGTATAAAAGAGACAACTGGTACGTTGCCCTGAATGCACTTTCTAATAATTTTGATCGCAAATTAACCCGAGCCAATCAGTTATACAACAAGTTTCTATTTCAAGGTGACCAACTGACCAATGTTAGTTTCGATTATGGTTACGTGTATAAAAACTATAATTTCTTTGGGGAAACAGCTCGTAGTGACAACGGAGCTATTGCCACCACCAACGGATTGCTGATTGGACTAGATCGTAGAGTAAGTGTTGGGATTCTTTATCGAGATTTTGCACGAGATTACCAAGTAATTAATGCGAATCCTTTTGCTGAAACAATTAATGGTTTCAACGAACGGGGATTGTATATCGGTACTGAAATTAAGTGGGATCGCAATTGGTCGGCAAGTGCCTATTTTGATACTTGGCAACATCCTTGGTTGCGATTTGGGGTAGATGCTCCTTCTACGGGCTACGAATATTTGGTTCGGATTGATTATTTTCGCAAACGGAAATCAAACGTTTATTTTCAACTGCGATCAGAGACCAAGGAAAGAAATGTATCGAATAATGAAACGCGTTTGGATATTTTACGACCACAACGACGGACACAATTCAGGCTTCATTTTTCTAATATCATTTCTAAAAGTCTAGAGTTGAGAAACCGAGCAGACCTTAGCTATTTTGACGATCAAATCAATCCACAAAGTAGCGGTTATATGGTCTTGCAGGATATTATTTTTAAGCCAACTGGCTTTCCGATTTCGATCACTACCCGCTTTGCCGTCTTCGATACGCCCAATTACAACACGAGAATCTATGCCTTCGAAAATGATCTTTTGAATTCTTTTTCGGTGCCCGCATTTTACCTGAGAGGAACACGATTTTACATCAATCTCCGGTACAAAGGTATTCGAAAAATGACCTTTGAAGTTCGCTACGCGCAAACGAAGTGGACCGATTTAGAAACGCTTACCTTTTTTGATGGAACTTCTGAGTCTCTTTCTACTGGCTTAAATCAAATTGATGGGAATACCCGTTCAGAGGTTAAATGTCAAATTAAGTACTCTTTCTAAATCTATTCATAAAAAACTGAATAACAATTAGTTACATCACTCTAAATTAAGCCGACGCAATTCCTGCTTTGTAAGTATCTAGTGCTCGTTGCCTAGCTGCTTTATGTTCTACCATCGGTCGGACGTAATCAAAGCTACCAAATTCTGGCACCCATTTCTTGATGTATTTCAAGTCCTTATCAAACTTTTTGAGTTGGCTTTCCGGATTAAATATCCGAAAATAAGGTGCCGCGTCGCAGCCTGTTCCCGCAGCCCATTGCCAGTTACCATTATTAGAAGAAAGCTCAAAATCCAGCAATTTTTCTGCAAAGTACGCCTCTCCCCATTTCCAATCAATCAACAAATGCTTACAAAGAAAACTCGCCACGACCATCCGAACTCGATTGTGCATATACCCCGTAGCGTTGAGCTGTCGCATTCCTGCATCCACCATTGGATACCCCGTTTGCCCTTGGCACCACAATTCAAATTCCGCTTTATTATTTCGCCACTCAATACCATCGTATTTAGCTCTAAAGTTTCGATCGACGACCTTCGGAAAATGAAATAAGATTTGCATAAAAAACTCTCGCCAAATCAGCTCACTCAGAAATACTGCTTGCGATGCGTTGAGCTTTGCCATAATCTGTCGAGTACTCACCGTTCCGAAGCGTAAGTGCGGACTCAGGTAACTCGTACCGTCCGCCGCCGGAAAGTTGCGATGCGTTTCATAGTCGTCTAACTGAGATAAATCGTAAGGCTTTACGGTTATGGCAGATTGTTCAAAACCCATTTCCGCCAAACTTGGAAAGGCGAAATCACCCGAGAGATAATTATCTAGCATTTTAGGCTTTAAAGGGGCAATCATACTCGGTTCAAAAGCCGCCAGCCATTTATTCTTGTAAGGCGTATAAACCGTGTAAGGAAGACCATCTGCCTTGAGCACTTCGTGCGCTTCAAAAACAACTTGATCTTTGTGTGTATGAAAAGCAATACCCTCTGCTTCAACGAGTTCCTTAATTTCTTCGTCTCTCGTTCTTGCATAGGGCTCGTAATCTCGATTCAGATGTACTTCGGCAATTTCGTAGTTTTCCAGTAAGTCTTTCCAGATCTTTTTAGGAGTACCTTTAATACCGAGTAAACCCGAGCCTTTTGCTTTGAGTTGCTCGTCGATCTTTGTTAATTCTTGATGGATAAAGCTAAGACGAGCATCATCTTTAGGGAGTTCGTTTAGTATTTGATCATCAAAAATGAAAAGGGGAAGAACGGGATAACCCGCTTGTAGCGCTTGGTGCAAGCCAACATTGTCAGTTAATCTTAAGTCCCTTCTAAACCAAAAAATTGAAATTTTTGTCATAATAAATATATATCAGTTAGTTTAGTGCTACTAACTGAAGTTGGTTTACGTATTTACTGCGTCGATTAATTGCGGTGAACACAGATGTTCTCGTCTTGTTTGTTGTTTTTCGGGTAAAACCCGTTTTCGCTTGGCAAGGTTTTACTCAATTGGGCACCTTTGAAGAAGCCCTAGTCCAAAATGTTCTACTTGTTTTCTAAAGCTTCTATCTCCTTTAGCACCTCCTGCGCTTCCGCAAATTTTTCGTCACCAAGCGTACGATTCGTTTTTGATAAATCGAAAGACGCTTTCATAAGCTTTTTATATTTCTCTTGCAACACTTCTACTGGAGATTTCTTCTTGAATAAACCAAACATATTATTATATTTTTAGGTATGAATTTATGGATCGTTCTGCTGAAAGAATGATCATTTTTTTTTAATTAAATTTAGCCTTTGATGCTCGACATCCCTCCGTCTACTTGGAAAATCTGTCCCGTAATCCAACTTGCCTTTTCTCCCAATAGGAATTCAGCCATACTAGCAATATCTGCTGCTTGTCCAATTTGTTTCATTGGATGACGTTCGGCATTTGCTTCTTTTTTGGCGTCGGTGCTTAATAATTTTCCAGCTAAAGGCGTATCTAATAAAGATGGAGCGATACAATTCACCCGAATCCTCGGTGCAAATTCTGCGGCCAAGGCACGCGTGAGTCCTTCGATGGCTCCTTTAGAGGTGGAGACTTGACTATGAAAATTGAAGCCCTGTTGTACTGCAACGGTAGAGAACATAATAATGGAAGCGTTCTCGCTCGCTTTTAATTTCGGTAAAACAGCCTGTATGATTTTTACGGCGCCGCCGACTTGCAATTCAAAGTCCTGTACGAAAGCTTCTGGCTTAATTCTATTGAAGGGTTTCAAGTTGATACTTCCTGGGCAATACACCAATCCATCCAACTGATCCGGTAAAAAATCCAGACTCAAATCTGTCGCTAGAACATCCAACTGACTGTATTTAATCGCAAGATTTTGACTGTCAGGGACTTGACTATTATAAGTTCCAAATACCTGATGTCCTTCTTCTGCTAAACGCTGTGCTAGGGCTTTTCCTACTCCTGAGGAAGCGCCGATAATTAAGTAATTTTTCATGTTGCTATAACAGCAATCAGCAGCAAATTGTTTAGTCAAATATTTTAGGTTGTGCCAATTCATAGAAAAAAGCAAAAGTCCATTTTGTAACAAAATTGTAACAATTATGAAATGGTAATGCAATAAGGCAATTCTACTTTTGTATTGTCAATTAGAAAAAAGACATAAAAATATTTAATCAAAACTTTTAACGCTCACGAAATGGCTACTACAACGCTCAAACAATTATTGGTACTCGTATGTGCTGTACTTGTACTTAATGCCTGTAAGAAGGACGATGATACTACTACACCGGTGGATCCTACAACCACCGATCAGTTGATTACTGACAATGGTAACGGTACGGGTACAGTCACTTGGACCAAAGACAAAGTTTACGTCTTGGATGGTTTAGTATTCGTAAATGATGGTCAAACTTTAACGATCGAAGCAGGAACCGTCATTAAAGGAAATCCTGGGTCTGGTGTGAATGCAAGTGCTTTAGTAGTAGCTCGTGGTGGTAAAATCATGGCAGAAGGAACGGCAAGTGAGCCAATTATTTTCACCAATGTAACTGATGATTTACAAGGAAGCGTTCCCGTAAAAGCGAAAGGACTTTGGGGAGGCTTAATTGTTCTTGGAAAAGCATCGCTTAATTCTGATCCAGGAGAATCTGCCATTGAAGGCATTCCTACTTCTGAAGCACGTGGTATCTACGGTGGTACAGACGACAACGATAACTCTGGTACGCTCAGATATATCTCTATCCGTCACGGTGGAACAGATATCGGAGACGGTAACGAAATTAACGGTTTGACTTTAGGTGGCGTGGGTAGTGGTACTACGATTGACCACATCGAAGTGATTGCAAATAAAGATGACGGAGTCGAATTCTTTGGTGGTGCACCAAGATGTAAGCACATGATCGTTGCATTTTGTGGAGATGATTCTTTTGATTACGACGAAGGATACAGAGGAATGGGACAGTTTTGGGTAGCTATCCAAGAAGCTGAATCTGGCGACCGCGTGGGAGAACACGACGGTGGTACTTCTCCTGAAACGGCGCTGCCTTACGCTACGCCAAATATCTACAACGCAACTTACGTCGGTCGTGGCGCAAGTGCTGGAAAGCGAATGCTTACGTTCAGAGATAACGCTGGTGGACATTACGTCAATAGTATTTTTGTAAATCAAGACAAAGGGGTTGACGTTGAATTATTATCAGGAGAAGGTGCTTTTGACCGATTCCAAGATGGTAATTTAACCCTTGAGCACAACATCTTTTACGATATCGCAGATGGAACTGCTGCTGGTATCTTCCAAGTTTCTTTTGGAGATGGTGCTAGTGCTAATACAGATTCTTTAACTGCGGCTGCAAGTTTTGCCGATTACTTCAACACTGCGGGTAACACCGTTGCGGATCCCGGTCTTATTTACGGAAACGATTCTTGGCAATTGGTTCCTACGGGAATGGTAAGTGACAACCTTGCAAGCCTTCCAGATAGTTGGATGACAGAAGCTCCTTACAAAGGTGCTTTTGATCCTAATGCTGCTTCTTGGGCGAAAGGATGGACCTTGATCTCGACTAGCGGATTAAACGATTAGTAAGATTATTAAACTTCAATTCTAAATGCAAAACGATTAGTGTCGGCAAGAAAAATTAAAATTGCCGACACTAATTCATGAAGTTCACTGAGGGGGTAAAAAGACCAACCGATTTGAACACCACTTTATTCAACATTTCTATAAACAAAATTAAAATGCACAAAACATTAATCGTAGGAATATGCTGTATGTTCCTCTCCGCTCTAAGCTTTGCGCAAAATGGTAAGCTCATTGGGAAGGTTTTTGATAAATCCAACAGTGAAGAACTTATTGGCGCAACCGTAATGGTTAAAGGAAGTGATTCCGGTACCGTTTCCGATATTGATGGTACTTTTGCCCTTGAACTCGCACCTGGTGTTTATACCATTGTTAGCTCCTACGTTTCCTACCAAGAAATTGAAATAACAGATATTGAAATTAAAGCTGGTGAAATTACCACACAAGACTTTGGTCTATCTAGTGGAGACGGCATCGACTTAAAAGAAGTCGTTGTAACCAGCAGAAAAGTAACCAATACGGAAAACTCGCTTTTGATGATGCAAAAGAAAACGACTTCCGTTATCAATGCCATCTCTACACAAGAAATTTCTAGAAATGGCGATAGTCAAGCTGCTAGTGCCCTGAAGCGCGTTTCGGGTATCTCCGTAGAAGGTGGAAAATATGTATACGTACGAGGATTAAGCGACCGTTATAGTATGACGACTTTAAACCGTGCTGAAATCCCCGGCTTAGATCCTAACCGAAATACGGTACAAATGGATTTATTCCCAAGCAATATTATCAATAATATCGTGGTACACAAAACCTTCTCTCCTTCCCTACCCGGAAGCTTCACCGGAGGATACGTTGATATCGAAACAAAAGACTTTCCAGAACAATTTACCTTACGCTTATCTAGTTCGCTAGGCTATAACACCAATAGTAGTTTAAGAGATGATTTCTTGACCTACGAAGGTGGTAAAACGGATTTTTTAGCCTACGACGATGGTACACGTCAGTGGCCCGTTAACTCTAACGAGATTCCATTCTTATATCAGGACAATAATAAATTAGATGAGGTTACTCGTTCGTTTAGCAGAAATATGGACGTAGAAGAAAAAACTTCTTTCTTAAATCATAGCCACGCAATTTCTGTTGGTGACCAAGTAAAAATTGGAGAAAGATTTTTAGGATACAATGCTTCTTTGAGCTACCGGAAAAACTTCCGTGGTTTCACGGATGGCACAACGGGACGTTACCAATTAACGGGCGCAAACGAAGAATCACTGAATACGGAAAGAATTTTGAATTTAGAACAGGGTCAGGAGGAAGTATTGATTGGAGGAATGTTAAGTTTAAACTACAAATTAAGTCCTAAGCACAAAATTGGTTTAATTGGTATTCACAACCGAAGTGGAAATACAATTGCTCGATTCTTAGAGGGTGAACGACCGAGTGACGAGATTGGTTCTTTCCAACAGACCAGAGAGTTGGAATATATTCAACGCGCTATTTCTTCGGTACAATTGAAAGGTTCGCACTACTTCGAAGGTTTGAAAAACTTAAAGGTAAATTGGTTGAGTACTGCTACGAATGCCAGTCAATCTACCCCAGATTTGAGATACTTTACCAATAGTTACTTCGTTAATAACGGCGTAAGAACCTACGAAATTGAAAATGCGAAATACTCTCCACCAGCGAGATTTACCAGAGAAATGCAAGAGTTTAATTTGGATAACAAAATTGATTTTGAAGCACCGGTTAACTTCTTCAAGCAAGGTTCAAAAGTAAAAGTTGGTTTTGCCAATGTATATAAGCAACGGGAATTTACGGAGCAAAGAATTGATATCAATAGCCAGAATAATAACTTCACTGGAGACGTAAACGAATATTTCCAAGACGACAATATTGGTCAAGCTGCTGGAGGCATTTATGGCATTTACGTACAGGATGGTTCGGAGCTAAGAAATAACTACAACGGAACACAAAACGTATTTGCTTCTTACGCTCAATTAGATTTGAACGTGGGAGAACGCTTAAAGGTACAAACGGGAGCAAGAGTAGAGATGGCAGAGATTTCAATCCAAAGTTTTGATACCGAATTACCAGAAGGGAATTTGAGTAACACGGATGTATTGCCAGCCTTGAACGTCAGCTACTCCGTATTGAAAGATATGAATTTAAGATTAGCGGCTTCACGTACAATTGCTCGCCCTACGTTTAGAGAATTAGCACCATATGCTTCTTACGATTTCTCTACGGGAGAAACAAAAATTGGTAATGCGGAGCTACAAAGAACCACGATTGATAACCTTGATTTACGGTGGGAAGTGTTCTTACAGCCCGGTGAATTGATTTCGGTAAGTGCTTTCTACAAAAGATTTACAAATCCAATCGAAACCACTTTTAACCCGATTGCGGCAAATCCAGAATTATCTTGGAAAAACGTTGACGAAGCGAATTTGGTTGGATTGGAAATTGAGTTAAGAAAGAATTTAGATTTCCTTCCCGGAATGAAAAACTTTAAGATTGGATCCAATGTTACCTTGGTAAAATCTACGGTAAGTATCGATCCATTAGAGTTGCTCGCGATCCGTGGTACTGATCCCGATGCAGAAGCTACCCGTGAAATGTTTGGGCAATCTCCATTTGTGATCAATAGCTTTTTAGCTTACGATAATAAAGAATTAGGCTTAAATGCTAACCTAAGCTATAACATGGCTGCTGCTAAAATTGCCGTCGTCATTGCCGCTGGTACACCCAACGTATACGAGCAAGCTTTCCATGCTTTGAACTTCAACATTGGGAAAGATATTGGGAAAGGATTTTCGATGCGACTTTCTGCTAATAATATTTTGGATAGTTCCATCAGAAGAACTTATCTTTATAATGATAAAGAATATATTTACAGTCAATTTAACCCGGGACAAACTTTTTCTGTGGGACTAACGTATTCCGTCAACTAGAAAATAACCGTTTCCTAAACTGTAATTTTTAAAATAAATTTGAGTCGTCAGATTCAGTGAAAAGAAAATCAAGTGAGTGATGCCGCCATTTGGGGCGGTTCTTTTCATCGAATGCTGATATTAAAGAAGCATTTATTTTGTTTAGAAATGTTTTGTAGAAGATAGAGCTTACTCGTAAGCTCTATCCTTATTTAAATAATTTGCTAATTTCGAGCATCATGGACAAGAGGATACTGATTGTTGATGACGAAGAAGATCTCTGTGAAATTCTTCAATTCAATCTGGAAAGTGAAGGCTTTCAGATTTCAATTGCACATTCTGCCGAAGAAGCCTTAACGCTTCCACTAGCCGAATTTGACCTTATTCTTTTAGATGTCATGATGAGCGGTATGTCTGGTTTTAAGTTTGCCAACAAAATTAAAACTAAACTCAAGCTCACTACGCCAATCATTTTCTTATCGGCAAAGAATACGGAAAATGATACCTTAACGGGTTTTAATGTCGGCGCAGATGATTATATCGCAAAACCTTTTTCAATCAAAGAAGTCATCGCACGATCTAAAGCCGTAATTAATCGTAGTAGTACAACTCCCTCCCCTTCTCCAAAAGCCAAACCAACGATAATTAAAGTTGAGGAGCTGACCCTCGACCTCACGACGAAGAAAGTTATGATTGGTGAAGTGAATGTTGAAATGACCCGCAAAGAGTTCGAAATCCTAGCCTTGCTCGTGCAAAATGAAGGTCGGATTTTTACCAGAAATGAGATTCTCTCCAAAGTATGGTCGATGGATGTCATTGTCGTTAATCGAACGGTAGATGTCAACATTGCAAGAATTCGAAAAAAAATTGGTATCATTGGTAAAAAGATCAAAAGCCGTTCAGGCTATGGGTATTGTTTTGACCGATCTTAATACTTGTCTAAAACTTGAATAGCAAGCGATCTCCTTCGCTCAAACAACATTACTTTTTTTTAATTAAACGAATGGCAAAGTACTCTTATCGTAGAAAATTGCTCCTATATTATTTATCTGTCTTCACCATTTTTTTGTTGATTTCAATCAGTTTTCAATACCTCCGAGAAAAGCGATTTCAAGTAGAAAAATTAGAGACTACCTTAGATAATATTGCCGAAATTACCGGAAAATATATCTACAACAACAATATCCAACGTTCTCGACAATATCGGTTCATTGATTCCCTCAAGTCGCTTATTCCACTAGCCGACACTCGAATTACCGTCATCTCAAAAGAAGGTAAAGTACTCTACGATAGCTTTATCAAAGATTACCAAAAACTAGAAAACCATCGCAACCGACCAGAGCTCATTACTGCGGATAAAAACGCAAAAGGTGCTAGTATTCGACAATCTAGTTCCACCGGGCAAACCTATTATTACTACGCTAAAAAAATGGATGATTATTATGTCCGCACCGCCGTTTTATACAATATGACGGTAATCACTTTTTTGAAAGCCAATCAAGATTTCTTCTATTTCAGTTTCTTTCTATTTTTAGCAATCCTCGTCTTGCTTTGGTTTGTCACCAATCAGTTCACCCTTAGTATTTCGAAGTTGCAGGAATTCGCCATTAATGCAAGTACACAAAAAAACATTGATACCAATATCAGTTTCCCAACCAATGAAATCGGCGTTATCGGTAAACAGATCCTGCGCATCTACGACAACTTGCAGGAGACGCAGTTAGAGCTTTCCAAAGAAAAAGAAAGACTTTTCCGACACCTCTATATCATCAACGAAGGCGTTGCCATCTTTTCTGCTGATAAGAAAAAGTTACTCTCCAATCAGCACTTTATGAACTACATCAACGTGATCGCAGAGAAATCAATTGATGGCGATTTTGATATTTTCAAACTGAAAGACTTCGAAGAAATTAATGCTTTTTTAGCGCCTTATCTTTATCTAGATCAGCAATTACCGAAGAGCAACGAATTGGAGAAACAAATTAAAATCCAACAGGATCAAAAATACTTTCTCATTAAATGTATTATCTTTTATGATAAGAGTTTTGAAATTATCATTACCGATATCACCAAGCGAGAAAAAAATAAAATCATCAAAGAACAGATGACTTCCAACATCGCGCACGAACTCAAAACACCAATCTCTGCTATTCAGGCTTTTCTCGAAACGGTATTGGCCAATCCAAAAATTGAAGCAGAGAAAAAAGTCTATTTTATTCAAAAAGCTTTTTACCAAACGGAACGACTCAACCGCCTAATTCAAGATATCACGACCATCAATAAGTTAGAAACGGAAGTAGATTTTTTCGAAAAAAAACGGGTTAGTCTCTATGATATTATCATGGAAATCCGTGAAACCACGGAGCTGCGAATGGAAGCTCGAAAGATGGAACTATCTTGCAATTTCCCCATGGACATTACGATCATGGGCAACAAGGAGTTCGTTTACTCTATCTTTCAAAACTTAGTAGAGAATAGTATTAACTACGCCGGAATTGGTACGAAAATTAAAATTTCGAAATACCACGAGGATAAAAACTTCTACTATTTTTCTTACTTCGACAACGGGATGGGAATTCCCGAAGAACACCTCAATCGAATCTTTGAAAGGTTCTATCGCGTGGATAGCGGTCGCTCTCGCAAACAAGGTGGAACGGGACTTGGTTTGTCCATCGTTAAGAATGCAGTGCTTTTTCACAAAGGGGAAATCTCGGCAAAATCGAGAAAGAAAGGTGGCGTTGAATTTTTATTTTCTTTGCGAAAACGGTAAGGCGAGTCAGAACTTTATTCGCTACCTAGCGCAAAATTTCTATTTTACTTTTCGACTAATTTCTGGATCTAATGCTCAGCGCTAAAAATGGATGTGATTAGCCAACAGGAATGATCTAAGTCTTAGTCGCTCCTAGCCTATTTACCTCCAAAAGATCTTCCCGAAAACTCACTTGATACGCTTGACTAGCTATTCGTAGTCGCAATTCGAAAGGCGAGGAATATGCTTTGTCATCGACCGGAAACCAATCCCGTTCTTCTTTGGCAATACAAATAAACAGACCGTGTTCATCACCGATCGCGCAGAATTTTTCCACCGCTCCACTAAATATTTCAATTCCTTCAATTTGCTGAATACTTTCATAAGTGGCCAGCATATCTTTAGTCGGTACACCAATTTCAGAAATTTCCAGTAACTGTTGCGCACCAAAAACTTCAGCAGCTGCATTCGCTAAATTTTTACGCGCAATAAATTCTACGATATTCCTATCTGGATCATAAAAATAAATAGCCTTCGCATTCCAAAAGTCAAAATCTTGAATTTCGTCTTCCCCACTCTTCAAAACAGTTGTTCTAGCTTTTAGCCAAGCCAAAGCCGCTTCGTCGTGGTTCGCTGGAATATTAATCGCAAAATGATACGGCGTTGCAACTGCCACCGCTTGGAAGCTTAACGTAGATCGACCAATTGCAAAACTGACTTGATCTTTTGTGCTGTTCTTAATCGTCAAACCAAGTACCTCACTGTAAAAATGCTTTTGCTTCGCCAACTGCGTTGTATAGAGTGTTAGCTGTTCAATTTTCATATGGACCGATTAGGAGCTTTCGTGAAAAGATTAGGTGCCAAGTAAATTCATTTAGCACCAAAAACTATATCAGCTTAAAATAAAAATAATTCTGCTGCAAAACAACTCCCATAAAAAAAAGCCAATTGCAATACCTCGATCCGTAGATCTAAAACTATGCAATTGGCTTTAATACAATATAATTTATCGTTTGGGCGAAAGCCCTATTTCTTTTTATTTACTGTGGATGCACATGAAAACTAACGCGTTCTACAACTTCCTGTAAACCCGCATCGTGTCCCCAAACCTTAGCTTCTAAGGTCCAGTTGGTATGTCCCATTACACCGTTGGCTTCCGTTAGCACAATATCATCGTGAAAAGAATACGTTCCGCCACTTTGGTGTACATGTGCGACGTTCGGTTCGCTATAAACCACCGTACTATCCGCTTGATTCATCAAACTTACTTGAATGTGGTGAATGGTTTCTCCCGTTCCACTCGCAAATTCTACGTGTACATGTACCGTATCCCCAACTTTCTTATCCATTGCACTAGGCGCCATTAATTGGATTTGATAATCATAATCGTCGGCTTGATCGTGCGTATGAGGTTCCGTCGGTGTAGCATCATCTTTATCGCAAGCATTGAAAATCAGCAAACTCACAAATAGGCTTAAAAATAACATCTTTTTCATCGCACAAATATAAGGCGTTCGCCGTATGGAAAAAGGCATTTCCGCAGCAATGTAAAACACGCGGCAAAAAAGGTTTTAGCTATTTTTTTAATTAAAACTATGCAATAAAGTGATTGCCCAACTTTAATTTTTATCGTTGCGCGAATCGGGTGCAAATGCTTCCCTACTTGCTCTTAGCAAAAAACAACTACCCAATTCCTACCAAGACACCTTCGCTATTCGGATTCCTCCCCAAAGATCTTAGTTGGATGTCCATCTAAACTAATAGCATTTTTCTCTTTCCAATACGTTTTGATTTTGTCCTCCCCTTTCTCCGCTGCCCACTCCGATAAGCGCGTGCGCTCTTCTTGAAAAGCTAAAATGGGAATGCCGTAACCACAAGAGGTTTGTACGAGCTCTACTTCCATGGCTATGATTTGTCGCGTCCCAAGATGTGGCGGAAATAAAGCTTGGTAGCTTTGAAAAGCCGCGTCTCTTTCGTGGTAAATTTTTGCCGTTCCATAAAGGCGCAAGATGAGTGGACTTCCTTCGAAGGCACAAAACATAATGGTCATTCGGTCGCTTTCTAGCAAATGCGCAGCCGTTTCGTTACCACTTCCCGTTAGATTCAACCACACCACAAGATTTGGATTAACGACTCTTAAACTATCCATGCCTTTCGGCGAAATATTCACCGTTCCTTCCCGTCGGGCGGTACCAACAAAAAATAGCTTTTGTGCTTCGATGAAATTAGTTAAAGCCGTACTGATTTTATTGAATTGCTTACCCATTTTTTAAAATTTAAAATTATTCAAAATATCACTTTTCTAAAAAGCCACTTTTACCCGAAAATCACTAGAAAAACACTTCAATCAATTCCGCAATTTTTAAATCTTCGCTTACACTGACCATGTGCATACCAATGATTCGTCTTGTCTTTAAACTGATAAAATAGCGCAACTGAAATTTCCGCCCATTCAACGAGTAAATCCCAACTTGTGCTTCTGCTGAGTTTAGATAATAGCTCAGCGATCCCTTAAGGTCCGTGGTCGCTTTTTGCTTGGCTAATGTCTTATAATGCGTTTGATTTTTGGGTTGTACCATCGCCATATTATCTAATTTGTAATAGCGCCCATAAGTCAAACTTTTAAAAGAAACTCGAAACAAATTATTCAGAATAACATCTTTATACGCTTGATTATTTGAAGTCCTTCTTTTAGTTTGCTCAATTTCCAATTGATACTTTGAGAGTTCGTACCCTTTCTCGCTAACGGGTGCAATGTAGTAATCCTCCCAACGTTCAAATTGCGCTTCGTTCAGGGCACGAGGAATCGCATCCTCTCCATTTGGTACTGGATTTTTGCCCCGCCGAATTTCAAAATGATCTTCCGTTAGCTTCCTATTGGTATAAGTGCTGTACCTCGTAATCGTTCCCCGCAGCAAATTACTTTTCAGCAAGCGCTTTGTATTCAACTTATGCTCGAAACCATTTGACGAACCGCCAACGTGTGTTCCTTTGAGTCGAATGGCAACGTAGTCTCCATTTCCATTTGTGAGCGATCGGAAACGGTGTTTTAAAGTATACCCAAGAATCGTACGATCTCGAAAACTAAACACCACATCTTTATCCCTCCCCGTCAAATACTTCGTTTTAATTTCTTGCGAAAGTAAATAAGAAAATTCTCCTACCTTAGTCGGCAACATATCCACCGTAAAGTGTAAGTATAACGTGCTATCTTTTTCTTCGACCAATGTTTGTTCCGCATTTAATTGCTGAGGGGAATCTCCCGTGTACTTTCCGAGTAAAGTCTTTAGCGTTGAGGAAGAAGCATTGTCCGCACTTTGCCCTTGGAGTGATTTTTTTTGATTATAAATATCATTAATCGACCTATTCGGAAAATTAGGTTTAAATCTATAATCCTGATAATCCAACTTCGCATAACGGGAAGAGGAAGACTGACCACAACTATCCAAAGTAGCTAAACGCATAACAGCCACTACAATGATTGCGATAATTTTAATGATTCCCCAGTAGTCTGTTTTTTCGTCGTAGCTATAATCTCGACCGTGGAGATATTTATGTAAAATCTTCTTATTATTTTCGAAGCCTGGAGACTGTGCGACGTTAATCCCAATCTCTTGTGCCTTAGCAATTGTGACCAAATCAGCCCGTTGATACTGGCCAAATCTAGTATGCCGTTTGAAAGCAGCATTCACCACATTATTGTGGCACCACATCGCATACTTAAATCCAAATTGCTGAAAAACATCTGGCAAAAATTGAAAACATTTATAATATAGCGGATTCACCAAGCTATTTAATGCGGGAATGAATGCTGCACCATCTTCGTGCAAATACGGAGACGGATAATCTTCCGGCAATCTATCCACAAAAACCTGCACGGACAAATAAGCATTATGGTACGCGCGACTTTGTTGAGCAAAATCTAAGTTTTGGCAATAGGCTAAAATTTTTCTCAAATCGCTCAGCGTGGAAAAGACGACTTTATTCATCAGTTTCGCCGTAACTGGATTAAGTATCTCAGCAATGAAATCATTGATTTGCACGCGGTATTTTTCGTCCGCTAATACCAAAGCTTGGGCTTCCTTGTCCTCAAAAAAAGCTAAGGTCCTATCCTGTAAAAAATCGCGTAATTTTTTATTTTGAAAAATATGTAAATGTAATTCTAAATCTGTCTCTAAGCTTTGAAAAATCCTTAACACTTCGTTCTTATCAAACTGCTGCCCGTTCCGTTCGATGGTTAAGTCGTCGGTGAGTTGAAAATGCAGTAAAATCTCTTTTTTCAATTTCTTCAGCGTTGCAGGCGAAAGCTTTTCGAGCTGCGATGGCGAAAAAATACGAATTGGATTTTGATAAGACATGAATTAGCGCTTTAAATCATTTTATTTTTTGAGTAACGAAAAGACTGTTCAAAAGATGATGCAAGTTAATAAGTGAT
>CALFBG010000008.1 GCA_937951685.1 uncultured Saprospiraceae bacterium | reverse complement strand
GTGGGTTTGAGTTTTGGAGGGAGATTTTTAGTTTTAAGTGGCGCATTATGGAAAATACGAAGTCTTTTCAGCTGAAATTACTTTCTTGCAAATACCTTTTGTTTTGCTCAAAAGAAAGTAGGTTATTTTAGAAGGGACATTGAATACTTTGTAATATAAATTATTATTTTTACCGTTTAATTTTTTTATTCTACTCTTTATATGGCCCCAAAAACTTATCTCCATTAAAGTGGATTAAATGATCTGGATTATCTGCTATCCAAACTTCTGTTTCCCATGCTATCTCTACGATGAACTTTCTAAAAGTTGTGCGATCAAGAAAAGCTGTAATGTAAATAATATCAGCACTACACTTCTTTGTTAGTTCCTGAAGTTGAAGTAACCTAAGTTCACTAATTGCACCTGAGCTATGCACCGCTTCAATTAAGTAGAGCCAATTTTTATCTTTTGAATAAGCAATAATGTCAGGTAATTTATCATGAGAAATTTCAAAAAAATTTAGTGATTTTAATCCAGCTTTATCTAAATGTAGATATTTATCTGAAGTATCACCAAGATAAAGTACTTTGGCTCCATACCCGTATCTTGGAAGGAAGTTTTCTATAATAGCTTTTTGTAAATCATTATGTAGACCAATTGAAAACTTTAGTTTTTTACCTGATGGAAGGATTACAGGAATTTGATTTAGATATCTTTTTCGCTTTAATTTCTCGGCAAGTGTTTTTACTCCTTTTAATTGGCTATTTACAATAGACATCCAATCTTTACGAAAATAGGTTTCTAATAATTTTGCATATCGTGGATTCAACCCATACCCTCTAGTAGAATCATTAGTTGCCGAATTAGGACTTGATTGTAAAACAATTTCAGCAGTAACCAATAACTTCAAATCTTTTCTTCTTATATCGTCATATGAACCGCTGCTAATTTTTTCTTGAAAATTAGTATTAACATATTCGATTACTTCTCTTGTCTTTAATGAATATGAATGATCAGAAAGATTTTTAGCCTTTTTGATTTCTTTTATTGTTTTTATATCTGCTATTGCTAAAAAAGCAATAGCCATTCTTTCTAATCTTCTAGGAGTATTATTTAAAGGTATTCCAAATGTTTCAAGAATGAACAAGGTATGATTAATCAATTTTTGAACCTCTCCTTTTTTTGATGCAAAGGTTTTACATTTATTTGGATCTATGTATTTTTTCAGGCTCATTAAATAGAAGTATTTGATCGTTCTCATCTTTTATCGGATAAGAATTTTCGTTATAATTTGGTTCAAAATATTTTTTTATTTCTTTTGCAAGAGATAAAGCAAAATAAGGAGCAACAGCATTCCCTATTTGATTATAGATTCCAGTTTGATTTCCTGAAAATTTAAACCAATCGGGAAAACTTTGTAGTCTAGCAGCTTCTCTTATTGTGATTCTCCTTCTTCGCCCATCAGGTAATTTCACTCGATGCATATCTCCTGTGGCTCCTGCTAAATTTCTACAAGTTAAAGTTCTTGCAGGTCTATCCATGTATAAATCTCTTGGATTGACACATTTTGATGCTTTCTCATATTTAGCTATATATTTATCCATGCTAGAAGTTAAGAATTTTGCATTATCTGGAATCTGAGTTGCTAATTCTCCGATCGCTTCGCCTACCGTTACTTTATATTTAACCTTTGATGGAAAGTGTATTGTGTTTTTAGCACCAATCACTATTACTCTTTCTCTATTCTGAGGAACTCCATAAAATTTAGCATTTAATAATCTAAAAGAAGTATTATATCCTAGTGATTCCAATTTTTCTATTACTTCTTGTAAATACCATTTGTTCTTATAAAGTAAACCTCTTACGTTCTCGAAAAGGAGTACTTCAGGATTAACTTTTTCTACAGCTGAAATAAATATGGGAAAACCATCTCTAGAATCATTTAACCCCATTTGTTTGCCACCAACACTAAAAGGCTGACATGGCGGTCCTCCAATTATTATATCTGCGTTGGGATATTCAGTATCAATACTTAATTCTTCATTATAACATTTACCTATAAGATTATTATTATATGTTTCTGACGCATCTGTCAATTTCTCATAGCCAATTGTTTTGAAACCTAGAGATTCAAAACCTAGAGATAAACCTCCACAACCTGCGAATAAATCTATTACAGTTTTATTTAACTTTTTGTCAATCTTGGGTTTCAACTCTTTATTAATTTTCTCAACATATTCCATATTGCAAAAATAGAATTTTTCTTGAATAATTTAGTCTTTTACGCAACAGAACCCACCTACAAAATATCCGTAACCATCAAATTACACCCTCTTATCTCACTATCATCCAAACGCCCCAAAACCTCAAAACTCCCTTCCTCATAAACTTTCACCAAATCATCCGTGGCAACAAACGCACAAGAGTCTAAATTGGCTAAATCAATGATATTCAACGCGCCGGTGCGACCAATTTTTTCGGGCGACAAAGGGTCGGAGATTTGACGAGCTTGTACTTTCATCGTCGGTGCAGGATGAAATAAACCGGCTTCTTTGGCGTACGCTTGTGAAAGTAGTTCCGTCATGCCGTATTCGGAATGGATGTGTTCCACCTGAAAAGCATCTGCTAAAATCTGGTGCAATTCCGTGCGGGTAATTTCTTTGGCGCGCCCTTTCATCCCGCCCGTTTCCATGATGATTAGCTTGGACAAATCCGTTGGATGCTTTTTTGCTAAATCCCAAAGTGCAAAGCTAACCCCAATTAAAACGGTGGGAATTTCTTTGGCCTGACAAGCTACTAAGCGTTCCATCAAGGCGGCTTGGTTGTCCAGAAAAAAACCGCTTTCTGCGTACTTAGAATCTTGGATAAATTGATCGACCATATACACCAGCGACGAACCTTCGCGCTCCAGATAAGAAGGCAACAAAGCCAAAAAACAGTAGTCCTGTGGATCACCGTAGAAATGCTTGAAAATTTTCCGACAGGTTTCATCGTACAAGCTCAAGGATTTGAGATGGTGTTTACTCGTGGTTTGTCCCGTGGTGCCACTACTCGAAAAGCTACGGACCGCTTCCCATGCTCCCGTTTTAATGGAATAGTTTTTAAATAAAGAAATCGGTAAAAAGGGAATATCAGCGATTTGCTGTACCGCCGCTACGCGACAACCGAGTAGTTGTAAATATTCTCGATACAAAGCATTATGCGTCGCTTGGTAACGAAATACCGCAAGGCTCACTTTCGTAAAATCCTGCGACTCGATATTATTGATTTGATGTAGTAAGGCTTCCCGCAAAGTTGTAAGTTAACTAGTGAAGTTGAAAGAATAGTAGACTTTGAAGTTTTTAAACAACTTCTTTATATAAAAAATTAGTCCGTACAAATTTAAAACAAAAACCCGCAATTCTCGTTAAGAAATAAGGTTCTTGCCCACAATTGCTGTAGCAAAAATCAATATTGATTTCCTAGCTGGCTATTTTATCAATAATCTAGCACAAAAACAACTTTGGTTGGCAGATAATTTATATATTATACTTTCTTGGTCTGTATCTTTAAAATTCGCTAATTTCCTCAAGCTTATGAAATTGCTCAAATATACCTTCTTCTTTACGCTACTCACGGTGCTCTCTTGTACGAAACCACCCGATTATCCAATCGAACCCGTCTTGGAGTTTAATCGCTTGAGTAAGAATTCCTTGGAGCAAGGCAATCAAAGTGATTTTGTGGATATTGTCTTTGATTTCACGGACGGCGATGGTGATATTGGCCATAAAGAAAATACCTTAGATGTTACCTTGACGGATACGCGAGATGGTACCGAATTTATCCAGTTTAGAATTCCGGAAGTACCGGAACAAGGCGTGGGAAATGGAATTTCTGGAGAGATTTCTGTCCGAATTTTTGGAACGGGAACTTGCTGTATTTTCCCTGATGGTCGAACTTGTGAAAGCGATATTAATATTCCAACCGATGAAGTGATTTTCCTGCTGCGCATTACCGATCGGGCGGGTAATGAAAGTAACCAAATTGAAATCGCTCCGATTACGCTACTTTGTAATTAATCTCTACCTAATTCGATGCCATAAATTTGTACACTAAACCTACATTATAACGCGTAGACTGTCCGATATTCTCACCAGAAAGCGTATAGGCGCCACCTAAGAAAATGCCATACTGCGGCTGAATACCGTAATAGATCGTTCCTCCCACACGCAAATAACTCGTTCCCGAGCCTGCAAAAATTCTCGTATCCGCCGCCGCGTTGAAGGTCCGATAATAGTCCAACCAAGCATCTACATAAAGAAAGGCATTCGAATATCCTGCTTTCAAAGAAATAGGTAAAATGTGCTGTAGGACAGGATTGAAGCGCAATTCGTAGCCAGATTGAATTTGTACAAACCACCCCGCAAAAGCATCATACTGCGCCAAGACTCTCGTTTGTAAAATGGTAGCGGCTTGCCCAATCGGATTCGCAGAACTTGTTTTGTAATTAGACAAGGGAAAGCTTGCTCCAATTGAGCCAATCAACGATAAATTACCAGCTGAAAACTTTCCTCGGTACGGTCGGTATTTAAGCGCGACAATGCCATCTTGAATGCCACGATTCAAACTATCGGTCCAGATGAAAGGAATCGAAAATACAATATCTAAAGAATCCGTAAAACCATGACTCGCGAAGAAATTAATTGTTTGGGTAGTATTTTCAATGGCTCGTTCTTCGCTCCCAAAATAGTAGGTCGAGTAACTATCCGTTGAGTAACTCAAGGCAACATCCGTATTTCCACGCCCTTTCATATAGCCGTCGATCGCACCTTGCCCAAAACAGCTGAGGACAATGCCAAAGCCAAAAAGCAACAATAATAGTAAACGTATTCTTCTCATCGACGAACAAGGTACGCCGAAATCATTTTATAATTTGTCGCTCTGCCAACAAGTTTAGACAGTCATCGCTAACCAGTCAATATCTTTACGTAAGAAATTCAAGGTTTTTTCTTCTTCCGAACCAGCTTCCGGTGGTGTATTGTATACCCAATTGGCAACGGGCGGTAAACTCATCAAGATGGATTCTGTGCGACCGTTGGAGTCTAGCCCAAACTTTGTCCCGCGATCCCAAACGAGATTAAATTCCACGTATCGACCTCTGCGTAACGCTTGCCAATTCTTTTCTTTTTCGCCGTAACTTTTGGAGATATTACGTTGTACCATTTCGCGATAAGCAGGAACAAAAGCCTCTCCTACCGACTTTACAAAAGCAAACCGTTCTGCTTTGGAAATGCCCGTTTTATCCGTCAGGTGGTCAAAGAAAATGCCACCAATGCCTCGCGTTTCGTTTCGATGTTTGATAAAGAAATAATCGTCTGCCCATTTTTTAAACTCCGGATAGTACGTCGGATGATGTTGGTCGCAAGCGTTCTTCAGGTGTTGATGAAAAATTTGTGCATCAGCCGGTACGACGTAGTGTGGCGTCAAGTCAATACCGCCACCAAACCACCAAACGCCCGTTGACATTTCAAAATAGCGGACATTCATGTGGATGATCGGTACCATTGGACTTTTAGGATGCAATACAATGGATACGCCAGTGGCATAAAAAGAACCTTCTTCCAATTTTAAGGTAGCAGCCATTTGCTTCGAAATCGGACCGTGAACTGCCGAAAAGTTAACGCCACCTTTCTCAATGATTTCCCCTTTTATAACCCGTGTTCGACCACCGCCACCACCTTCTCGTTCCCATAAATCTTGCTGGAATTTCCCAGTGCCATCCAAGTCCTCTAATCCAGCGCAAATTTGATCTTGCAAGGTTTTAAACCACTCCGTAATTTCTGTTTTATTAATTTCCATGATGGTATTTTTTAAAGCAGCGACCTAGTGCCGTCGCCAATGATTAGACTTTATTTGGCTAATTTTTCTTTTGCGGCAGCCACTACTTTTTTAGCATTGCCAATAAAAGCTTCCCCTTCGATGATGACGATTGGTCGTTTCAAGAAAGTATATTCATCGAGGATTAATCGTCGATATGCTTTATCTGCTAAATTTTGATCTTTAATGCCCATTGACCGATACTTCATGGCTCGCTTATTCAGTAAGGCTTCGTACGATCCTGCTACTTTAGCCAATTCATCTAAGGCTTTCGCCGAAATATTTTTTTCTTTGAGGTTTTGTAGTTCAAAACTATCGTCTACCTCCAATTCTTTGATAATTCTTACGCAAGTTGAACAACTCGAGAGGTGATAAATTTTATTCATAGTATTTATTATCTATTTTTACAATTGAAGCTTGAAGTTGCCACTGATTGGTTTAAGAACTTCCCTAATCTAATGGTATTACAACTTCCTTAAAAATAACTTAGGTAGGTTATTTTTGTCTGCACAAAAGTAAAACATATTTTCTAAAAAAAATACCGAATGAAGATTATTCCAGCCTCCGAACTCATAATTAATCCTGATGGTAGTATCTATCATTTAAACCTTCGCCCTGAACAGTTAGCACCAACCGTGATTACCGTTGGCGACCCCGATCGCGTAAGTGCTGTTTCAAAGCATTTTGATCGGATTGACCATCAAGTGCAAAAGCGAGAGTTTGTTACACACACCGGTTCTTATCAAGGCAAACCACTCAGCGTTATTTCGACGGGTATTGGTACCGACAACATCGATATTGTGTTCAATGAATTAGATGCTTTGGTCAACGTAGATTTTGCGACGCGCCAGGTCAAAACGAAATTACAGTCCTTAGATATTATTCGGATTGGTACTTCGGGGTGTTTACAGGCAGATATTCCACTCGATAGTTTCTTGCTTTCTTCCTATGGCTTGGGCTTGGATGGTTTACTGCATTTTTACAACGCGCCTCACAATGCAGATGAAACAATGGTACATCATATGTTTATGGAAGCTGTCGGTAAAAAAATGAGTTTTCCTATTCGACCGTATCTTGCTCAGGGAAGTCAGGCCTTGTTGGAAAAGTTTGGTAGTGATATGTTGAAAGGGATTACCGTAACTTGTCCGGGTTTTTACGCGCCGCAAGGTCGCCAAGTAAGAGCTGAAATTATCAACGAAAACTATCTGGAAAATTTGGCTGATTTTCAGTACGATGAGCATCGCATTACTAACTTTGAAATGGAAACTGCCGGTATTTACGGACTAGCAAAAGTATTGGGACACCAAGCAATTTCTTGCAATGCCTTGATCGCAAATCGAGCGACCAACCGTTTCAGTCAACACCCTGCACAGACCGTGGATAAATTGATTGAATTGGTTTTAGATCGAATCTAGCGATTAATATTTTGAGCTTGCCACAACGATCGTTATGACAAGCTCAAAAATTTTATTTATAAAATGTTGAATTACAAAGTTGAATTACAAAAATTATTCTACAACGTGTTCGGCTTGATTGTTCGTCAAATCTACCAACCAATCTTTAAAAAACACACCATTTGTCTGAATCTCGGTAGCATCGGGTTGCAATAAGAAAGTGTGCCGCGAGCCATTCGTGTAGTATACTTTCCAGTTACCTAATTGATCAAATAAAGTCTTGATTTGGTTCAAGCCAACTTTGAAACTAGCATTGTCAATTGGAAGCGCACCGTTCGCACAGTTATTTTGGCTAAAGCCATAAAAGAAACGAATGGTATCATCAAAATAAGTAGAACACAGCCCAAATTGTCGATTCGGGTATTTCTTAGAAAGATATTCGTAAACTGCTTGAATTTTATTGTCGTACGTTCCTTCAACGAATTGATCATAATCTGCAGGAAATGGAAATTTAAACAAATCTAGCCATTGTTCTGCTAAACAATCAGGAAAAATATTTGGACTTAAAAAGATCGGTCCTGCATCTACAATCGTCGTAATTTTAACCCCTGCAAAAGCATCTGCTACTGCATTAAAGTTGATGTACGTACCAAAACCGCCTGCACTAGAACCCGTGAAAATGATTTCATCGACACCTTTGTCATTAAAGTAAGGAGCAACTTCAGCGATGATTTTTTGTAGATTGCCGTAGCCATTCATATTTTGATTTTGTGGGCCATCCTCTACATCACCATCACTGTTCGTTCCAGAATGCACATCTCCCGTACTGTACGGTACAAAAACGATATTGTAATCCTTGAAAGGATTATCTGGGTTATCTCGATTAAGTATCCCAGGATTAATATTATCAGGACCATTGAGCGTAGCATTAAATTCCGTGAGTCCGAAAGCACTAGGGTTAAATTCGCAAGTTGTACGGTTAAAACAAGCGCCGCCACCTTGTAAATAGATAATTAATTTTTTGGAATCGTCGTTGAGGTTGGCCACGTAACCCGTCGTACTACCATCGCGAGCAAACATATCCGATTTAGGAATCCAGAACCAATTTTTTTGGCTGGCTTCTGCATCAGCAATCGTTATAATAACTTCTGGTGTGCTGGTGGTATCGTCATCTTTACTACAAGCGACGGTCATCAAAAGAAAACTACAAAGGAATAAGTAAGCGAAATTTTTCATACGTTATTTTTTCAGAAATGTTAAATTGGTTATTATTTGGAAATCTAACAGAAAGATGATAGAAAGGTTTTTATCTTTATAAGATTAGTCCTTAGGAATAAAGCTAATTAATTATTTTGATCTTATATAAGTACTAAGACAAAATTAAATTGCTGCGTTCCCTTAAACTAGCGATTTAAAACCTCCCCGTAGCAATTGCTATAACGACAAATGATCAATCAGTAGTACTGATTGATCATTTGTAATTTCTATTATTGTTAGCCAAACGACTTTGCTTAGCTATTTGACTTCTTGTGGTCTGCTAAGAATTTTGCCAAACCGATATCCGTTAAAGGATGGTTTAGTAATCCTAAGATCGATTTCAACGGACAAGTTACGATGTCTGCGCCCGCGAGTGCTGCATCTACGATATGTTTTGCGTTTCGAATTGACGCTGCCAGAATTTCTGTATCATATTGTTGAATCGCGTAAAGTTCTGCAATTTGGTGGATCAACTGCATACCGTCCCAAGTCGTATCATCCAATCTGCCGACGAAAGGAGAAAGATAAGTGGCTCCTGCTTTGGCAGCAAGAATCGCTTGTCCCGCAGAGAAAACTAAAGTACAATTGGTACGAATGCCTTGCTCCGTAAAATAGCTAATTGCTTTTACCCCTTCTTTGATCATTGGCACTTTCACTACAATATTAGGCGCGATACCTGCCAATCGCTTTCCTTCTTCTACCATACCCTCAAAATCCGTAGAGATTACTTCTGCACTTACATCTCCTTCTACGATATCACAAATTGCACGGTAGTGCTTCATGACATTTTCTTGACCAGAGATACCCTCTTTTGCCATTAACGATGGATTGGTCGTTACTCCATCTAATATACCAAAATCTTTAGCTTCTTTAATTTGATCAAGACTTGCTGTGTCAACAAAAAATTTCATGTCTTTAATAAGTTAAGTGATGAATAATTTTGGTTATTACTTGGACAAGCTTTTCGCGGATAATGGGATCAGCTTGGCGGATAGGAAAAAAAATTAGGTGAGAAATCATGTCGCACCGCTACAACTTCTTACCCTTGCTGCATTTCTGCCCTGGGGGAGTTCAGAAGGAGCTAGTCGCATGACTCTCACCGACCACAAAAGTAAGGTGATTTTTTGAAAAAAAAAGCTTTTTAGACATTTTTTTCAAACAAGTTTAATTTCGTTCTCACTCAGTACACTGTAATCTAAATTACTTAACATTTTGAACATGTCTTTTTATCCTACTCTTCGTCTTGTCCTCGTTATGATAGCTAAGGCTATCAAACTCTGGGCATTCCTCGATTAGCATAAAAACCCAAAGCTCAAAACATTAATAAACTTAAATTACAGTGTACTCAGCAAGATAGACAATTGCTAACTCCTTCGTTCTCAAGCAAAAAAAAGCCTATCCGTACAGAATAGGCTTTTATATATAAGGTTGCATGATTCAAAATGA
>CALFBG010000007.1 GCA_937951685.1 uncultured Saprospiraceae bacterium | reverse complement strand
AAGAATTGCGAAGCTTAGCGTAGTGAGCAAAGCAAAAAAGAGGGAGTTGAATTTCAAGGTTTTCATGACGAAAGATTTAAGGTGAAAAATAAAATTAATCTCTTATGATAGGCATAGCTTTAGTGTCAGATTCCTAGGGGAATAGGAACCTAAATGTGGGAAATGATGCATGTTTCGCAAAAGCGGAATATAGTATTTAAATATTAATGGTAAATGATTTCGCGTATTGATACAACATGGCTAGGTAGTTTAGTTTGTCTAGCTAGGACGAAGAGCGGAGGAGGTTTGAACGGGAACCGAACCAATAGTAACAGAATACTTATATATAGTATTTCTCGTTTTATAAATATAATTTTTTTCGAAGAATAGACGTAAATATTTTGGATTTAATACTAGCGAGTAGTTTATTTGTATAGTACTTGTTGCCTGTTAGTTTGTAATTTTAACATTCTCTATCTGGATTATTATTTTAGAAATGCTGAAAGTGCTTTGCTTGGCGTTATATTTGCAACAAATAAAACATATTCTTAATCTAACTCATCCACGATGACGCTTGCAGAATTTTTTACTTTACTTGGAGATAATCCTTCTATCATTCTTGCCTACTTTTTTCTAATTCCATTAACTGCATTTTTAGCAGGTATTCTAGGAAAGGGAGAAGGGGATGAATCTCCATGGAGTTATTTGTATTCTGTTTTGATCTATCTGGTCTGTGTACCCGGAATCTTCGCGATTACCCTTAGTATATATCTTTTCCTTTTTGAGCGTAGAAGTATTTTTGATACGAATGTCTACACGCAAATCCTTCCCGTCGTTTCCATGATTGCGACTTTGCTCCTGATTCGGAAAAATGTTAACTTGGATAGAATTCCAGGTTTTGGGAAGATGTCGGCACTCGTACTGATGATCACGATGGCATTGGGTTTTATGTGGATTATTGACAAAACGCGGATTTACGTTTTCTCTTACCTTCCTTTCCAATATGTTATCGGTATTTTTATCGTCATCATGGTTGTTTTCCGACTAAGTTTCTCACGGATGCTCAATCAAAAATAGCAAGTGGATAATATGCTGGATTTTATAAACTGGAATGAAGGCTAAGGTACAAACCATCGCAAACACTCGAAATAGATTCTTTTTCCAGCTTGGTTAGTAAATGAAGTCATTCTACTCCGATTACTCCAATCGGGAAGTACTTCTTTTCTCATTGTTCTCCCTTTTATTTTACGCTGGTTAACGCAGTTATTCAAGCCAACTCTCCGTTGCAAGTACTAATGTTAAATAAAAATGATAGTTTTACTATTATTTCGTATAGTATGTCAACTATTGTCGGTTTCAGCTGTTATACTATTAAGAACGCCTAATTAGCATCACTTAAAATAAGATGCTTGGCGCACTAAGGATCAAGTAGCCGATATTTATGATTTTAATTGGTATTATCACAAGGTTAAAAACGAAAAGATGAAAAACTTAATGGGTACGATTTTGCTTGTGCTGTGTGCAACTAGCTTGCTGGCACAAACAACCAATATGAACAAGACGGAGTTAGGAAGAACCTACAGTGTCAATAATCAGTCTAGAACGGTACTTCCACTGCTACAGAAAGCAGAGCGAGAATTTCGCTTTTTTGATTACGAAGCAACTTTCCTTACGCTAGAAAATGCAGTTGCTCAAAATCCAAACTCCTTCGAAGCTCTTCTCATGCGTTCAAAGTTTAAGCAATTAATCGGCATGGAAGCGGAAGCAAGAATTGATTTTGAAAATGCGAGTCGAATCAACCCGCTCGCAGCTAATCTTTATGGTTATCACGGCAACCAAGGTTTGCTAAGAATACTATCGCTTGAGCCAGAAAAGGCAGTGACGGGTTTGAATACAGGACAAACACTGAATTACTATTACCAAACCCTAGATGAGCAGTTTCTGGCCAAAACGGAAGATGATGATAACTTGGGCTGGCAACAATTGGAAGAGATTGTTCAAGAAATTGAAGCTGATAATTTGTTATTGGCAATGGACTTAATCGATACTTTTTTAGTCGACTTCCCTAAATCTGCGATCGGGTACGACCTGAGAGGAGTCGTTTTACAAAAACAAGAACTTCTCTCCGAAGCCGTTTTGGCTTTCTCTAAAGCGGTAACGCTTGATCCTAATCTCGCAATTGCGTGGTACAACTTTGGTAAAGTCGAAGAAGAATTAGGAAGGCTCGAACAGGCAAAAATTTATTTTGATAAAGCGATTATGCTACAGGAAGATTTGACGAAGGCTTATTTTGGTCGAGCCTTGCTTGCTAAGCGGATGGGCGACAAGGAAAACGCACTGAAAGACTACAATACAATTATTGAGAAAAATGGTGAAATCTACATGGAAGCTTACTTGAATCGAGGCTTAACGAAGAAAGCATTAGGCGATTACAATGGTTCGATTAATGACATCAACCGCGCCTTGGAAGCTTTTCCTAATAATCCTAAAGTATTGAAGAATCGTGGGAATTTGCAATTGTTATTCGGTTTACCACAAAAGGCAATCGACGATTACACGAGAGCCATCGAACTGGATAACAATTATGCTGAAGCATACTATAATCGAGCCTTAGCGCATTTCTTACTGTATGATTCCATTTCTGGATGTGCAGACTTGGAAAAAAGTGCTGATTTAGGTTACGAGCAGGCGAGTGAAGCGAGCACTCACTTTTGCCAAGATTAACAATTGACCATATAAACATCAATTTATACCAGCGGGATCAATCGAAAAGATTGGTTCCGTTCTTTTTTGTTTGCCGTAATGTCTATTCTTTTACTAACTCCACTTCCGTAATCGCGTACATCAATTGATTGATATCGGTATTGTTTAATTTCAGTATACCTTTGATGGTAATGGCATCGGTAGTATATTTAATAGCTTCCTTTGCCGTAACTTGCATGACCGTTTCTGGCCCGGCACCACCACAGAAAAAACACATACTATATGGATAAGCAGAAAGGATAAAGTCATTGTGGCTCTTATAGCCTTCTATGGGAATAATAAAGCCCTTCACCTCCACTTCTTTCCCGTCCAAATCCTGTACTTCTTGACTAAAAACGGGAACATCTACTTTCAAGCCCATCATTTCGTCGTACTCCTTGCGATAGGTAATCTTCGCTAGTGTCTTCCAAAGGTTAGCAGGTTTGACCGCTGCCTGTGCAGATAAAGTAGTCGGTAATGCGCCAAGTGCAATAATTGCGGCAAAGAATAGATAACGAAATTGTATCATGGTATTGAAATTAAAATTAGCGCCCCAAAGTTGTTAAAATGCTAGGCGTATTTCTTTGAAGTTGTTTTAAAATGATGTTAGCAACTGAAGGTAAAGGCTTGTGATTCAGGACGAAGCTCTTTTGCATCCCATCCGCAAGCGGTAAATGCTGTTCAGAATTTATGCAGCCATAGCTGCGGTGACGAAAAAAAGCTGAAGTACGGGGTTGCAATGCTTTACCTGTAAGTATTAAGATCTATTTTAAAACAACTTCTTTAATAAATGTTAGATGTCGAACGGAAGTAAATAAAATTTTAAATCAAACTTAATCCTCAACTAAAACAGCATCGGATAATTGGTACATAATATCGTTTGGATCACTGGATCGAATGGCAAAAGTGCCTTTGATCTTGATGATTTTCTCAGAGTAATCTACTTTTTTATCATCTTTAATGTAGACTTCCATTACAGATTCTGGTCCCGCTTTCCCACAGAAAAAGCAATTGCTATAAGGATAAGCGGAAAACATGAAGTGACTCTGTCCTTTTTTTCCCGATAAGGGAATAATGTAACCTCTAACGGTAATTTCTTTGCCTTCTAATCTTTTAATTAAAGGACCAAAACGCAGTTCTTTCCCTTCTTGCATACTAGAGAAATCTTTCTCCATTTTAATCATTGCCAAAGTTCGCCAAACATTTTCTTGCGCCGTTGAGGTATTCCAAAGCATCGTGCCCAAAAAGCACAATACGATCCATAGGTTTTTCATATTTATTTTATTTTAGGAAAGACTCAAGGTATTCGTCATGCGAAACCTAAGACTCATCATCTACTCGCAATTTAAGCTATTGTAGAATGCTTTTCTTTTAAGACTCTGTTAAAGTTTTAGAGATATCGGTTCTAGAAGCTTGAATAGCAGGAATTACAGCTGCCACAAAGCCAATTAATAAGGCTCCAGCGAGCAAATACAATTCTTTTTGTAAGAATATTTTTCCCGTGAAATTATATTGATAAGCCGCTTTTAAATGCCCTGCGAGTAGCTCCATGCCTAAATGACTCAAGCCCAAACCGATGAGATATCCCAAAACAGCAAGGATCAAACCTTCTAAAATAATTAAAGAAAATACTTTGACTCGAGAAGCACCCATCACCCGCAAAAGTGCCAATTCGTAACGCCTTTCTTTCAAAGAAGAAAATAGAGAAATAAAAATACTCAAACCCGATACAAAAACGATGATCCAAGCTAAAGTTGTGAGCGCTTCTGTGCCCACGCCCATCATGCTGTAGAGATGATTAATCTCATAAGCTGGATTCGCCGCTTTTAAATCGGTATTTTCATCAATATTACGAGCAAGGTTTAAACTTCGCCAGTCTCGATTATTGCGATATTTAACTAATAAACTGGTAATCTCTTTATCCACTTCGTCGGTTAAAGCTTTTCTAGGAGTTGCGGTAGCGTGCTCGCTATGGTCATGTCCCTCGTGGTCATCGTGATCGTGTCCTTCGTGGTCGTGATCATCGTGATCGTGTTCCGCTGTTGCTCCGTGGTCGTGTCCATGATCATGTCCACCTCCTTCTCCTCCGTGATCATGATCGTGTACTTTCCAGATACTTTGTGGATTGGTTAGGATAAGTTGATCTACAACGGTACCACTTTCTGCGAAAATGCCGACTACTTTAAACGCATCGACATCGTCGTGCATCATGATTTCATCGGTACCTAATCCGTGGGCGCTATGAAAATTACTTCCGATACTTAGCTTTAATTCTCGGGCAACGGTAGCACCAATAGTAACCTCTAAATCTTCTACCCAAAGTTTACCCGTACCAATATTTACCCGATACAAGGAATCTACGTATTCGTGGGTCGTACCGATAATGCGATATCCTTTGTGACTATCTCCGATGGACAGAGGAATAGCCGACTTGATTAAAGGATGTTTTGGATTCATAAAAGGGCGTGCTTCCTTGATGGAAATATTTCCAGTAGGACTATCAATATGATACATACTGCTTAGAATCAATTGCAAAGGACTCCCTTTGGCGCCAATGACGAGATCAATACCCGCCAAATTTTTATCAAACTTATCTTGTACTTGCTTATCTAATAAAAGCAACATGGAAATAAGACCAACCCCCAAGGCAAAAAGTACCAAACTCAAGAGCATGGAGAGTGGCTTGTGGGTAAGATTTTTCCAACTCAACTTCAATGAATTCATAATTGCTTTTGTAGGTGAATTTGATGATCAAATTTATTTTTTAACCGACCGTCGTGGGTGACGATAAGTAGTGTTACTGCTTCTTCTTTGGCCTGTTGCTCAAGCAAACGAATAACCTCGTCGCAGTTGTGGTCGTCAAGCGCTGAAGTAGGCTCGTCGGCCAAAATAATTTTAGGACGATTGACGAGTGCTCGGGCAATCGCAACTCGTTGTTGCTCTCCGATACTTAAGGCATCCGTCTTGGCTTGTAGTTTATGACCAATATTGAGGCGATCCAAAAGAACTTTGATGCGTTGACGATCTATCTTGATGCCTGCCAAGTCTTGTGCTAAGACGAGGTTTTCTTCTACGGTCAAAGCTCGCACAAAATGCGATTTTTGAAAAATAATGCCAATGTTGCGACCACGGAAATGATCGAGCTGACTCGCACTCAATGTAGCGATGTCCGTGTCGGCGATTTTGATGTGACCTTCCTGTGCTTTCATCAATCCACCAAGGAGATGTAATAAGGTCGTTTTTCCACTGCCAGACTGCCCGAGCAATAGCCATTGTTCTCCTTTTTGACAGTGAATGTCAGGGAACTGAAGCTTTGTTTTTTCATCGTAGGCAAACTGAATATTTTCTGCTTGTAACATGCTAACAAATATAGCGGTTTTTTACGTAATACACTGCAACTAACTTAGGTTACCGTATACTTATTCAGCTTACGATTACCGCTGTAGCAAATTATCTGGGGAACCTTAGCCCGAAAGCTTAAATTTTTTTCTGATAAAAGTATGGAATTAGCAAACTTGCTCTGCGCGGTATCGACAAACCCGTATTTATCCCCGTTTTGAGAATCCCGTATTTACCCCGATAAAAAAATAATAGCCTACTCGTATTTTGTGAAAGAAAAAATAAGCGCTTTTTAACTCCCTTAAAACAGTAAAAATGACAAATCAAAAAATGACAGCGATTTATGGTGGTGGTCCTTTGTATACTGGAGGAGACTCCGTTATCAATGATTTAAAAGGATCAGGTTTTACAACAGTTATTGCTTGCTTCATGCATATAGAATCCAATGGTGATTTTGTATTCAACAATGCTACGGATCTATTAATTAGTGAAGGAGAATATGTAGGGAATCCGGTTTGGCCAGCTCAAATGTATAGCTTAAAAGAAGGAACAACTTCCGTTAATCGAATTTTATTTTCTATCGGTGGTTGGGAAACAGCAGATTTTCCCAATATCAAGGCTTTAATTTTTGCAGAACCAGGTTCTTACCCCAACCATCCAGATATTGGACCGAATAGTATTTTGTACCGAAATTTCCAAGCGTTGAAAACTGCGATTCCTTCAATCGACGGGATTGATCTGGATGATGAAGACCTTTACGATGAACCAACCACAATTGCATTTTCGCAATTATTACACAATTTAGGTTATCAGGTAACTTTTTGTCCTTTCCAGCAGCTTAATTTTTGGGTAGATTGTTTGTATCGTTTAAATGAACAGACACCTAATTTGGTAACTGGGTTTAATTTACAATGTTATTCTGGAGGAGGAAGGAACAATCCGGCCACTTGGATTCAGGCGATACAAGCTAAAATGGGCCCTAATTTTGATGCGCCAGGTTTTGTCTTCCCGGGCTTGTGGTGTAAAAACGGAGATACTTGTGAAAGTGGGCAATGTCCAACGGGATTCAATAGTATTGCTAACCGCTTTAATGAATGGCAGTCTACGGGTATTCAGGGTGGCTTTATTTGGTTATATGACGATATTCTTCACTGCGAAAGTTCAGGAGTATGTCCAGGACCGATGAATACCGCGGCTTATGCGAGTGCGATTACGCAAGGATTAGCTAGTAAAACTAATCCGGATGAAAAGTATAGCTAAAAGCTAGGATTCAAAAGTGTGCAGTTGCTTAAAAACGGCTTCGCGAGCAATTTTTAAGCAACTGTGATTAATTTCTACAATAAAGCAGCACCAAACACGCCCGCACTATCGCCCAATTTAGGTTTTAGAAATAAAGTGTTTAGCTGATCATTGAAAACGTATTTTTTTACCTCTTCTACACCTTCCGTGTACAAAAAGTCTAAATTGCCAAGACCTCCTCCAATTACGATTGCATCGGGATCAATGATATTAATGACGTTTGCCATTGCTTTACCAAAATATTTGAGGAGTCTTTCTACGGTTTGAGTGGCAAACTCGTCTTTCCCCTCGAAGTGTCGATCCACAATGAATTTTAGATCTAAGGGAATACCGCGTAAAGATTCGTAGTATTTTTCTAAAGCTGGACCAGAAATGATCGTCTCTACACAACCTTCTCGCCCGCAATAACAAGGTCCGCCGGAAGCGTCTAGAAAATTATGTCCCCACTCACCCGCAATCCCATGTCTGCCAGGAATAACTTTTCCATCAATGATGAGTCCACCACCGACACCCGTTCCCATAATCACACCGAAGACGACCTGTGCTTCGGGGCAAGTTTCCGCTACGATGCCCATCGTTGTCTCTGCCACGGCGAAACAATTCGCATCATTCGCCATTTTGATCTGAATGCCAAGTGTATCTTCTAAATCCTTTTTGAGTAAACGATCGTTAAGGGAGACTGTGTTGCTATTTTTCATCAACTTGGTGTTAGGATCCATGATTCCAGGGGTTCCCATTCCAATGTAACTCGGCTTATAACCAATCTCAGACGAGAGCACTTCGATGAGTCGCGAAATTTGGTCTAGCACATGATCGTACCCTTTATCACCTTCCGTAGGAACACGCAATCTTTTTAGGACATTGGGATATGCTCTTTCTTCTAGAACGACGCCTTCTATTTTTGTTCCTCCCAAGTCAATCCCCCATAATGGTTCCATACTGTTTTATTTTTTAGATCGTGAAAAATGCTAATCCGAGCAAGGCTACGACTTAGACTTGTGTTTTTGAAAAATATACCTTAATTTTGGATACAATTCAATTAATGCAAAATGCGTACCTCTTTAAGAAATATAATTAGCAATATTATTATTCGAAGATTGACTTAACCAATCTGGGATTGCTAATATCTAATAAATGCCTTAAAGCTCTAGCAAATTTCAGATTTGTTAGAGCTTTTTGTTTAAGAATTATTCAAATTGGCTAGTTGCAGTGGATTTATAATCTTTTGAACTAGTACTTACTTGATTACAAATGACTTATTATCTTTGCAATCGTTTTTACTAAATTAGAAATTGTCATCGAACTATGTACACAGAATACAAAGGTCTTAATCTTCCGGAAATTGATAAAGAAATATTAGCGTTCTGGGAACAAGCAGAAATTTTCAAGAAAAGTATGGATCAACGTGATCCAGAAAATAGCTTTGTTTTTTACGAAGGGCCGCCTTCTGCCAACGGAAAGCCTGGTATTCACCACGTAATGGGGCGAACGATTAAAGACTTATTTTGCCGCTTCCAAACGATGAAAGGGAAGCGCGTAGACCGTAAAGGTGGTTGGGATACACATGGTTTACCGATTGAACTAGCCGTAGAAAAAGAACTAGGCATCACCAAAGAAGATATCGGTAGTAAAATCTCCGTTGATGATTACAACCGGAAGTGTCGAGAAACAGTGATGCAGTACAAAGATATGTGGGATGACATTACTAAAAAGATGGGCTACTGGGTCGATCTAGAAAATCCGTACATCACTTACGAAAAAAACTACATTGAATCGGTCTGGTGGTTATTAAAAGAATTGTACAAAAAAGATTTGTTATATAAAGGGTATACAATTCAACCCTTTTCCCCCGCAGCGGGAACGGGCTTGAGCTCACACGAACTCAATATGCCAGGTTGTTACCGCGATGTAACGGATACAACGGTAGTCGCACAGTTTAAGGTAATTCCCGAAACTTTACCAGACTTTTTAGCTGGTCAGGCTGCGGTACACATCTTAGCTTGGACGACGACGCCTTGGACTTTGCCGTCGAATACAGCTTTGACGGTGGGACCAAAAATTGATTATGTATTAGTGAATACTTTTAATCAATATACTTTTGAACCCGTACAAGTGATTTTAGCAAAAGCGTTGGTTGAGAAGCAATTCACGGGGAAATATGTAGCCGCAGCAGCGGAAGCAGACTTAGCGAATTATCAGTCGACGGATAAAAAAATACCGTATTGGATCGTCAAAGCATTCAAAGGTGCGGATTTAGTAGGTATTAAATACGAACAATTATTACCCTACGTTTTGCCCGCAGAACATCCAGAAAATGCCTTTCGGGTGATCGCTGGTAATTTCGTTACGACCGAGGACGGAACGGGAATCGTACACACGGCACCTACTTTTGGTGCAGATGATGCTTTGGTGGCCAAATTGGCTTCTCCTCCAGTACCGCCTTTACTCGTTAAAGACGACGAAGGAAATTTAGTGCCTCTAGTTGATTTACAAGGAAAGTTTAGAGTAGAATTGGGAGCGTTTGGCGGTAAATACGTCAAGAATGAATACTACAAAGCAGGCGAAGCACCGGAAAGATCAACGGACGTAGAATTAGCGATCAAATTAAAAACAGAGAATAAAGCTTTTAAAGTAGAAAAATACGTTCACAATTACCCACATTGCTGGCGCACGGATAAGCCCGTTTTGTATTACCCGTTGGATAGCTGGTTTGTGAAAAGTTCCTCGATGAAAGCTCGAATGGCGGAGTTGAATAAAACCATTAACTGGAAGCCAGCTTCTACCGGAGAAGGTCGCTTTGGGAAGTGGTTGGAGAATTTGCAAGATTGGAATCTTTCTCGTTCGCGATACTGGGGAATTCCATTACCGATTTGGAGAAGCGAAGATGGAAAACAAGAAAAGTGTATTGGTTCACTCGAAGAATTACAAAAAGAAATTGATTTAGCCAACGAAAAGTTGAACTTATCGCAATCAATGCCGAAAGATATGCATCGTCCGTACATCGACGAAGTAGTCTTGGTGGCAGCGGACGGTACGGCTTTGCACCGAGAGCTAGATTTGATTGACGTATGGTTTGATAGTGGTTCAATGCCTTACGCACAGTGGCATTACCCTTTTGAAAACAAGGAGCAGTTTGAACGCAATTTTCCAGCGGATTTCATCGCGGAAGGAGTTGATCAAACGCGGGGTTGGTTTTATACTTTACACGCGATTGCGACGATGGTTTTTGATAGTGTAGCTTTTAAGAATGTTGTGTCCAATGGTCTGGTGCAAGCCAAAGATGGACAGAAAATGTCTAAGCGTCTGAACAATGCGGTAGAACCGTTTGAGACGCTGGAGAAATATGGCGTAGACGCTACCCGTTGGTACATGATCTCTAACGCGCAGCCTTGGGATAATTTGAAATTTGATCTCAAAGGAATCGAAGAAGTACGCAGAAAATTCTTCGGAACCTTATACAATACGTACAGCTTCTTTTCGCTTTATGCGAATATTGACAACTTTAAATACGGGGAAGATAAAATTGCTTTGGCGGATCGACCAGAAATTGACCGTTGGATTATTTCAATGCTTAATAGTTTGATCAAAGACGTTGATGCTGATTATAATGATTACGAACCAACGAGTGCGACTCGTCGGGTACAGCAATTTGTAGATGAGCAACTGAGTAATTGGTACGTTCGTTTATGTCGCCGTCGTTTTTGGAAAGGTAGTTATACGCAGGATAAGATTTCGGCGTACCAAACCTTGTACGAATGCTTGGTCAGTATTGCTAAATTGATGGCACCGGTAGCGCCCTTCTTCGCAGATTGGTTGTACAAAAACCTGAATGACATCACGAAGATGGAGCAATACGAATCGATTCACTTGGCGGATTTTCCAAGTAGCGATGCCGCAGCAATTGATGCTGGATTAGAACAACGGATGGATTATGCGCAGCGGATTTCTTCTTTGGTGCTTTCCTTACGGAAAAAAGAAAATATTCGAGTGCGGCAGCCCTTGCAGAAAATCTTATTGCCCGTATTGAATGATTCTTTTGAAGCACAAGTAAAGGCTGTAGAAGATTTGGTTTTATCGGAAGTCAACGTTAAAGAGATTGAAATTTTATCGGATACTTCTGGGGTAATCAAAAAAGCGATCAAGCCGAACTTTAAAACTTTAGGTCGAAAGTTGGGTAAAAATATGAAAGCGTTTGCACAAACGGTGAGTAGTTTTACACAGGAACAAATTTCCAAATTAGAAGCTTCAAATCTTATGGAAGTAAGTTTAGGGGGAGAAAATTACGAGCTGGACTTAGCAGATTTTGTCATCACTTCAGAAGACATTCCGGGCTGGCAAGTTGCTTCTGATGGTGGCATTACGGTAGCTTTGGATATTACGATCACAGAAGCATTAGCGGCGGAAGGCATTGCGCGCGAATTGGTTAATCGTATCCAAACGATTAGAAAGAATAAAGATTTTAATGTTACGGATAAGATTCAGATTGTACTGGAAGATCACGAATCTATTCGTGCTGCTACGACGAGTTTTAAAGATTATATCTGTAATGAAACTTTAGCTACAGATTTGGCGCTTAGTGCCGCAGTTGTCGGAGAAGAATCTATCGAACTGAGTGAAACGGTACAGCTGAAAATCAGCGTAGCACGAGAAAATTAATTTTTAGATGCTTTGAATAATTTTGAAGTTGTTTAATAATTCTAAAAGCAGTTGAGAAGCAGAGATTTTTGTTCAAACCTGCCTCTGCCGGCAGGCAGGTTGAAGCTCTTTTAGGAGTTCGTAGCAGCGCTACGGAGGATGAAAAAGCTGAAAAGTTGGACAA
>CALFBG010000006.1 GCA_937951685.1 uncultured Saprospiraceae bacterium | reverse complement strand
AAATGTATGCTTTGTTTTGTTACTATGGTGTCGCTCCGCTGGAGCTTGTTTTTTAATAGTAAGGCTTTTGTTACTTTCATGTTATGCCAATCGCGGTTGCAAGCTAAAGGAGTTACGACAGCGTTAAGCTGGCGGTTTGATGACATCTAGCACTACCGTTTTACATTTTTTTTATCGCAAGCATAACGCTTAAAAGTTATGTCTGATGATTATTCTCCTAGGTCACAAAAGCCAGCATTCCTCCAAAGTTCCAGCGGAACGAAACCTTAGTAAACCGAAACCTCAAACTCCATCAAGCTCCGTAGGAGCGGCACCAAAAGTCGCTCCGCGCGCCTACCATTGTTCAAAACACCTAACTTAAAAACAAACCCTTTAATCCTCAAAGCATACAACAAACCGCATGGCTATCTCTATGCAGCAATGCGGTTTGAAAAACACCAGTTCTATCTTGTTCGTCCCTCCTATTTCAAGCGAGGCAAAAATTGTACGCTTAGCACTAATTTCTCAAAACCCTCAACATTTGCGTTTTTGTTTTCACAAAATAAACCCCAATCGGCAACTGAGAAATATCAATCGAACAAGAACGATCTGTTACGTCCAAAATGGATATGGAAGAAGAAACTTCTCTTCCAGTTTCATCATAAATTGCCAAAACTTGGATTTCAGTTTTTGCTCCTTCGATGGTAATTTGACGGTTCGATGGATTTGGATAAATACGAACGATCGCATCCGTCGTGATCGTAACCACTTCGACGGGGGAATAAGCATATTTTTCGTCCACGTCAATTTGCTTTAAGCGATAGTAAGAGATTCCCGGATAAGGCTTTTGATCTACGATGGAATAATTTTGTGGAACGGTTGAATTGCCAAGGCCTGCTACTTTTTCTATTTCTTCCCAATGCTTGCCATCCATAGAACGTTGAATACTAAAGTAATCGTTATTCATTTCGGAAGCGGTTCTCCAATCCAACTCAACCATTCGGTTATCCACTGCTTGCGCCGTAAACTTGGTGAGTTCAATCGGCAACGAACCTGCTTGTACGGTGTACATAAAACGATAGGTTTCGGAGTTATCACCACTCGCGCCTTCCGCAAATACCTTGAAGTAGATTTTTGTGCCCGCAACTTGGTTCGGAATCGGCGTATCGGACACCCAAGTATTTCCAGTGGTATTCGACATCGTAATTTGATTGCCTAAGGCATTGCTATTTTGGGACCATTCTAAATATACATTACTTAAGGTTCCTGCGTATTCAATGACCGAAGTAACGTATTGATCAAGATTTGCTTTGGGTGCTGTTTCCGTAGGTTGGTCGGTAATGCTGGTTAAATTGATGGAAGGGTAAGTGCTTCGACCTAATAAGCTGACTTCCCATAATCCTCTTCCCCAAGTTCCTGCTCGCAAGGTGTTGCTACCGTAATTGATTTCCAACTCCTCCACGGCAACGTTGGGTAAACCGGTATTGTAAAGCGACCAACTATTAGCCGCCATGGTTTTGGTATAAACGCCTAATTCGGAACCGAGGTAAATATTTTTATCCGCAGTGTGATCAATGACGACGGTATGAATGGGTAGGTTTCCTAAGTTGCTCGTAATGTTCGTCCAAGTGGTGCCGCCATCCGTGGTGATAAAAACTTTGTTGCCATCATTTTGGTAGCGCGCATAAGTGACAATCATCGTATTGTCATCTTGTGGATCAAAAGCGATATCTTGAATGGTGGCGTTGGGCAAAGTATTTTGAATATCTGCAAAGGTGGCGCCGCCATCGGTTGATTTTTCAATATCCTGACCTCTGGAAACAACAATAATATCGGAGTTGTTCTCCGCAATCGCCGCCTGACTGATGGTTCCTGAAAACGAAGGCGAGCCTTTCAGCGTCCAAGAAGTTCCAAAGTCATTACTGACGTGCACATTTTTACTAAAATTATAGACTTGCATTTGATCGCTCGGCGAATAAGCAAAAGGCGCTTCCCAGGCCGCATTCCCACTACCGGATTGTCCTGAGGGAGAGATCGTACCGCCCGATTGTCCACCATCCGTAGTTCTTCTGCGACCACCATATTGCCAGCTGGTAATCATCCAATCGTCATTCAAGGGATGAATAATACCTTCCATGCCATCTGCACCATAAAATTCAATCCAGCCACTTTCGTGGTAAATAGAAGTCCCATTATCTTGAGAGCCTAAAATCGTTCGATCTCGGTTGGATTGGCTTACGCCTAATTTGTAATTCTCTCTGATCGCGGTTCCTTGGCTTATATATTCCCAGGTCAATCCATTGTCCGTACTCTTGCACAAAAAGCCATCCGTACCGATATAAAAATTACCATTGATGCTTTTGGCTATTCTAAGATCAGCGTGTACATAGGCAGAAGTATTCTCGAAGTTTTGCTGATAGTTACCATTTCCATGCTGATTGACCCAAAGTCCCCACCAGGCAGTTTGCGTAAAGCTACTGGCTTCATTTAAACTGGTAAACATATCAATATTACCGTAAATCATATTACTTTGATTCGCATCATTTACCGCAAAACCACTTCCACTTCCGTCCGAAGAAAGCATGGTAAAGTTCACCCCTTTATTCGTTGATTTCCAAGTACCATTATTAGAAGAAAAATAAACACAATCTGGACAGTCCGGCGTTGTGGAAATAAGGCCTCTGCGATCTCCATTGGAAGGAATCTGTACGGAGGCTGACCAAGCAGCGCCCTGATTCGTAGAATACCAAACATAGTTTCGATCATTCGTAGTATCATCAATCAAATAAACGATATTAGGATCAGTTGGGTGAAAAGCGATATTGGTGACATCGGCAGACGTAATTAAATGGGTCCACGTTTGAAGATTATCCGTTGATCGATAAAGCCCCGATTGGGTACCAACAAAAATCAAATTGGGAATCGTGGGATGATACCTTACGGTATAAACTCTAAAGCTAGACCCTAAGCCGCCCACTCCCAAATTGGTTGGATTAAAAGGAGTTTGTGCCCAAGTGGCTCCGCCATCGACCGAACGATAAAGACCATGCGATCGACTATTTTCTGCATTTTGAACATTAATCGTAATGTCATCTGGATCCGTTGGAGATACGGCAATTGTATTCACACCACTGGCTACTAAATTATCGGTTGTTCCTCCCGTCCAAGTTGCGCCGCCATCCGTTGTTTTCCAAAAACCACCACTGCGCGATCCTAGGTAAATCAGGTCTTCATCATTCGGATCGACGTATAGATCTTCCACGCGACCTAGACCAGCCGAGTATTGTCCCGTGATATTGGTGACATCGCTGGGGCCTAATTCTAGCCAAGTGCTGCTATTGAGATTCCCGCCACTTCTATTTCGCAAAAATGCATTATAAGCCGTTACTTTAAAATAAGGATCGACGTTATCTCTTCGACCGCTGGGATAATATTTGTATTCGTTATTATTTTTCCAGCGTTGGTAGCCTTTCCAGCCTGAGCCTTTGGCGGTAATATCAATATCCGCAAAATAACGCTCGGCGGCTTCGCAGACCTCGTAAAAATTAATCGACGGATCTTTGATCATCTCTTTATAAGACGATTGAGCAGAGAGGGAGAAAAAAAAGCTAATCTTTAAAATCAGAATGGTAAGAAACCTCATGGTGTGTTTTGTTATTTTAGTGTGTGGGGAATTACAAATATAGTTAATATTATCGATTAGAAGCGGTTTCAAAACTTCTAATTCCCGACCAAACTGGCTTTAAAACAGATTTTTAAAATGCTTTATTATGAGCTTCCCTTTTTTTCTTCTTAGTGAGTGGTTTCTTCTTTGAATGCTCATTCTAATTCCATATTTGAAAACTGTAGCTAGGTCAATAGCTGCTTAGCTTTTTGTTTGAATTTGGCTCAAGCCTAAAGTAGGCCAATCTGACTTGATTTAGGGATTATTTCAAATACGTCAGTGTATTCACCACTTCATATTTAGGGCTACGCTCCATAAATTCCTTTAAAAATGCGGTATGGCTTCCTCCGGAAAGAATAAAGATCCGATCCTTTTCGGTAGCTGGGATTCGATTCAGGTTTGAATAAATTCTTAAATTTCTTTGGTAATACTTTGCGGCTTCATCTGCTCCTTCATAGCCATCTTCTGTCCCCGCGAAAGCTAGCATATCTGCGTTGATTGCGATTAGGAAATCTAAATACTTCGGAGAATTATTAAGCTTTAATTTCTCTAATAAAGAAAGTTCGGCTTCGTTTACCTCCAACTCAGGCGTTAATCTAAACGGGTTTGCATAGTAGTCATTTAAGGTCGTGGAGTCAATCGAGTTAACAATTTCGCGACCTATTCTATAATTATAATTCATCTTATGGTCGATTGCGTATAACTGAGGAACCTTGCAAATTCGACCAACTTCAAAAGCGATTAATCCAACTTCTCCATAATAAGTCGAAGCGTTACTTGGATCTAGCAGATATTCTTGATATTTAGCGTTCAATTGGTCATTCCTTTCTCTCGCTACTTCCACACAAATTATAGTGGGTTTAAATTTAGCAATTAACTGCGCGATGACTTGTGCATCCGCTTGATTCTTTTTGTCCTTTTCGTCAAACTCAACACTATTGGCGTCCGAGGTATTCCCCATATGAAAAGTCGCAAAGTTTAGCACTTTAATCTTCCCCGTATTCATCGCAACCACTGGTAATTGATCAACCGTCGGTTGATGCTCTTTTTCACCACAACTGATTAGGCAAATCAAACTAATCATGGTTAGGATACTTGTCATTTTCATTTTCATATTCATATTTTTTTTGTAGTTGCGCTCGTGTAGGGAGCAGTTTCGTGAGCCTGAAAATACAAATTTTGGAGTGTTTTCTTAAAGAAAATATACAATTCTTCTAAAATCATAGCTTAACTAATACGAAAGACGCACTCCTTCCCAGTCGCCTACTCAATTAGCTTGATTTTTACTTAAGTACTTGAATACTTTGTAATATAAATTATCAAATATTTTGAACATTTACAAAGCATTGAATTTGGGCTGGTAAGGAATTCTTTTCCTTGGTATTTTAAACCACAAAACATCATTAATCTGAGATAATATTTCCAAAGAATTCCGCTTATCTATAATTTGAAAACTAGTAATCTCATTCTTTTTCTCTTTCGAATAATAGACCTTATAGTTTTTATTCTTCTTAAAATTTAAGTCGTTCTTAAAGACACCTTCTGTGTTGATGAAATCTTTGGTTGAATAGTTATTTTCAGCAGTAGGAATTTTGACTTTATCAATCATTAACTTATCACTCGTTAATCGTTTATAATGTAAAGAGATATCTTTATGTTTTCCATGACCAATAAATTGAATCAAATGCTCATTAGGTACTTCTCTACCCACATAAACATATTCAATATCTGCTAGTATCATTGAATTAGCATAAATCGCTTTATCGTTTAGAAATCCAGATTGGTCCTCATAGATATATTTATGAGAAAAAGTAGTAATATATAGGACTAAGTCTAATTCTTTATGAAATAGTAAATAAACTTCTTCCAGCTTTTTTAGTTTTTGCTTTTCACTTATTTCATAAAAATCGTCAGGACATTCACAAAACCGTTCTTCTAGCTTAGCGCCTTCGTACTTTTCACAGATGTTAAAGATATAAAAATCAAAATCGACTAAGTCAAAAGTGGTTTTAGCAATTTCCTCATTCTCGTATATTTGCTCAATATATGCTTGATTTACCGTGTATAATTTTCCTGAACAAGAAAGCGTTAAGCTAAGCATTAAACTAAGCGTTGAGATGTATAATAATACCTTCATTAGTTAGATAGTTTTAATTGGCTATTTACATATTTCCCCCCAAACATGACTCTAGATGCTTTATAATAATCAGGATGATAAGGAACATTCGTTCTAAAATGTATAAAATCTTGTACGTCCAACCGGTTATAATTATACAAGGAAATATTTCCACCAAATCCAGACTTTAAACTGGAAATATCGAGTCTCCACCTTTGCTGATTATACACGAACTCTTCTTCATCTGCATAGACAAGAAAATCTAATTGTAATCTATCACCAATATCAAAACCATAAGGCGTATATCCTGTATGTTTATGAAAGCTTAGATCTACTGAATTAATAGCGTCGTTAAGATTTCCGTTATAGCTAAACAGTAAGCCTCCAGTATAATAGCGATCAAAATTATCTCCTGCAAAGCTTAAAAGAGGACCGCCATCATTATAATAGGTGAATTGAAATCGTCCCGCAATATTACTATTGAAAAGACCTACTCTTTGTACCAACTTGTTGGATAAATGTATCCAAATTGCTCCATAGGATAAAGAAGATTTATATGGATTTTGGAGTGGATTGGAAGTAAAATCAGCAAAGTGATAAAACGGAACATATCTTTCGGTATAGTCGTATGTTCTTTTATCTAGCTTTAAGGTGTACAGCAAACTATAGAAAAAATGAGATTGCAATTTAGTCCATTTGTTGCTTAAGTTACTTCCGATTGGACCTCTATTAAAAATGATAATACCCGTATGAATCGTAGGAAAAGACAGTGCGTTTTCAAAGTTATAGCCCAATGCTCCGGTTAAGCTTAATTTAAAATTTGGCGTTTTACTTTTTTCAGCATTTTGTCTAAAATTGAATTCTATATTTACTTTTGCAGCTACTCCATAGTGGAAATTACTCGCATCCCTACCATACACGCTATCCTGAGCAATAGCTTCTCTATTTTGCCCAATAAAAATAATTAAAATATAGAGTATAATCTTTTCCATTGCATTTTTTTTTAAAAGGGTGAGGCAAGATGATTATCTTGGTCTTCCACCCAACAAGCTGGATCAAGTTTAAATTAAAAAAAAGAACCTCATTAGATTGATTAGTCGTGAGATTCAGCGCAAGCAGTATCCGTTTCTTTCCAATTATAAAAAATACTACCAATTGATACATTAAATTCACGCAATACTAATAAGATTGATTTTATACGACCTGAGTCTTGAATGTTCTTTTATTACATTCCTTTTATGATTCTCAAATATCTTAACGTTGAAATATGCTTTCACAATTTCTAAAAGGTCTCTTTCATTCATAGAAACAAATATAACAATTTAATGGTATTGTTTATAGCTTATATTATAGCTTATAAGGAGTGAGAACGAATCCATCGGCTCTATTTCCCTCAAAACAAATGCCCACAAACCAAATCATAAAACCGATCAATCAATACTTCTTCCATTTCATCATCATCCATCAATTCTTGGCGCCGTTGTGAGTCCTGATATTGGCGGGGAACGGCTCTTT
>CALFBG010000005.1 GCA_937951685.1 uncultured Saprospiraceae bacterium | reverse complement strand
TTGCATCCCATCCGCAAGCGGTAAATGCTGTTCAGAATTTATGCAGCCGTAGCTGCGGTGACGAGAAAAAGCTGAAGTACTGGATTGCAATGCTTTAGCCCTGCCGGCAGGCAGGCAGGTGTAGGTATTAAGATCTATTTTAAAACAACTTCAATATTAAACCAATAAAAACAATGGAACTAGACTTACTAAAAGCAGAACTACAAGATTTATTCGAAGAAAACAAAATTAAGTCTTGCTTCTATTTACTCAAAGCAAGATTGAAACGGGTAAGTGAGCGATATGATACCTTCATAAAAATAAAAAGAAGATTCAATGCGCTTTTGGATCAGAAGATCCATGATACAATTGACTTTCACAGTAGAAATATTGAAACTAACAAAATTGGAGAATCGCTTTTATACCTTATCGAAACCTTAGAGGAAATTGATTTAGCAACGGAACAACAGTCCACTCATACCGAAATAGCTAATCCAATCGCAGTCTTCACCGCGCAGGATACAATTGAGGAAGTAACAGAATTTTTCAATTTACTGAATTTTAAAAAGGTCTCTGTATTTCGTACCGAAGACTTTAGCGACACGAAATATGATGAATTTGATTTAATCGTCTTTGACAATAAAGATTTACCGCCTTGCTTTTCCAAAAAATCATTAGCCGAGCTTGATCTGGAAACGAAAGAACAAATTTTAAATCGAGTAAAGAAAATGAACGATGTGATTAATGATTCTGCTAAAGTCATCATTCATTATGGGGAGCAACTCTACTGGATTAATGCTCATCGGGACCGCGTTCAAGCTGCCAATTCAAAGTTTTCCTTGTACGCAAGAATAAAGGAAGTCATTGAATTTATCAACACTTATAGAGTATAATAAAATCATATTACCATTCCTATTGAATTGGTACTTACCCCAATTATTTATCTAAAATATTATCCTTAACTTATGTAGTAAAACACACAATATGACAGTTAAAAACGAAGAAGAGCTGCGAGCATTATACGGCTGGGCGAAAGGACGAGCGAAAACAAAAGTCTTAGCACAACTGGAAAAGCATTCCAAAAATTTCATTTTACATTCTCCTTTTTTTGTAATGAGCACTTATGATCAAAGTGGTCGATCGGATGCGTCGCCAAGAGGTGGTAAACCAGGCTTTGTTAAAATCTTGGATGAGCACACCTTAGTCGTTCCAGATGCAAAAGGGAATAATCGAGTGGATAGTTTGGTCAATATCGTGGAGACGGGTAAGATCGGTTGCTTGTTTTTAATTCCAGGTATTGATGAAACCTTGAGGATCAATGGCACCGCAAGCATTACGACTAATCCAGAATATCTCGATCTGTTTTTAGAAGAACAGCATCCGCCCAAAACTTGTATTAAAATAGCAATAGAAGAACTATTCTTACATTGTGCAAAAGCACTCATGCGCGCTGAACTCTGGAAAGATACTTATCGGCAAGCAAGACCAGGATTCCCCACCATGGGAAAAATGCTAAACGAACAACTCGGACAAAACACGCCTTTAGAAAGCCAAGAAGAGATGGTCGAACGGTATAAGAAAAATTTATAACGCAATATTAGCGATTATTTCCACCTAGTCGACTTTCCTATTTCATTCGTCGATCACATTGTACGCTTTTGGAAAATATTTGTATTATTAATTAGTGTTGTAAAATAAAATAAAAATCAACAACATTATAATCGACCATGCAAAAGATAGAAGCTGACGACACAAAGTATATTTTTCTGCTATTATTTCTAGCTGTGATCGCCGGAGCCTTTCTTTATGGAGAAGCCAGCAGAGGGGAATATATTAGTATTAAAATGATATTCACATTATTGGGAATTATTTTTTTCCTATCAGGACTCCTACACGTTCGCTACCAATTAACCCCACAACAGATTATCATAAAAAGAATATACGGGCTTTGGGTTCAAAAAAAGAATTTGGAAAATATTACAGCATTATATCAACTAAGGCATAATGTAAATTCCAAACAAAAAATCCTAGGGTTACTGTCAAGCAGAAAAATGTTTCGTACTACTTATCGAATCTTAACCATAAAGTTCAATCATTTCTGGGAAACCATCTGGATCAATGAGCAATCGATCAGTAGCAAAAGTTTTAATTTTTTATACAAAAAACTGAATCGACAATGTAAAGCGAATCGAAAAAAGAAAAGAAAGAAAAAACCTCGTTCAAAGGCTTAAAATCCCAGCTACATCAACACAATCTTCTTTCTCAACATCTCTCCATTGGCCATTCGCAATACCACCAAGTAAATTCCTTGCGCAATGTTTTGCGTAGCAAGATTGATGGATCGTTTTTGCAGACCTTCGTTTAGTCGCTGATTCAAAAGTTCATTAACTCGATTCCCATGCAGATCAAAGAGCTCAATTTGCACCATTCCCGTACGGACAAGATCAAACTCAATGTGCAGCTGATCTTGCGTAGGACTTGGATAAACACTCAAGCTCGCCCCTTTGACAATCTCTTCCGCAGTATTCGTAAGCAAAGGTTGATAGGCTAAAATAACATCATTGTCTCCCCAATCTTTTTGCTCAAAAGCTAAGGGGTTTCCTTTTTCGTCTTTTGTAAAAATAGTCGATAAATCTTGTCCATCTTTGACGATAAAACTAATATTATCCGCTAAGTTTTCCGTCGCCGGAATGATAATCGTAAGCTCTTCTTCCGCTAGTTCAGCATCAAAATCAAAAGCTTCTCTTGCTTTCCAATAATCCCCAAAACGACTCATCTCCATCATCTTAACCCCATTCGGCAAACGATCCAAATAATGCTTCATGCCCGCTAACTTATAATTCCGATTTGGATGAATCAGTAAAACCGTTGGCGCACCATTCCCAATATTCTTCCTCGTAACCTCAAACCAAATATCCGATTTCTCTAGATAATTCGTAGGCCCAATTGGATCGTTGTGAAAGACATCCGAAATCGTAACGGGTAGTTCATAAACTTGCGAAACTTCTCCACTAAAACTTCTACCCATCTTATTTTGATAAGGGAAGTTAGTCAACACATCACTGGAAGAAACCGTACTGTTGTATTCGTAGCCTAATTCATCGAGCACATCGATAAGGAATTTTGGAAAAGCCAAATGCCCCGCTCTAAAAGTTCTAATCGGAACGGCAAGGTCCTTTTCTAATTCGTCTTTAGAAACTTCACATTCCGCGTATACGGTACCCCCTACCGTTACCTCCCCATCATTAAATGGCGCATAGGAGGCTTTGGTATTTCCAGCTTGCCCAATGGGAAAAATATCCTCATCCGCAAAATCAAAAAAATGCCCCACGGAGTGAGAACCAAAAGCCTGTCCGTGACTTTTAATGTATTCCATTGTCGCTTCGCGATTCAAATAATACGGATCCATTAATTCGTCATCAAAATAGCGGAGAGTGACATTATAGGTTGCTTCAATGTCTTCGGCAAATTCGTAGTCTACAAATACTTCCAACGTATCCATTCCCGTCCCACTATCAATATCATGCGTAATCATTACCGTCGCAGCGGAACGTCCCGGACTCGTATGTTTCCACACGGCGTAAGGATGAAGCGCTGAGTAAAGACCACGTACAAAAAGCGAAAATACATCTGAGGTCGGCTCAAATCCATTGGAAGTAATGCGTTGGGCTTCGTAGTCGCGATTGATCTGATTTCTTAAAATTACTTCTTTAAAAGATAAACCAACCGTAACGGCGCGTCCCGCACCATAGGCGTTGCTCGTAACCGCCGCACTGCCATCGTCAAACAATGCCAAGGTCTCCGCAGTGCTTGTCGTATAGCCTAAAGTTTTATAAATCGCATCATAGGTCGAGCGACCTAAAGAAATTGTCCATTCTTCGGGTTCATCAATCCAAGCTAAGGCCTCACTGTTGGCAGCAGCATTCCAATGGATTGCAAAGCGAGCAAAATCACTATCGTAAGCAGTAATGCCAAACAACGGAAATAAATCTTCGTCCTGCACTCTAGGTGCCAATAGCGTTCCTCCGGCTTCCACGAAAGCAATTAATTCCGTTTTTTCTTCGCTCGTCAAGGTCGAGACATCGAGAAGCGAACTACAAAAAATCATGGCATAGGTGCTCGCTTCCGCTAAATCTTGGGTAACGATGTAATTGATTCCCGCAACTTTAACCATGTGTTCGACCGAAAATAATCGAGCATTATTGGTTTCCCCATTTTTTACACTCAGGTCAAAAATTGCAATTCCTCTCGTCGCCGTTTGGGCCGGTAAGGAATCTACAAGTAAGTTTAAGGCGAATAAAACAGTCAGCAATAAATGCTTTGTCATAGTTTTAAGATTGATCGGGGAATGATGGAAGTTACCAGACTTCCGTTGGTAGATTGAACTCAAATTAGGCTTCAAAAGTAAGCGTTAACACGCAAAAATCAAGCAAAGTGCTATCAATGCTATTCCGATCTAAAGCTTTATTTTTGGATAGGCTTTACGCTGTTAGTAGGCTTTCAATAATTAGTCCAAGCTGGGGTGTTTTGGCTATAAGTGGATAAAGAGTTGCTTTTAATGGTAAAAGGAGGCTTTTTTTAAGCATTATCGCTTGATAGGATCATTTTTCTACCTTTTTAATAAATTAGGCTAGTTAACTAAGTGCTGAAATCTCCGCTACTACAACTCCTTCAA
>CALFBG010000004.1 GCA_937951685.1 uncultured Saprospiraceae bacterium | reverse complement strand
TCGATTTATTGATCCAGATGGCAGAATTCAAAAAGATATTAATGGAAAAGTGGTAAAAGAAACGAAAAGTAGTTCAGTTCCTGTTGGACATGAATCAGGAAAAAGGTCTAAAGGAGATATTGTAAACATTTTTACAGATGAATATTAAGGAAGCTTGGGATACGAAAAAGACTACACCTACTATTTATAGAAAAGAGTATGCAACAGAGATCAAAATTGTAGATACACCTAAAGATAATGTTAACGTTGGACAAGGAGGAGATACAGGAAATGGAATTGGATTTAATTAATGTAGTAAAACCTTATAAATTGATTAACTAAAAAATGAAAGTAAATATAATATTGTTTATAATAGGGTTTACGTGTTTAGTGACATGTAAAGTATCTAGTCAATTAAAAACTTTAGAGATAGGGGATTCAGTGTCCTCTGATGATCTTAGAGATAGTGAATTGAAATATGTATTAAGTAGCAAGTTGGGTTTAGTGCCAGAGTACAAAATAGTAATAGATAAGATTACATATAAGATTGGTGTTGATGATGAAAGGATTGTATATATTAGTACTAAAGATAAAAGGTTTAAGACGAAGGAAAACATAAGCTTGGGGATGACGCTTAAAGCCGTAGAAAAGTTACTGCAAAAAAAAGCTGAACTCAGGATAGGATATGCATGGTATATACCCTTAGCTTCTGGTTGGAATGCAGCTTTTATAATACCAGATTATAATTCTCGTGAGCCAATTAGTCCAACGTCGAAAGTAGCTTTCTTTTTTAAAGAATGAATCCCGAGGTTATAATATTGCAGGTTCTGATATTGGAAATGCTGTGAAAAATGAGCATAAAGCAAGAGCAGAAATAAAGCAATATACTGACCAGAAAAAACAAAGCCCATTGAGAGCCGCAGAAAAAAAACAACAATAGTCATCAGGGGGTAAAACAGTTTCAGGTCATGAAAATATTAATCAATGGGTAGGAAAATATTTTCTCAGCAATTTGTAATCAAAACCTATATTTTTTTTAAAAAAATACAACTAAGAAGTTAAATTATTTAAAGGTCAAAAAAGATAAAGATAAGTTATACGTCATTTTTGGATTAAAAAAAATGCTCAAAATTGTAATTTCTTAAGGCAGACCTTCGCCTTACATTTATGATTACAAATGATGCGCATCGTTCTTTTTATTTTTTAATCTACAGTATAAATTATTATCATGAAAAAATTTAAGTCAATTTTCTTATTACCTTTTGCCCTCTTTTTTATGGGCGCTATTGTATTCACTTCTTGTAGTAAAGATGAAATTGAAAACCTTCCAACAACGGTTGAGCAAACACAACAAGTCGTCAATGCTCAGCGCTATTTAGCTGCTTTGGAAGACAATACGAATACGTCGGAAGAAATCCGAAGCGTTTATCAACAATTAGATGCAACGGAATTAATTAAAGCACATCAGTTAATCATTGTGAAGGCTATTCAGCAAGCGGAAGAAGAAAATGATACAGAAGGCATGAGATTCTTCAAGTCAAATCAAGAGCATTTTACCACCTTTTTCAACAACTTAGAAGCAAAGTCTATGGAGCAATTTGGGCTCAACTCAAATCAAATCGACGCCGCTCAATACGAAAAATTGTATGAGACAGAAATGGAAAAAATTAGTTTTATCGCGATGGAACAAGATGATTCGGAAGTAGTAGAACTAAGAGCCTGTAATAGAAATAATGCTTTCCCACATGTCATTTGTGCTGGTGCAGGTTATAAAGGGTCTAATTGGTCTTACGATGGGACACACTCTAGCAAGCCTTGGTGGTCTGGTTGTGATTGGGTCTTCAATTTCGGTGGTAATCTTTACAAAAAAGTAAAGTCTGATAATTGGTACATCAATTGGCACCTTAATAACTGGGGCTGTAATATGCGTGCAAAATATAGTGGACCAGCAGGTGCTTTTAATACAGAATTGATTCTTGGTAAAACTAGATTCACAGGACTTTCTCGTTCTTATGTACAAGCTAGACTACTAATGGGATTCTAAATTTATATTACAAAGCATTTAAAGTAATCATGGAGAAGTGTATTTCATTTTGAAGTACGCTTTTCCGTTTTTGAAATGAAACAATTGTAGCTTGGTATTCACCAAGCAAAGGAATGTGATAGCCAATTAACAAGTGAGTTAATTTTCCATTCAATGGTGTTCTACTTTGTATAGAAGAGATCGTCCATTCCGAAAATCAGAAAAACGTAAATAGGGGTTTAGTTTCATCGCTGACAAGGGTGTTGTCTTAAATTAATCTAAGTATAAAAATACTACCCCGATTTATAAGAAGCTAAATTCTTATTAATCACCTTGTGCAAATCCGCCACGGAAGGTTGCCCTTTCGCACGGTCATAACGAACTCCCAAATTTTTCATGATTTTCAAAACTTCTACGTGAATTGCTGGACCAACCTCCACGCCCGTCAACTCCCCTTTCCCATGCAGCAGATTGATGTTCAAAGCTGCTTTTCTAGTTTGCAAAGCATGCAACTGTGGTGGTGTAATACCACGCCGTCCCATTTTATAATCACAACGCGAAATTTCAAATCTTAAATGGTTTAGTTGAAATTTCCAAGCTTTTTGAATAAGCCCGTGAAGAGCAACCGCAGCGTATAAAGCTTTGTCACTCAGCTCTTCTCTAAATACATCTCCATAGCCCCGAAAATGTCCTTTGATTCGCGTTCTGTCGTAGCGAGGATCAATCTTTGGCTCCGCAGCATAAAGCGCGTATCGCGCGTCATATATTTCCGTATAATCCTGCTCTGCAATTTGCACACGGCTGCGCAGTTTAGCTCGCTGTGCCTCCAATAAGGCAAGAACATCTTTATCACCAATCGCTCCCGTAACTTGAATTCTTCTATCAATGCCTTGAAAAGCCAATCTCGTTGCAGATAAGGTGTTCGTCGCAGCCTCCAGCGTGGATTCCAGATGATTGATTCGCAATTGCCAGACTTGACGTCTCTGAGCGAGGGCATGGTATTCTTTTTCAACGAGGGCCATCCCCAATTTTTTCTGATCGTACCGCTGCTTAGCAAACTTTCCAAGCGCACCTACCCCCAGCGCACCTAAAATTGCGGCACTCACCGCAATACCAATCGGTCCAGCATGAGCAAAACCTAGTGCTGCCAGCAAGGCGCCAGTGACTAACTTTCCACCACCTAAAGTAGCTCCAATAATTGCTTCTCTTTGTTTCTCGGCAGCACCTATTTCCAAAGTACTCAGTGTACCTTTTCCTAGCGAAGTTTTCGTTGTATTAGAGGTGGCTTGCAAGCTTTGTTTGAGCTTCGTTGCAGAATGCGCGTCAACTCCACCTTTTATGGCTTCAACTCCTCCCGTCACTGCTCCTAGTAATGCTGCGGGCGGCGCAAGTGCAGATACATGCGTAATGAGATGTGCCGCATCCAATCCTGTTTTCGCCGCAGTAGCGGTTGTGGAGAGTGCTCCGGTCGTAAGTGTTTTCGCTCGTTCTTGTTTGGATAGATGAGTACCTGTGGCACCACTGTGGATCTGAAGACCTCCCGTAACTAAACCGCCAACATCTCCAACGATTGCAGCTCCAGTACCACCTTGGTTCAAATGATTAACCACCGGAGTAGGGTGTGTGGTTAAAGAACTATCTACGGCGGAAGCGATCGCCGTTCCGGTCTTTTCTACAAATCCTGTCGTTCCTACTTGTTTGAGCACTTGGGTTCCAACGGCAGTGTCTTTTTTCTTAGGCGGGTCTTTATCGTCATCACCGATTCGTTGAACAATGGTATTATTTGCAGTGGACGAAGTAAATTTTGCCTGAATGGTTTTTTTATCGGAGCTTTTAGCAGAAGGAATCGCATTCGCTTGCTGCTGATACGCTTTCAACTGATTGACTCGCAAACTATTGTTGGCCATTGCATTCAGTTGCTTTTGCGCAGTTGCTACGGAGCGCTTGTCTTCAAAGCGCTGAGTCGGAACGTTAGCCCTTCGTTTTTGGGCATCCGCTTTGTCAGCAGGCTTTTCTTTTTTTTTGGGGTGATATTGCATTCTTTGTGGTCTTAAGAATGAAGTTATTTTAAATCAACTTTAGGGTAAATCCTGCTTTAATTTAACCTTTACAAACATTAAATCCAAAATATATTTAAAATATATGCATGTCTGCAAATGAAAATTAATCGCAGATGGCTTCGTTCTAGTTTAAATATTAGGGAATCGTATTTATTACCATTATGGGCAATCAGTCCCCGCTTTAAGGCTCCATTGGCTCACATCAGTTAAAAAAAACGTCAGAAATTGCACTTTTTGCTTGTTTGCTCTCTTTTCGCATCCTCCAGCACCAACTACGAATAATCGACCAAGCGCTTCGCTTACTCGTTTGCTGCGCAATCTTGCCGAAACCGCCGCATCTTGTCTTCGAATCAAATAATAAAAACTGATGAACAAGCAACAAATGTTATTTAATCAACGGAAAAATAAATTAAATATGAAAACGAGTATCCTAATGTTAACAATGGTGCTGAGTAGCATCTTTGCTACGGCACAAATGGAAGAAACTTTAGTAGATTTGGATCGGAATGTTGTGATCGCTACTTCTGGATTGAATATGCGAAATGCACCCTCGCTCACGGCAAGTATCGTTGGCTACGTGCCTTTCTCGGCTAATCTAGAAATTGTAGATGATTTAGCCTACGGTAAAGATACGCTCTCAAGTGCGTACACGGTTCGTTACGAAACGGGCGAGGCTTACGAAGCCAATCTAGCTGGATATTGGGTAAAGGCAAGGTATAAAAACTTGGAAGGTTACGTCTTTAGTAGCTACCTTTTTTACGAGCTTTCCGAACAGGAAGATGGTTTAAACGAAGAATATATTTTGCTTTTTGAAGGGTCGGATTGCTACGATAATGTTCGTTATAATAAAGATTGGTACTGGTACGGATTGTACGAAGAAGGCAATCGCTCGGTCTTGCGAGAAGTGAAATTGAGTTTTTTCGCCGAAGAAACGGAATTGGGCGTTTTTCTAGGAATCGCGACGAATCTGGATCAAGCTTCGGTTTACCTTATCGGTGCGGAAAATCCTCTTCCTCAACGGGTGCTAAAAAATGCTACGCACGTAGATTATAGCCAACAATTTTTTGATGGCGAAGGTGTTGCTAATGTTGAATTACTAGAGGCTGCGGGGCTAGCAATTGTGCAACCCAAAGGAGAAAACGAATGGGGATTTAGCTTGATCGTCAAAGATGAAATGGGCGCGCGGCAGTTGCTCAATCCCGAAGATAGCAGCTTTTACTATCCCAGCGGAATTGATTGGTACGGCGACCTCGATGGTGATGGCAAAATGGACTACATCATTCATTACGGAGAAGAAGTATCCCAAACGATTTTATACCTTAGTTCTAAAGCTAAACCGGGGGCTTTGGTGCATCCCGTAGCGGCATACTTTAGTGGTTATTGTTGCTAAATACAAGCTAAGGTAAGCACCGCATTTAAGCTTAAGAAAGAGACAGATTTGAGTTTTTCGACGTTTTTTTAAACTGGAAGGAAGGTTTGGTATGGCCAAATCCTTCCTTCTTTTTGTAGATTTTTTGTGGAAAGCTAAAGCCCAAGGAAAAGTGAAGATTGGGCTTTCCGTTGTACAATATTTCTTAGCTCAGAACCAATATTCGCCCGTTCCCCGCAAATAATGAAATTTTAAAGAAGTTCTTACAACAAAGATTAAAAAAAACTATAATTTGGGAATGTTTTGAAAATAAAGAAGTCTAAGACCTGAAGATCCGGTTCGTAAACGATTACCTTCAATCAAAACAAAGAAGTCCAATGTACGTATGCTGATCAAGGGAAAGTACTTAAATTAGTTTTTCCTAAAGCATACGACGAACAACTTCTAACGTTAAAATCCTCTCATCGATGGCGAAAGAAAAAAAATCTAAGAAAAAAATAAGCTCCGCTGCACCGAAGCAGAAAATTAGGACTGCGGCTAGTAGTAGTTCCGCTTATTTTAGCAATAAGCGGTTACACTGCATCGTGATTTTTCTCTTAGGATTCGTCCTTTACGGCAATACCCTCAGTCACAGTTATACTCAAGATGACGCAATCGTCATTTATGATAATATGTTTACCACCCAAGGAGTCGCAGGTATTCCAGGCATTCTCAAATATGACACCTTCTACGGTTTTTTTAAAGAAGAAGGCAAAGATAATTTAGTGTCGGGTGGTCGTTACCGTCCACTGAGTTTAGTGATGTTCGCCGTAGAATATTCTATTTTTGGTGAAAATCCTGCCATCGGGCACTTTATGAATATCGTGATGTACGGACTCACGGGAATCCTACTATATCTCGTACTCCTACAGTTGCTCGCTCCAGAAACCAATAAAATTTATGCTTTTTCAGTTGCTTTGCTGGCCAGTTTAATTTTTATGGCGCATCCCATTCATACGGAAGTAGTGGCCAATATCAAAGGTCGCGACGAAATCCTTACGCTTTTCTGTAGTCTCGGCGCAGTTTACTTTTCATTACGTGCTTTTTTTGAAAAGAAAATGAGCTTTAATTTTTTGGCAGGAATATTATTTTTCCTAGGCCTAATGTCGAAAGAAAATGCGATTACTTTTTTAGCAGTTGTCCCTTTAGCGTATTATATGTTCACAAAAGCGGATAAGGAAACAATTATTGAACAAATGTTGCCTTTTATCGGCGCAACGTTACTCTTTTTGGGTATTCGAACGATCATCCTCGGCTTTAGTTTTGGCGATCCTCCAATGGAATTAATGAACAATCCTTTCGTTAAAATCGTAGGGAATGAATATGTGCTTTGTAGTCCGCTAGAAAAGTTCGCAACTATTATTTTTACCTTAGGAAAGTATATCCAACTACTGATTGTCCCGCATCCTTTAACTCACGATTATTATCCACGGCACATAGAATTAATGAGTTTTGGGGATTGGCAAGTCATTTTAAGCCTCTTGCTGTATATCGGATTAGCGATCTACGCCGTTAAAGGACTAAAGAGAAAAGATCCTTTGGCTTTTGGTATTATTGTATATCTCGCAACGCTTTCGATCGTTTCGAATATTGTTTTCCCCGTAGGAACAAACATGGCAGAGCGTTTCGCTTTTATGCCTTCGGTCGGATTTAGTTTTTGCGCTGCGATTTTGTTGTATCGGCTTGGCTTGCGCCTAAAAGGATTGAAGCAGTTTGGTCGTTTTGATCAACTCAATTTAGTTTGGGGAATTACAGCTGTATTATTAATTGCATTTAGTGTCAAAACGGTTGCCCGAAATGCTGCGTGGAAAGACAATTTTACGCTCTTTCTGACGGATATCAAAACCTCACCGAATAGTGCCAAATTAAGAAATGCCGTCGGGGGAGAGTTAGCAACGCAGTCCGTCGAAGTAACGGATCAAGCTAAAAAAACGAAGATGTTGCGCGATGCGATTGGACATTTAGAGGAGGCTTTAAAAATTCATCCGACTTACAAAGGGACTTATTTGCAACTAGGGAATTGTTACCACTATTTAAAACAATACGAAAAAGGATTAACGTATTACGAAAAGGCAATACAATTAGATCCAAATTTTCGAGATGCAATTCGTAATTTGGCGGTGACTTATACCAATATGAGTCAATACGTAAAGGCAGAAGAACGCTATCGTCAGCTGGCAGATTTAGGAGTGGGACCGGCGGAATTGAATCCGCAATTGTCCTTCACTTTTGAAGAGGCAGGGAAATATTATGGTTCTAAAAATCAACACACGCAAGCAATTGCTTATTTTAAAAAGGCATTGAAGATTGCCACCGAAAAATCGGAGCAAGCTAAGTTTACTTATTTTATCGGTTTGGCTTACGCCCAACAAAAAAATTCAGCAGAAGCCGAAAAGCAATTCCAACGTGCCTTGTCGTTTACGGAACAAGAACAAAATAAAGCACACATTTATCGTTCGATGGCTATTTTGTATCAGGAAATGGGAGATACTCAAAAACAGGAAAAATTCTTACAATTGTACCAACGAGCAGGAGGGAAATAAGTCTAAATTTTTCATTTTAAAATAACTTCAACAAATAAAAAAACGTGAGTCGTAATATCATTACTTTACTTTTGATCGCATTATTTTCTATCAGTGCCAACCAAAAAAATACCGCTGAACCGTCAGAGCTTTCCACCGAACTACAAAAGGAACAAGCTTGGGTAGAAGAAACCTTCAAGGCAATGTCTCCGGACGAACAGCTAGGACAACTATTTATGGTGCGTGCACATTCCGATAAAGGGCCCGCTCACATCGCCGGCGTAGAAAAAATGATTAAAGAGTATCACGTTGGAAGTCTTTGTTTTTTTCAGGGAACACCCGAAAAGCAAACGATGCTCCTCAATCGCTACCAAAAAATGACCAAACGCATTCCATTGATGATTGCGATGGATGCAGAATGGGGCTTAGGTATGCGACTCAAAAGTTCAACGATGAGTTTTCCTCAACCGCTAATGTTAGGGGCAATACAAGATAATCGCCTGATCTACGAGATGGGAAAAGAAGTTGCTCGACAATTGAGACGACTAGGCGTACATATCAATTTTGCGCCAGTAGCGGATGTAAATAATAATCCTAAAAATCCAGTGATCAATACGCGCTCCTTTGGAGAAGATCGTTACAACGTAGCCGTAAAAAGTTATATGTACATGAAAGGAATGCAGGATGCAAATGTCATGGCTTGTGGAAAACACTTTCCCGGTCACGGAGATACGGGCGTGGATTCTCATTATGACTTGCCCATCATTGCACACGGTAGAAATCGCTTGGATAGTGTTGAGTTATTTCCCTTTAAGGTTTTGGTGCAACATGGCATTCAGAGTATGATGGTTGCCCATTTACACGTTCCGAGTATCGACAATGTCGCGAATCGTCCAACAACTTTATCAACGAAAGCCGTCACCGATCTGTTGAAAAATGAAATGGGATTTGAAGGTTTAATTTTTACGGATGGCTTGGGGATGAAAGGCGTAACCAAACATTATAAGCCGGGCGTTGTAGAGGCAGAAGCCTTGTTGGCGGGTAACGATGTTTTGTTGTTGCCACAAGATATCGCAGCCTCTTTCAAAGCGATTAAATCCTACGTAGCGTCGGGCAAATTGAGTCAAGCCAAAATCGACGAAAGTGTGCGTAAAGTGTTGCGCGCTAAATATCGCCTGAATTTGCGAACCTCGCAGCAAGTGAGTCCAGTCAACTTAAGAGGAGAGCTTACCACCGATAAAGCCCAAACATTGAAAAGACGTTTGATTGAAAATGCCTTGACAATGGTGCGCAACGAAGGGGAATTAGTCCCTTTTCGGAAATTAGATCAAAAGCAATTTGCTTCGCTTAGTATTGGTAGCTCCCGAGAAACTGCTTTCCAAAAAAGCTTAGATCACTATGCGCCAATGAAGCATTATCAAGTAGGGAAAAAGATTTCAGCAGCTCAATCAGCGGAATTGCTACGACAGCTTGGAAACAAAGATATTGTCATCGTTGGTTTACATGATATGAGCCGTCACGCGAGTAAAAACTTCGGGGTGACGGAAAGCACAAGACGCTTCTTAACAGCCTTACGACAAAAAACAAAGGTGGTATTAACTGTTTTCGGAAATCCTTATAGTTTAAAATATTTTGATCAAATGGATTGGGTGTTGGCAGCGTACGAAGAGGATGATATGGTAGAAGACGTTGCGGGACAAGCTTTATTCGGTGCCTTTAGCATGCAAGGGCGACTACCCATTACAGCGTCTCCTAAAAGTCAATACAACTACGGGCATACCACGGATAACCTCTTTCGGCTAGGCTACGATTTACCCGTTAGCGTGGGGATGGATGCTCAAAAGTTAACAAAAATTGATGATCTCATGCAAGAAGCGATGCGCACCAAGGCTTTGCCCGGTGGGGTAGTACTCGTGGCGAAAGACGGGAAAGTTGTTTTTCATAAAGCTTACGGCCATCATACTTATTCGAAGAAGCAAAAGGTGAGAACAAATGATGTTTACGACTTAGCTTCTATTACCAAAATTGCGTCGAGTACCATTGCGGTGATGAAATTACAAGAAGATGGGAAAATTCGCATCGATCAGCCGATGAGCGATTATTTGCCGGCTCTGAAAGGAACGAATAAAGAAGGCTTATTGATTAAAGACATTATGGCACACCGAGCGGGATTAAAGCCTTGGATTCCTTTTTTTGAACAAACCGTTACCTCGAGTAAGCGGAATCCAAGACCGATGTCAAAATATTATAAAAAGAAAAAAACGAAGGGCTATAGCATTCTAGTTGCGAAGAATCTTTATATGAAGGATGATTTTGCGGAGGAGATGTGGCGACAAATTCGCGATTCCGAATTGCGACCGACTCGCGAGTATAAATACAGTGATCTTGGCTTCTATTTGTTAATGAAATTGATTGAAAAACAAAGTAATAAATCCCAAGATCAGTACGTACACGAAAGTTTTTATGGACCGCTCGGTTTGTCTACGGCAAGCTATAATCCTCTAGATAAAATGGCGAACGCGAGAATTGTACCGTCGGAGAATGATCGATACTTTAGACGACAAGTCGTTGATGGTTATGTACACGATATGGGCGCCGCGATGTTAGGAGGGGTAAGTGGTCACGCAGGATTATTTGCCAATGCGAATGATCTGGCAATCGTGATGCAAATGTTACTCAACAAAGGCTATTATGGTGGCTTGGAAATGCTACAGCCGGAAACGGTAGAGTTGTTTACTACCAGACACTCGGCTTGCACGCGACGAGGAATTGGTTTCGATCTGCGACAACTCAATCCGACGAAAAGTCAAAATATGTGCGCCGAAGCTTCTGACAATACTTTTGGTCATTTAGGTTTTACGGGAACCTGTACTTGGGCCGATCCAGATCGTAACATCGTTTACGTGTTTTTGTCAAATCGAACGTATCCCACGATGAAAAATAATAAATTAGGATCAGATAATTATCGCCCCAGAATTCAGCAGGTGATCTACGAAGCCATTACGGATTAAACTTAAAAGTACTACGCAAAATCGCTAAACGATATTCATGATTTTATCCTTTAAAATAGCTCGACGATACTTGTTTGCCAAAAAGTCGACGAATGCCATTAACATTATTTCGGGTATTTCCGTTTTTGGAATAGCGGTAGGCGTAGCGGCTTTGGTGCTAGTATTGTCCGTTTTTAATGGATTTGAAGATTTGTTGTCGGGGATGTTTAGTTCTTTTAATCCTGATATCAAGGTAGAAATCAAGCAAGGAAAAACCTTCCCTTTAGATGCGGCTAAAATTAAAGCATTGGAGGCGTTACCCGAAGTAAGCATCGTCTCACAAACGCTAGAAGAAACGGCTTTGTTTGATTATAAGGACGTACAAGTTTTTGGTACTTTGAAAGGAGTGGACGAGCAGTTTCATTTGGTAACGGGGATTGATTCTACGGTACGGGAAGGCTTGTATCGTTTTCAAGATGGTCGTAAGGATTTAGTGGTGATGGGCTTGGGGATGCGCAATAAACTTTCCGTTAATATCGACGATGCACTCTCGACCTTGAATGTCTATATGCCAAAGCGTAAGAAGAGCAGTTTTGCGAGTCAGCCTTTTCAAAAACAGTTGGCTTTTCCCGTGGGGACTTTTATGATTCAGCAAGATTTTGATGGACAGTACGTTTTATCTTCTTTGGGTTTTGCACAAAAATTATTAGCCTATAAAGATAAAATTAGCGCTTTAGAAATAAAGTTAGTACCGGAGGCCGTCACGGCAACGGCGGTCGAAAAAGTAACGGCAATCATGGGTGACGATTTTTACGTAAAAGATCGCTATCAACAAAATGAAGCTTTTCTGAAATTGATGAATATGGAGAAGTGGATGAGTTTTGCCATTATGAGTTTGATGTTAGTATTGATTGCCTTTAATATGATTGGAGCTTTGTGGATGATTGTTTTAGAAAAAGAAAAAGATATCGCCATCCTAAAATCTATGGGGGGAACGAATACGTTTGTTAGAAATATTTTCTTGACAGAAGGCGTTTTGCTCTGTATTGTTGGAATTATTATTGGCTTTGTCCTTGCCATTGGTTTTTACTTGATTCAACATAGCTACGGAATTATTCCAATTCCAGAAGGGTTTATCGTGAATGCTTATCCAATGAGTATGCGGGTTTCGGATTTTTTAATCGTGATGGCAACTGTTTTTGTGATTGGTTTGGTTGCCTCATATCCACCGGCGATCCGCGCGATGCGAGTGAGTACGCTGATTCGAGAAGCCTAAGCAAGACCAGAAACAATCATTTTGAAGCTCAGCGTACGGATAATTAAAATTCATCTGTATATTTGCAAGCAAAAAGACTATGGAGAGTTGGGAACTTGATTTTAAGTGGCTGAGGGTTCAGCATTTAGTAAAAAAAAGAATGCATCGGGATCAATTGCCCGATTTAAATGGAATTCTGTTTTTAATTGGCATTCAAGAGCTCGGCCGGTGGGGAGAAAAATTTTCTAAAGAAGAAAAACAAGACTTAATGCACATCGCCGTTTGTCGATTGCTGAGTTACGAAGGTTACTACGATTTTGTCGGTCGAGATGCAGATGGTTGGCCACATTACAAACAATTGAAACCAATTGCCAAAGAAGGCGTAAAAAACCAAGAAGTACTCCTGAAAGAAAAAGCGATTCAATACTTCACCGAGCTAGAAGCTGAAAATGGAGGATTAGAAGAGGAGGAATAGCAGACCAAATTTATTATTAGAACTCATTCGTTAGGAAACGAGGAAATAAGTTCTTCACACAAAAATAAATTTTAAAAAATAATGAGAAAAATACTCTATCTCTTCAGTGCGCTGATCGTACTGAGTTTATTTAGTTCGTGTAATGGCGATGATAACACTTACGTGGAAATTGAATCCGATTTTGGGAAGATGAAGGTCATGCTTTACAATACGACACCTCTTCACCGCGATAATTTTATTAAACTGGCAAAAGAAGGCTTTTTTGATGATTTGCTTTTTCACCGAGTTATCAAAGGGTTTATGGCCCAAGGTGGAGACCCGCAATCTAGAGGTTCGGTACCCGGTGCGCCACTCGGATCGGGCGGACCCGGTTATACGTTACCCGCTGAAATTGGAGCACCTCATTTAAAAGGTGCATTGTCGGCGGCTCGCCAAGGAGATCAAGTGAATCCACAAAAAGAATCTTCGGGTTCTCAGTTTTACGTCGTACACGGAACGGTACAAAATGACGCGGCACTCGATAGAATGGAATCGCTAAAAGGTTTTAAATACAACGAAGAACAACGAAGATTGTATAAAACGATCGGTGGAACGCCTCAGTTGGATATGGATTACACCGTTTTTGGCGAAGTGGTGGAAGGCTTAGATGTCATCGACAAAATTTGCGAGGTAAAGACCAATCCTGCGAATCGCCCGCTAGAAGATGTGAAAATGAAAATACGCGTTTTAGACTAGATCGTACGTTGCAAGTGCCGTTTTAAACAATAGTTTTTAAAATAACGTTTACAAAATAATAAATTATCCTTTGATCAAATAAGTGTTAGCTTGAAGTCGGTCCGTTGTAATCAACGATTGAATTTTAAAGCTGCGCTCAAGAAGAACTACAAACAATGAAAATTTTACAACAAAAATATACGCTTAGCCTTTTAGCCGTTTTACTCCTCAGTGCCTGCGCGAAGCCAATCGCAGATTTTACGTACAGTGATAAAGGTAAAATTGCACCCGCAAAAGTGCAGTTTGATAACAAATCTAAAAAAGCCGAAAGCTATCAATGGGATTTTGGAGACGGTCAGACTTCTGAGGATGTTTCGCCAACGCACGAATATACTTCTTCCGGAAATTATGTCGTAATTCTAAAAGCCATGAAAGGAGATAAAGTTACGATGACCGAAAAACGAATCGTGATCGATGCCCCACAGGAATGCTTGGTAGAAATAGAAACGAGCTACGGAAATATGACCGTCGTACTCTATAATGAAACGCCAAGGCACCGCGATAATTTCGCTAAATTAGTGGAAGAAGGATATTACGATGATTTGCTTTTTCACCGAGTCATTAATGGCTTTATGGTTCAGGGGGGCGATCCAGACTCTAAAAATGCACCGGCGGGTAAACAACTCGGCGGCGGCGGTCCTAATTATACGATTCCCGCAGAATTTGTAGATAGCTTGAGTCATGTCAAAGGAGCTTTAGCGGCAGCTAGAATGGGAGATGGCGTTAATCCGAAAAAACGCTCTTCGGGGTCTCAGTTTTATATCGTACAAGGTCGATCGGTACAAGAAGATATGCTGAAAAAAATGCAAGCACAAAAAGGCGTACGCTACACCAAATCGCAAAAAGAAGATTATTTAAAGTACGGTGGAACGCCTTTTTTAGATCAGGAATATACCGTATTTGGTCGCGTCATTAAAGGTTTAGAGGTGATTGACAAAATTGCAAAAGCGAAAACAGCTCCCGGCGATCGCCCGGTAGAAGATATAAAAATGAAAATGCGAGTGATCAAATAGGTTTAGACCAAATCGCTCGAAAATCGTCAAAGACAACTCAAAGAAAACGGGCTAGGTTCATTCAACTCATAAGTAGATAGTTAATATGAAGACAAATGAAATATTAGGTATTGATATCGGAGCTTCAGGGATTAAAGGAGCAGTTGTGAATACCATTACGGGGGAATTATGTTCAGAGCGTTTGCGATTACCTACGCCAAGTGGCGGCAAACCCAAAGCCGTCGCAAAAGTTTTTGATGAGTTAGTAAAACAAATTGGCTGGAAAAAAACGATTGGTTGTGGCTTTCCGGCAATTATCAAAAATGGGGTAGCACACTCTGCTTCTAATATCGACAAGGCTTGGATCGGAGAAGATGCCGCGGCATTATTTAGTCGAACAACGGGCTGCGAAACTTTTGTCGTCAACGATGCCGACGCGGCAGGACTAGCAGAGGTTAAATTGGGCGCGGCGAAGCAATGTGATGGCGTGGTAATGTTGATCACAATTGGTTCAGGATTGGGAAGTGCAACTTTTATCAATGGTAAATTAGTCCCCAATACCGAATTAGGTCACCTCCGATTTAAAAAAGGGATTGCGGAAGCTTATGCTTCGGATTCAACGAGAAAACGAGAAGCATTAAGTTGGGATACTTGGGGCAAAAGGTTTAACGAATATCTCTTACATTTAGATCGTTTATTTTCTCCTGATCTTTATGTACTCGGTGGGGGAGGAAGTAAAAAATTCGAAAAATTTTCACACCAACTCACGACACCCAATAAAGTAGTTCCAGCGCTTTTCCAAAATAATGCAGGAATTATTGGAGCAGCGATGCATGGACTGAGTAAGAAAAAATTGCTTTCTGTTAAATAATAATTCATTTAGCAAATTAGCAAATCGAAAAAAAAAGCGCTCTAAGTAAGATACTTGAAGCGCTTTTCGGTTTTTGGGTTTTTGGTGCAGTTGCGTTAAGCAACTAATTAGAAAAGCGAGCGGCGAAACGCTCCCTTTTTAACAACTTCTATATACTATTCTGGTAATTGGGATTTAAAATAAATGTAACGTTCTGCGTAAGTAGGATCTTCGTCACCACAATTCGCCGCTTGTTCTAAAATAATATCTGCTCGATTTGCGTAGTTAGGACGAGTCACCAACCATTGGATGGAGTTGTGATCAGGATGTTCAATAATCGTTTTGAGTCCCATAGCATTGTACTGGAAAGGACATAATAAATTTACGGCATAATTATCCGCCATCGCGACTTGATCCAATTCAAAAGAAAGTGTCTTAAGTCCCCTTGCTACTTGGTCAATTCCAGTATCCATTTTTCCTAAAATAATATCTCCTAGCAAATCGCCACCATATTCGTCTTTAAGTTTGTACACGGCATACTCTTTATCTGCGTAGGCAATTTCGTGTGCAAAAATGCTCATCAGTTCATTTTCGGCAGACAACAACTTGAGTAAACCAGTATAAATAAAGATTTGACCGCCCGGAGCAGTAAACGCCGTCTGTAAATTGTCATCTTCTAACACGGTGACGCTCCATTCAAAATCCTCTCGGTATTCGACCCCAGAAGTATTGACTAAGATTTGTAAAAGAGTGTTGATATAATTATAAAAAGATGGGTAAACTTCTTGGTCAAGCACTTTGAAATCTGCCTGATTGAGAGCAATTTCTTCCTTGATGCGCTGGCCAATTATCTTCTGATCGGCTACGGTGAAAACATCTTTACTGATATTAATCGCTTGATCTTCTTCTGTTTTCTTACAAGAACTTAGCAAAATTACTGCAGCTAATAGGCTGATACTTAAAATGCTTTTTAGGGACACTTGTGTTACTCTTTTCATGATATTAGGTTAAATTGTTATAGTGCTTGGTACACTAAAGAATTTCTAATCTGGTTATGAATAAATATGGGAGTAATACGTTTACACGGGAGTAATCTAAAATTACAGGGGATATGTTGATGGGAGAAAATATCGAGGGATATGATTACTTTCCTAGTAGCAAAAAAGATGCCATGAGGAATAAATCAAATATGTTCAGCAAATGTATTATTTTAGAATAACAGTAGCAAGTTTTAAGCCTATTATATTATAATTTTTTTTAATTTGTTTTGCGGTTTATTTATAATGTAGAACAAAAGTTATTGTTATCGAATGGAATAGAAAAGCGCTTTGTCTTGAAGGCCAAGTTTTTATATCTGATAGTGTTTAAACAAGTTATCGATCTCGAACGATCGGTATACTAGATTTACTTATTGATCATATTTTGAAAAAAATTAACGCATGAAAATTAGAGACTTCTTTTACAAAAAAATAAAATTAATTGATGGCAAATTAAAACGCATAAAAATTGTCGATGTGACTTGCGACCGACTCCGTATTGAAGATGCAAACTTAACGAAAGCTAAATTTCGGGATGTCAATTTAAAATCTGCTCGTTTTGTAGATGTGAATTTACAAGACGCTCGCTTTCGAGATATCAATTTACAGAATGTCGAATTTGACGATTGTAATATTAAAGGGCTTAAAATTAACGGTGTGCTCATCGAGCCACTTTTGCGCGCCAAGAAGTAAGTACGAAGTAAGCACTGCGCATTAGCTGATAATAGGATAGCGGAGTTGTAGCTTTCTGCTGCCCTTCGTGGAGGAAGCCGGCTCCCTTTTTCTATAGAAGAGAAAATTAGGAGTTGTGGTAATTACTTTGTGTTAACAACGTTGACATTGACCCGTTTTATAGGTACTTCCTCGCGCAAAAAACTAAGAAACGCAGCAAAATATTGGATATTTTAAAAGAAAAAATAAAACAATTTTTTTAATTATAAAGATGACATTTCGGGCGGCAGTAGCTAAGAAACAGGAAGATTAACGCAGCAGTTATCATTAACGAAGAAAGAATTTAGAAGGAAGAAACAAATTTTTGTCAGATAAAGACAGGACTATGTAAGTATTTTGTTTATGTACAGGATGGACAGTGGTAATAGATTTAATTAATTGATTTATAGTTTTTTATGAAAAAAAATAAAGAAACTTTGTTTTGATAAATTAAACTAATTGTGCTTTTTATTGAATGAATTTTTGTAGAAGTTTGTGATATAAATGAAGAAGGGAGGACTTCAGTTTTTTGAAAACGAACTGAAGTTCAATAGAATAAAAGTTACCATTTAGCCATATTTATACAATACTATCAGGATGAAAACAATCTTTATCGCCAAAACAGGTCGCTTATTATGCGATATTTTATCTGCTTGCTGTACCAACTTAGGGCTCCAAGTAATTGGAACAAGTACGGATGGTCTAGAAACACTAGATCAACTTGAAAAAAAATCGCCAGATTTTGCAATTATTGATGCAGGTTTGTCATCTATCAATGGTTTCGAATTGATTCAACAATTGAATCACCGGAATAAATCCATTCGCACAATTCTATATTTACAAAATCGAAATCCAAATCACCTTAGAAAAGCCTTAAGTGCTAGTGCTAATGCCCTGCTTTTTGCGGAAGATAGAATTAACGAACTCCGACAGTGCTTTGTAGAAGGAAGCGTCATTAATCGTTTTGCTAGCAAACGGGTTGAAAAGTGTTTGAATGGATTGGCTACTAACAATAAGAATGACGATTTAAATCTATTGACACCTACCCAACTTCGAGTACTCTCTTTAGTCAGTTCCTATAAGACAATGCCAGAGATTGCTAAAAAACTATTCATCAGCCCCCACACCGTAAATAATCACATCGCCAATATTCGTCGAAAGTTGGATTTACAAGGCAGAGGTGTTGTGTTAAAATATGCTTTAGAGATCAAACACCGTTTGATTGAAATTAATGGTAAAGTAATGGTCGCTAATGATCAAAGTCAATACTCCAGTATTTAATCAATAAATGAGTGCTCTGACAACATTGCCTTTGACGTAGCATTTACTCAATTACTAAAAAAGTAATTAGCGATAGGGACAATACCTTGAGATTGTCCTCGCCATGCTGACCATTGATGATTAACTTCATCATCATCTTGCTGATTTAGGCCATAAAAATGATAGATTTTAACTATTGAAAAACACGTCTTGAATTTCTAACTTGTAACTTATCTACTAGCATAAATTGTATAGCGGAAATCGACTTAAATGAGCTCTATGCTTAACCGTAAAGCTTGTCCTTATCCAGATTACACAATTTACCCAAACGCTAATAAGACAGATAGAACATTAAATCATTTAAGTGTGTATTTAAAATCAGCAACGGTAACAAATGGTTGGAGTTTCAAATATGCGCTAAGCAATATTTTAGATCAATGGCAAACGAAAATACTCAATTTCAAGACGACGATATGGTATATATCGTACCCAATTTAGCTTTAGAACCCTTAGTTGATAATTGGTACGCTTGGGCTCATCTTATTTCTCCCGTTACGGCAGCTTTGAATATTAAAGAAAGACATTTGAAAATAATGAACTCTTATATTCAAAATCCATTAATCCACGCGGCAGCAGTGAAAAATCCTAAAATGTTAGGAGGTCCTTTTATTGATTATGGTGGAAAAAGAGTTGATGAAATTAAAGCCATCAAGGAAAATACCATGGAAGGCTGTGCTGATTTGTTGGAACTTTGTGACGCCATCACAGAACTAAACGAATTGTTGAATAAAGAAGCAAAAGGATATTCTCTTACTCCTTTATATCCAAAAGTACCTAAGGTGCTTCGTGGGATGATCGAATTGTTTTATGATCTCAACAATAATCCATCGTACCGATTTTTTGAGCCTTTAATGTATCTTAGTAAGTTTTATAACGAAAATTTACAAAGCTTCAATTTATTTAAAGTTCAGGATGATGACTCTCGGTCTTTTGTACTCAGTACCCCGAAGTTACCAGACGAAAATATCTTAAGTGTCAAGATGCCGTTCCGAGATAAGACAATCGATAGACTGTTTGAGATGGAGCGCATTCCGAAGCCTTTTAAAGAAATTCGAGCTTTGTTTGATATTCCTGCTGATAAAGAAGCACTATTCAGATCTTTCTTTACAACGAAAGCACCTGATAGTTACAAAAAATATAATGACGACGGTGTCTTAACACGGTACTTCGGTCATGCTTGCATCTTAGTCGAAACGAAAAGTACAAGTATCTTAGTTGATCCGGTAATTAGCTACGGATATGAGTCTGATATTTCTCGGTATACTTATTCTGATTTACCAGAAACATTGGATTATGTCCTAATCACGCACAATCACCAAGATCACGTTTTATTCGAAACGCTTTTGCCGTTGAGAAGAAAAATTAAAAACCTCGTCGTGCCCAAGAGTAACGGGGGAGGTTTGCAAGATCCTAGTTTAAAGTTGATGTTCGAGAAAGTGGGTTTCGAAAATATCATCGAACTGGGAGAAATGGAAATCATTGAGTTCAAAGATTGTAAAATCGCTGGCTTGCCATTTTTGGGAGAACACTCTGACTTAGATGTTAGAAGTAAACTTTGCCACCACGTTACATTCGATCATGGATACACAATGCTTTTTGCAGCAGATTCGCAGAATGTAGAGCCCATGATCTACGAAAGAATCCACGAAATCGTAGGTGATGTAGATGTTATCTTCTTAGGGATGGAATGCGACGGCGCACCCTTGACTTGGTTGTACGGTCCGTTATTGCCAAAGCCAATTGATCGAGAAAGAGATAATACTAGACGATTAGCAGGTTGTGATTTTAACCAATCACAAGCAATGATTGATGTCTTTAATCCTAAAGATGTATTCGTCTACGCCATGGGAATGGAACCTTGGTTGAAATACATCAGCTCCATCAAATACACGGATGAATCTAAACCAATTGTAGAGTCCAATAAATTATTAGATTATTGCGCAAGCAAAGGAATTGAATCCGAAAGGTTATTTGGAGAAAAAATTATTAAGTACGAAGGCGAATTAGTAGCATCTTAAGTAAAGCGCTTCGATACACAATATTCTTAGTACAATGTACTTAGCATGCTAATATGTCCGCTGACGTATTAGCTTGCTGAGTATACACGTAGGCTGAACTTTATTTGACGAATATGATGTAAGTTTTGTCAACCAGTAATAGAAAGATAATGAACGCATTGCCATTCAAAATGCCAAGATTTGTTTAAAGCCTTAAGTAGTTTTAAACAACTTCATAAAAGAAAAACACACACTCATAAAGCTTGTCTGAATTTTTAAAAAATGATGTAAAACCTGAGACTCATGAGGCTTTTGCCAAATTGGGTCTGGTGATTTTATGCTCAACGAGCGCTTAACTAAGAACGTATGATGCCCATCTTGAATCCTAATCTACTTAGTATGAAATCCGATGTAATGGGATTTCTAAACGAAGCACTATTGAGGTTTCCAGAAGCAATTTCATTAGCCTCCGGAAGGCCAAGTGCGAAGTACTTTGATCTAAGGGAAAGTCTCGAAAAATTTGATGCTTATGTCAACTATCGCATGGTAGAAACTGGCAAATCTGAAGCTTTTATTCTAAGTGATTTAGGGCAATACAATCGAGCAAAAGGGATTATCAATGCAGAGTTAGCCAAGTTCTTAGCGAAGGACGAACAAATCCACGTCAATCCCGAGGATATCATAGTAACGGTCGGTGCACAAGAGGCAATGATGTTGATTTTAACGACACTTTGTCATCCCGCCCACCACAGCATAGCCATTGAAAATCCTAGTTATATCGGGATGAGTACTTATGCTAAAATCGCGGATTATGAGATCGCTTCAATTCCTACTACTCCCGAAGGTTTAGACCTTAGCGCATTGGAGGAAAGTATTGCCATCGCAAAATCTAAAGGAAAACCGATTCGCTTGTTGTATACGATTCCTGATTATCAAAACCCTACGGGCAATTTGATGCCACTCGCAGCAAGAAAGGCGCTACTAGCGAAAGCGGAGGAACATGATTTCTACATTTTAGAGGATAATGCGTATGGCTATTTTAATTATGAAGGAGAGAAAATACCGAGTATCAAATCCTTAGATGAAAAGCATCGTACGATCTACGTCGGGTCTTTCTCCAAAATACTTTTCCCCAGTCTACGTTTAGCGGTCGTAGCCGCAGGACAATCCTTCGAATTCGAGGGAAAGACACTCGCTTTAAGCGAACAAATCTCGACAACCAAAGCTTATGTTAGCTTAAATACCCCTTCGATTAATCAGGCCATTTTAGGCGCTTATCTACGTGATAATGATTTTTCCTTAGTACAATTTAGCGAAGAAAAAGTGGCAGGTTGTAGTGAAAAGCGAGCCGCAATGCTTGCTGCTTTAGAAAAATATTTAGGCAATCAAGCACAAGTAAAATGGCGTAAACCTGCCGGTGGATTTTTTCTAACCCTTGAAGTTCCGTTCAAAGTAGAAGAAGCTAACGTGATTGAATGTGCGGAGCAATACAAAGTTATTTTCTGTCCAATGTCTTTCTTCTATCTGGACGGAATCGGAGGCGATCACGAAATAAGACTTGCCTTTAGCAACCTAGAACCAGCCGAAATTACTACCGCAATCGAGCGACTCTCAAAATATATTTTATCAAAATTAAAGGTCTGAAAATGAAAAACTTATTAAAAGATATCAAATATGATTACGTAGAATATTTTGTCGGCATGGCAAAAATGGTAACTTATTGGCACGTACACGCCTTAGGCTTTGAAGTGAAAGGATACTGTGGTCCCGAAACGGGCGTTCCACATAAAGTCTCTTATTTTTTACAAAAAAACGATGCCAAGCTAGTAATCTCCTCTGCTTCTGGACCAGGAAGTTATAACATCGTTTCCTTCGTCGATCTTCATGGAAATGGAATTAAAAGAATTTCTGTGCAAACGCAAAATGTTGTTTCTTTCTTCGAGCAAGCGGTCAAGAATGGTGCGATTCCAATACAAGCACCTTATACGATGGAGGATGATCATGGAAAAGTGGAACAAGCAACCATCAAACTTTTTGATGATAATGAAATGAATTTTATCGACTACACGAATTATCATGGAGATATGCTACCAGGGTACGTTCCGGTTGGAGATGAATGGATCAAGCCAAGAATGGATTCGCACATTATGAATGTAGACCATATCGCTTGTGCACTGCGCGAGAATGAAATTCCGATCTGGGAAAAATACTTGAATGATATTTTTGCTTCCTCTACGATTCAAGAGTTTGGGAAAGGAGAAGTGGAAGGTAATAAGTCAGGGCTCGTTTTGAAGGTCTTACAATCAGAAAATAAAGCGATTAATAATGTATTGGTTGAACCCGACAATCAATCGGGGAAATCTCAAGTACAGGTTTTTATTGATAAAAATTACGGTACGGGCATTCAACATATTGCCTTTAGTACACCCAATATTTTTAAAACATTAGATGCCATACGAGGGAAAGGGGTCGTCTTAAGCAAATATCCGAGCTCTTACTACGATTTACTCAAAGAAAAATATCCAGACCTCGATGTCGAAAAACTTAAGGAATACAATATTCTCTGCGATGTAGAAGATGGCGCAATGCTCTTGCAAACTTTTACGACACCTATTGGGGATCGCCCAACACTCTTTTACGAAATTGTACAACGGGTAAATGATTATCAAGGCTTTGGTCTGGGTAATATTAATACCTTATTTGAAGCAGTCGAAAAGGAAATGGCATTGACTGTAAAATAAAACGGGTGTAGCACTTAGTACGCAGTGTACTAAGCTTACCGCTACCAATAATATTTTTTAAAACTTTCTCCATCACGGAATATTTTGCGTGATGGAGAATTTGTTTTTGTCAACTATTTAGCTTTAGTATCACAGCTATATTAAACGATTATGAAACCAATTTATCTACTCTCCGATAGTGCCTTACTTTTTCAAAAGAATGCGGCAAAGGAATATTATCTACATAGCATACCTGCAAGCTTGGATGCAGCGGAACCCTCCGTCGTATACATTGGCGCTTCCAATGGCGATGTTCCCGATTTTTTTGAAATTTTTCAAGCAGGAATGCAGAACCTAGGTCTCAAAAATTGTACACACGTTACCGCTAATTTTGACGCAACGGAACAAGCAGCACTAAAGGCCGCAGATTTGATTTTACTTTCGGGAGGAGATCCTGACCTAGGATGGGAAGTGATGAAGACGCAAGGTATGATTGAAATCATTCGACAAAAATACTTAGCAGAAACGGTTTTAATGGGGGTCTCTGCGGGAGCAATTCAGTTGGCCTGGGAACTGGGCGGAGAAGAAGGGAAAGCCTCCAAGCCAATGTTTCAATTTGCTCCTTTTCTGGTAGATGTTCACGATGAAGACCAAGATTGGCAACGACTGAAACAGACCATTAAGCAATCCTCAAGTATGAAACGAGGACTGGGAATTTGTAAGCAATCAGGGGTGATTTATCATGATGATCAAACGCTCGAAATGCTAGGAAAACCAGCACATGAATTCATCTATAAAAACGAATCCCTCTCAGAGTCGTTGCTATGGGAAAAAACTTAAAACCTTAACTTAAATCGGCTAAGAAAACCTAATTAGAGCTTAATTAGGAGGAGTAACTAGTAATAAATGTTAAGTGAAAAGTAGCCGTAAAATTCCCCTATTTCTAGGTTCTTATTTTCTTCTTCTAGTAGATAATCTACTAATATAATTGTCTGGTTGTACTATAATAGTATCTAACTAACTAGAATGAAATAGTAGGATAAAAAAAAATGATACAAACAGGCTATTGTATATTTTAGATAAAATAAAAATCTTACCAGTATTCTACAGCGTAGAAAAGAAAAACGAAATTCTCCTTAAAAGTTATGTCTCCTTGGTATTTTCCAGGGAGAACTGAATAGTTTCCATAGGAGTCAAAATTTCAAAAAAAAATGTCTTCTAGGGCTAATTTAAAAGGTATATATCAGCAGCTATTTTGAGCTTGTTGTCCGTATTGAAACGGTCAAACAATTTCATTATAGATTATTGTGCAATCAAAAAAAAGCAGCATTGTATTTATCTTAAGTTCGCTAGATAAATAACATCGCTGTCATTTCATAGTTGTAGCCATATAAGCTAAATCGTACTTTAAGAATTACACCTCGAAAACACCTTCAATACTAGAATAATATTAGCCATTACCTTGATAATAGCCTCACCACAGTTCCAAAGCTTTGAAAATTATAAAGTTAGAAATCGCTCTGACAAACATTCTTGAAAATAATAGATAGTAAGTGCTTCTTATTTAACACTATCATTTTGAAGGATACATTTTTTAACCCAATGGTGAGTTAAATAAAGTTTTGTTCTTGTAACGCAAGAAATTAAAAATTAAACTTAATTATGAGTATTCAATTACCATTACACCCCGCTCAGCAAGAAGTATATTTTGATCAAATTACGAGACCCGGTAGTTCCTACTATAATGTGGGAGGGTACATGACCTTGAAGGGGAAACTGGATCGGGCTTGCCTTTTGAGAATCATGCAAAACTTGCCATCGGTATTCGATGCTTATCAACTACGCTTTGACTTTGAAAATACAAAGCCTCAATGCACTTTTGATCAAAGTATCTCCAAATTAGATATTATAGAGCTTGATTTTTGTGATCATGAAGCCCCCAAAGCGGAAGCCTTGGCTTGGTTGCAACACCAATTCAATCAAGCATTTGATCTGGAGCAAAACCAGTTTTATGAAATCTTGTTGATCAAACTAAGAGAAGAGGAATATATCTGGGCAATGCGTTATCATCACCTAATCACGGATGGATACGGCTTTGGCGTTTTATTGCATTATATCGCGAATCAGTACTCTCAGTTGGTTAATCCGGCACTTCCTAAAACGGAGTTTAATTTCCCTTCTTACGAAGAAGAAGTCAAACAGGCGGCCTTATATCTCGAGTCTAGTTCTTATGAGAAGGACGCCAATTACTGGCAAGGGCTTTTCAAGCAAGTACCAGATCCTATTCTAACCAAACAATTCAATGAGCAAGACGATACTACAAACGGCGGTATCCTTACCTTGACCCTCTCGCCCACACAACGTGCAAGTTTTGAACGAACAGCTATCGCTACGGGAACAAGTTTGCAGCAGTTGACCCTCGCGGTGTTGAGCTTGTATTTTGGTCGTACACAAGATCGAAAACACATGGTATTCGGTGTGCCAATCCATAAACGTCGGAATAAGCGACAACGAAATATGATGGGAATGTTCACCGGGATCATTCCTTTCAAAGGAAGCTACGAAGGCGAAGAATCCGTTATCGACTTAATCCAAAACGTAAAAAGGCAACAAAGAACAGATTATCGTTACCAAAATTATCCAATTAGTCATTTAAACAGAGCTTTAAATTTATTCCAACAAGGTCGGAGTCAATTGTTCGAAGTAGAAGTAATCTACGATACCCTCAATATCATCGTATCACTAGATGGAATAGAATCCGTCACAAGTTATCTTTCGAGTGAAGAGAAAACAAGTCCACTAGAATTACGCTGGTGTGACTATGGTCCCGAACAGCCTTTAGCGCTAAAGATGAGTTATCAATATGCTTATTTCTCTAGCGAAGAAGCAGATTTGTTGTCGAAAAGAATTGTTTACCTCTTAGAGCAATTAGAAAAAGGATTAGAAAAGCGAGCAGATCAACTCGATATTTTATTACCAACGGAAAGAAAAATCTTACTCGGACAACAAGCCGATCAAAATGGAGTATGGTTTAACCCTGGACCACAAGCGCTAAAAAATACACTTCCGATCAACCTGCGCTACGAGGCGATTGCCACTCAATATCAAAATGAACTAGCGGTCATCCACGGGCAGGAACGATGGAGCCATCAACAACTCAACGATTGCTCAAACCAGATCGCTCATAGTCTAAAATTACTCGGCGTTCAGCCCGGCGACTTTGTAGGAATCTATCTCGATCGTAGCCCACAGTTAGTCGCTGGCTTATTAGGGATCATCAAAAGCGGAGGAGTATACGTACCATTGGATACGCAAAACCCTAAAGAGCGAATCGAGAAAATGCTTAAGCGTAGCGAAGCCAAGGTAATACTAACTACCGAAGCACTTTTGGAAGTATTAGAACTTACCAATCTCCACGGAGCAATCTTGATGGAAGAGCAAGTTTCAGCAACGATTAAGAATCGAATTTCAATCCAAAGTTTGGCAGATCTCCGTCAACTTCCCACGACAAATCCAGAGAATCAAAATAAAATGGATAGTTGGGCATACATGCTCTATACTTCTGGGTCTACGGGAGAACCTAAAGGAGCGATTACGCGACACAACGGTGCAATGAACCACATACTGGCAGAGTACAAAGCCTTGGAATTAGCAGATGGTTTTAAGTTTTTGCAAAGTGCAGGAATTGGATCAGATATCTCTGTTTGGCAAATCTTAGGACCACTCTTAAAAGGAGGTTGCGTCGTCATGATTGATAAAAATGATTTATTGGATTATGACTTATTACTCAACCTGATAGAGGTAGAAAAAATTAACCTTGTAGAGTTTGTGCCTTCTTTCATTGGGGGAATGATGGATCATATTAAAGCACTACGGAAAGCCCCATTGTTAGAAAATCTACAATGGATGATGTTGAGTGGAGAGGAAGCACCCGTTACATTAGTGAATGACTGGAAAACCAACTATCCTGCCATTCGAATCTTAAACGCTTACGGACCTTGCGAAGCTTCTGATGATATTGTACAGTATGAAGTAAAAACAGTTTTGCCACCAAGCGTGCTCCGAGTACCCATTGGTCGACCGATTGCAAATATGAAAATTTTTGTACTAAATGCGGCAGAAGAACTTTGTCCCATTGGGGTAGTAGGAGAGCTCTGTGTGGCAGGAGTTGGAGTTGGAGCAGGATATAAAGGAATGCCCGAAAAAACAGCGGAAAGTTTTGTGAAACATCCTTTTGCTGAGGAAGCAGGAACGATGATGTATAAGACGGGAGATTTAGCGCGTTGGCTACCGGACGGGAATCTTGAATTTTTTGGAAGAAAAGATAGCCAAGTCAAAATTAAAGGACACCGCGTTGAACTTGGAGAAATCGAAGCACTCTTAAGACAAGCACCGAGTGTCAAAGCAGTACACCTTGTAACACATCAAGCGGATCATAATCAAGAACTACTTATTGCTTTTGTAATCTCTACGGACGCCACTAGCAATACGGAGTCGATTGAACGGGATCTATGGGAAATCTGTAAAGGAGAGCTTCCCGTTTATATGCGACCGACGCACTTCTCGTTCATTGAAACAATGCCGCTGAATCTAAGTGATAAGATAGATAGTAAAAAATTGCTCCAACAGTTTTTTGAAAAAGGAAGCGCAACACTCAATTTAAATACCAACGTAGGATATGTTGCTCCGCGGAATAAAATAGAAAAAGATTTAACCGAAATTTGGACGGCTTTATTGAACGTGGCAGAACTTGGTATCTATGATAATTTCTTCGAATTGGGTGGCGATTCTATTGTCATTATTCAAGTGGTCAGTAGAGCGAAAAGATTGGGATACCAATTGAAACCAAGCGATATCTTTCGAGATCAAACAATTGCGGCTTTAGCCAAACAACTTAAAGCAGGCGCTACGGTAATCGTCGGAGAGCAAGGTCAATTGACGGGTACGGCAGGCTTATTACCTATTCAGCAATATTATTTTGAGCAAGAGTATGTAGCGGATGCTTACGCCAATCAAACGATCCTTTTAGCCATTGACAAAAGTTTATCCCCAAAAGTTATCAATCAGGTAGTACAAAATATTATCGCACAGCACGATGCATTGCGTTTTTGTTATCAGAAAGAAAATGAAGTTTGGACACAAACTTACGGAACCGGAAAAGGGGCACTTATCGTTGAAGACTTAACTGAATATAAGGGTACACAACTTACCAAAGAAATCACAGAAGGAAGCCAACGTTACCAAGCGAAGCCAAATAAAAATACTGGCGAATTAATCACAACAGTCTTATTTCAAACCCCTACTGAAGAAAAAGAAAACCGCCTTTTACTAGCAATAGATCACCTCGCAGTCGATGGGGTTTCTTGGCGGATATTATTAGACGAACTAGAAGAAGGTCTAACCGCTCTTTCAAAAGGCGCACCAATTCCTTCCATTAGCAAAACGAGTTCTTACCGAGAATGGCATAAGTTTTTGACCGATTATGCGAGTAAGACAACCGTAAGTTCTCAACAAGCCTATTGGGAAAACGTCATTCAACAATACAAGCCTTTGCCACTAGATAATGAACTTGAGGAATCAGTAGTTACTACTTACGCTACGGTAGCAAACTATGAAAGTAGTTTATCCGCTTCACTTAGTACGGCTTTACTCAAAGAAGTTAATCAAGCTTATCAAACAGAAATTGAGGATATTTTATTAAGCGCACTCGCACAAACCATTCATACTTGGACGGGTTTAGATCAAATTGTTTTAGGACTAGAAGGACACGGTCGGGAAGAGCTTTCTCCAGCATTGGATTTGAGTAATTCCGTCGGTTGGTTTACGAGTTTGTACCCCGTCGCTTTAAGTGTTACCTCCCAGCAAGAAGAAAGCGATCTCATTAAATCCACGAAGGAACAATTACGCGCAATCCCGGGAAAAGGACTTGGTTACGGTTTACTTCGTTACTTACATCCTGCGAGGGAAGTACGTGATAGTTTGTCGGCAGGAAAATGGGATATTGTTTTTAACTATCTCGGACAATTTGCAAGTACGTTTGAAAATAAAACTTGGTTTCAACAAGCAAAAGAAGACGTCGGTCCTTTCGTTGGAACACACGGAAAGTTTATCCCAAAATTAGAAATTAATGCTTCACTCACACAAGGTGTTTTAAATATTGTATGGACATACTCCAAAGAACAATATAAACCTGAAACAATTGCTGCACTCGCAGAAAAATATAAGGAAGTACTAGGCAAGTTAATCAATCACTGCCAAGCAAAAGAAGAAACGGAATGTACGGCTTTCGACTACGGATTAGCACCAGAAATAAGCTATCAGGAACTTGATACATTTTTAAATACACTAGATCCAAATACTGGGGTATTACGCAAGGAAGCAATTAGTAGCTTGTATCGGTTGAGTCCGATTCAGGAGGGAATGCTTTTTCATTACATTTATGATCGTTCGTCAAGTGCATACAAAGAACAACTCATTTTTGATTTTGATAGTGCTGTTGACCAAACGGCATTAGAGGCTGCTTGGAATCAGCTGATTAAAGAACATAGTATTTTGAGGAGTAATATTCTTTATGAAGCATTAAATCTTGCAGTGCAGTGTGTGTATAAAGAAGTAAGTGTCCCATTTGAGTATGTAGATTATAGTGGCTTGACGCTTAACGCAAAAGAAGCAAAAGTAAAAACTTTTATCAAGGCGTCTCAGGCACAAGGGCTCGATTTTTCTAAAGCTCCAGTGATGCGCGTCGCATTGCTTAAGTTATCTGATAAGTCTTATAAGATGATTTGGACGTACCATCATATTTTTGTAGATGGCTGGTCGGTACCGATTATTGTAGAAAAATTACTACGCAACTATGAAGCCTTAGTCAATGGACAATCGTTGACCCTGCAAGCGGAAGAGCGTTACGAAGATTATATTCAATACCTTAGCCAGCGAGACCAATTTGCCGAAGAGGCATTCTGGAAAAACTACTTGGCAGGATTTGATACACCAAGTCTTTTACCTTTTGTAGGCACGACGAAGGAACGCAATCGGGGAGAGGCAAAGGTGAAAGTTTCAACATTAGTTTTTGAACCTACAAGAGCCGCAAGAATTAAGCAGTTTGTTCAGAATAACCACATTACTACCAATACCTTAATTGAAGGGGTTTGGGCTTTATTGCTATCGCACTATACCGGAAATAAAGATGTGGTATACGGGGTCATCGTTTCTGGAAGACCATCAGCACTAACTGCAGCAGATGAGAAAGTAGGTATGTACATCAATACCTTGGCGTTGCGCACTAAAATAGCACCAGAAGAAGCCGTACAAACATGGTTGACGAATATTCAGCAAAATCATACTGAAGCCCGAAGTTTTGAATACACCGGACTGAAGACCGTACAAAATTGGGCAAATATTTCAGGTGACTTTTTTGATAGTATCCTAGTATTTGAGCATTATCCAATTGGAGAAGTCCTCTCCCAGGATTGGTCGTTGAAAATAAAAGACGTAGAAGTTGTTGAAGAAACAAATTACTTGTTGACCATCAATGTCCGCTTAGGAGAAACCCTCAAAATTAATTTTAGCTATAAAGAAGATTTATTGTCGGCGGCTTACATCGACTTAATTAAAAATCACTTTGAAACGGTTTTAGAACAAATGCTTAATTGTTCCCCCATTCTTAGTTTGCCAACTCAATTAGGAACAATTAATCCACTTTCAGCAGAGGAACGGGCTTTGATCTTAGGAGAAAAAGCAACTGCTGCGGGAGAATGGTTTAACCAAGGAGCAAAAGACTTAGGTAATGATCTTCCAATTAATGTTCGATTTGAAAATACCGTCGCGCAATATCCAAACGAGTGTGCCATTAGTCATAACGGAACGAAGCTTACTTATGCTGCACTGAATGCAAGAGCGAACCAAATGGCAAGTTGTCTTTTGGAGTTGTCACTGGAACCAAGAGCCTTTGTAGGTGTTTATTTAGAGCGTACGCCAGATATCGTAGCTTGTTTATTAGCTATTTTGAAAGCAGGTGCAGTGTATGTACCGCTGGATACACAGAATCCCGTAGAGCGGATTGAAAAGATGATCGCTACGAGCGAAATGGATTTCGTAATGACGAGTGCCGATTTAGCAGTAAACCTTAGCGCAACTAAGATAAAAGGAATCGTATTAGTTGACGAAGCAACATCGACCCTCACTACGAAACTTGCGAAACAAGCCATTCAAGTTTTAGATCAAGATGTGATTCAGCAAGCTCCTACCGATAACTTACCCAACCAAAATGATTTACGGAGTTGGGCTTATATGTTGTACACTTCTGGTTCTACTGGCGAACCAAAAGGAGCTATCACGCGTCACGATGGTGCGATGAATCATATTTTGGCAGAATACGAGGCATTAGCATTGGCAGATGATTTCCGATTTTTACAAAGCGCTGGAATCGGTTCGGATATTTCGCTTTGGCAAATGTTAGCACCCGTTTTGAAAGGAGGAAGGGTAGTCATCATTGATAAAGAAGACCTGCTAGATTACGATACGTTATTAAATACTTTAGCACGAGAAGCGGTTACTATTGTAGAATTTGTTCCTTCTTACATTTGGGGAATCATGGATCATTGTCAAGCAATGACTACCAAGCCAACGCTCCAAAACTTACAATGGATCATGATGGTTGGTGAAGAAGTTCCAGTCGCCTTGGTCAATAATTGGAAAAGAACTTTTCCACATACTCGTGTATTAAATGGTTTTGGACCTTGTGAAGCCTCCGATGATATCGCACAGTACGAAGTAACAAGGTTGTTAGAAGAAACTGCTTTGCGGGTACCGATTGGAAGACCAATCGCGAATATGAATATTTTTATTCTCAATGACGAAGGAGAATTGTGTCCGATTGGTGTGCCAGGAGAACTTTGCGTTGCAGGGGTTGGAGTTGGAGTTGGCTACTGGAAAATGCCGGAGAAAACAGCAGCTAGTTTTGTGGCAAATCCATTCGAAGGAACCCTTGGTGAAACCATGTACAAAACGGGGGATCTAGGACGCTGGTTGCCCGACGGAAACTTAGAGTTCTTAGGAAGAATTGACGATCAAGTTAAAATTAGAGGACACCGAGTTGAGCTGGGAGAGATCGAAACAACGATCCGACTCGCCGAGGCAGTGAAAGAAGTTCACGTACGCGTACACAAAAACACCGATAACCGAAGCTTAGTTATTGCCTTTGTTGTTGCGCAAGACGACACCGCTCAAACGACGATCGAACGCAACTTACGAGAACTTTGCCAAAGTAGTTTGCCGATGTATATGCAACCTACTCATTACTGTTTTGTAGAAGCGATGCCACTTAATTTAAGTGATAAAATTGATGGTAAAAAACTGATCACATATTTTAATCAGCAAGAAGCACAAAACGCTGCTCAAGGCATACAAAAAGAAATAGTTGCGGCAAGAAATGAAGTGGAAGAACAATTAACAACAATTTGGACCGCTTTATTAAATGTAAAAACCATTGGTATTTATGATAACTTCTTTGAGTTAGGTGGCGATTCTATCGTAACGATTCAAGTGGTTAGTAGAGCTAAAAGAATGGGACTGCAATTGCAAGCGCGGGATGTTTTTGAATATCCTACGATTGCCACTTTAGCCGAAAAAATTAAAGATCAAGCGAATTTAATAGTAGCAGAGCAAGGTGCCCTGACGGGAACCGCAAGCTTGCTACCGATTCAGCAGTACTATTTTGAAACGGAATATCATGGTTCTTCTCATTATAATCAATCTGTATTATTGGAGTTGGACAAAGAGATTAAAGAAACTGCATTAAGGGAAGCTATTGAAATGTTAATCGCACAGCACGATGCGCTCCGATTTGTCTTTAGCAAAGCAGGAACAGCTTGGGTACAAACCTATGGTACACACGCAGAACAGTTGATCGTTGTAGATCATACGGAGTTGTCAGATAAAAATTGGTCGAAAGCACTCACCCAAACGTGTGAAAAATACCAAGCTAGTCTAAATATTGAACAAGGAATTTTATTTAAAGCAGTACGTATCAAAACGCCTACGAGCGAAGCAAATGATCGCTTGCTTTTAGCTGCGCATCACCTTGCTATTGATGGTGTTTCTTGGCGAATTTTATTAGATCAATTAGAAGAAATTCTAGATGCTTTTGCCAACGGAGCAGTAATCCAACTAGGAAACAAAACGAATGCTTACCGCACTTGGGGAAATTACTTGACAGAAATCGCAGAAGGTCCTGCGGTAGATCAGTTGCCATATTGGGAAAATGTTATTCAAAAATATCAAGCATTGCCAACAGATTTGTTGCACAAAGGAACGAAGCGCCCATTGGTAAAAAGCTTGCAACAACACATCGTAAAGTTAGATGAAAGTTTGACACAAGCCTTACTGAAAGAGGTGCACCAATCGTATCAAACAAGTATCGATGATATTTTATTAGCGGCCTTGTCCCAAACGATTAGCGAATGGTCTGGGACAACAGACGTAGTCATTGCGCTAGAAGGTCATGGACGAGATCATGCTCGTGCAGATCTTGACGTAAGTAGTACCGTGGGATGGTTTACCAATCTATACCCAGTAGCCTTACAGCTAGCGCCTGCTCGCTCGACTGGCGACTTAATCAAGTCGGTGAAAGAACAACTCAGCACCATCCCTAATCATGGAATCGGTTATGGTGCGCTTCGTTATTTGAACGCTAATGCTGCTGTTCGGAATCGTTTAGCCGCAGCGAAATGGGATATCGTTTTTAACTATCTAGGACAAGTAGACAGTGCCCTAAATAGTAGCAAATGGTTCAGCGCCGCAAAGGAATCGTTGGGAAGTAATCTCGCGGAAGATTGTCCTATTTTAGCAAAGTTAGAAGTCGAAGGTGTGCTAACCCAAGGGCAGTTAAATATCCACTGGAATTATTCCAGCGAAGAATACCACACGGCTACCATAGAGCAATTAGCGAGTAGTTATTTAAATAATTTAAAAACTTTAATTGAGCATTGCCAAGCGAAAAAAGAAATAAGTTTTACCGCTTCCGACTATGGCTTAGCGCCAATGGTGAGCTATCAGGAATTAGATCAATTTCTGGAAACTAAAGTAGAGGGAAAACCACGTCGCGATTTAATTGATGCTGTTTCTCGTTTGAGTCCAGTGCAAGAAGGAATGCTTTTTCATCACTTATTTGATAGTACTTCTGGCGCTTATATTGAACAATACGTTTTTGATTTTCCGGAAGGCTTAGTACTTGATGTTTTTAAAAATTCTTGGGAAGCTATTCTTAAAAAACACAGTGTGCTGAGAATGGCAATTTTCCACGATGAGTTGAGTATACCCGTACAATGTACGATGAAAAGGGTAGACTTACCGTTCGGAGTATCAGATTGGAGCAACTTATCAGCGGAGGAGCAAGCAGGAAAATTAGATGCTTTTATCGAAGCAGATCGGATACAAGGATTTGATTTTAATCAAGCACCTTTTTTACGGATCAATTTATTTAAAACGGGTCCTCAAGCTTATAAAATGGTTTGGACTTGCCACCACATTATGCTGGATGGTTGGTCAATGCCAATTATTTTGGAAGAATTATTGACTTCGTACAGCGCGTTGCGAAAAGGAATACAACCTGATTTAGGAGAGGAAGAACGCTACGAAGATTATATTCGATTTATTGATGCTAAAGATGATTACGAAGAAAAACGGTTTTGGAAAAATTACATGGCAGGCTTTGAAAGTCCAAGCTTATTTCCCTTTATAGCAAATACCTTAGATCGAAATAAAGGGGGAGGAGTTGTAAAAAATATTCCATTAGTCTATGATCAAAAACAAACAACTCAACTCAAACAGTTTGTACAAAAGCATCACCTTACGGCAAATACTTTATTAGAAGGGGTTTGGGCATTTTTGCTTTCACAATATACTGGATCAAAGGATATCGTTTTCGGGATTACGCTTTCTGGTCGACCAACAGAACTCGCTGGTGCAGATCAAAAAGTAGGAATGTTTATCAATACTTTACCGTTGCGTTCGACGTACCAAGAAGGGCAAACGGTACTTTCCTTCTTGAAAAACGTACAAAGCAGCTACGTATCGGCGATGAATTATCAATATAGTGGGCTGACAGATATTCAAAATTGGAATGACCTACAAGGAGACTTATTTGATAGTATTTTAGTTTTTGAAAACTACCCGATGGGAGAAGTACTCTCCGGAGCACATGACTTGAAGATTGGAGATATTCGTATCGAAGATCAAAGTAATTATCTGTTAGCCATCAGTATTGATATTGCGGAAGAGTTACACATTAATTTTGCTTATAATAGTGGCTTGTTACCGGCAAGTATTGCAACGATGCTTAAGCTCCATTTCGCGACGGTATTGGAACAGATAATTGATCAACCTACTTCTCAAATGGCTTCTATGAAAATGGAAGACATATCCATGTTGTCTGCCAATGAAAAGGATTTAATTCTCGGTGTAAAACCAACTGCCGATGGTGCCTGGTTCAACGAAGGAGAAAAAGATTTACAGAACGATACGCCAATCAATCTTAGATTCGAAGCCGTAGCAGCTCAATATCCAAATAGTACTGCCGTTGTACAAGGAGCAGAAAAATGGTCTTATCAAGCACTCAACGAATATGCCAATCAAATCGGAAGCAACCTCCTCAAATTAGGAATTCGACCGGGTGAATTTGTTGGCGTTTACCTCGATCGTTCGCCTAAATTAGTCGCGTGTTTACTCGGGATTATCAAAGCGGGAGCAGTATACGTTCCATTAGATACACAGAACCCGACAGACCGAATTGAAACAATGGTCACTAGTAGTGAATTACAAGCCGTTATCACTAACCAAACACTACTACGCGGATTGTCTCAGCTTAAAACGGAACGATTTTTATTAATCGACAAAGCCGATGAAAGCTTGAAAGTCGCATATCATGCAAGAAATATGCAGCTTCGAGATCACACCCAAGTTACTGCTGCTCCAACACAGAACTTACCCAATCTAAATGAAATGCGGAGCTGGGCGTACATGTTATACACTTCTGGTTCGACGGGACAGCCGAAAGGAGCAATCACGCGACATGATGGTGCCTTGAATCATTTATTGGCGGAATACGCAATGCTAGAATTAGCGGATGGATTCAACTTTTTGCAAAGTGCTAGTATCGGGTCTGATATTTCCTTATGGCAAATGCTTGCACCGATTTTGAAAGGTGGCGCCGTTATCATTATTGATAAATTTGAATTATTAGATTACGATAATCTAATCACAACTTTAGAACAAGAAAAAGTTAGCCTCATCGAATTTGTTCCTTCTTACATATGGGGAATGGTGGAGCACGTCCAAACAATGGCGACACCACCAGCGCTCAAAGAGTTAGCTTGGATTATGATGGTCGGGGAAGAAGTTCCGGTTAAATTGGTCAATACTTGGAAGGAATTATTTCCACACGTTCGGGTTTTAAATGGTTATGGCCCTTGTGAAGCATCGGATGATATTACACAGTATGAAGTTATCGGCAAGCTTAGCTCGCAACAACAAAGAGTACCGATTGGTAGACCGATTATCAATATGAATGTTTTTGTGTTAGATGAGCATTTACAACTTTCCCCAATCGGAGTACCAGGAGAACTTTGTGTAACAGGAGTCGGTGTTGGTGCTGGTTATTGGGGAATGCCAGAAAAAACAGCTGAAAGCTTTTTACCTAATCCATTCCAAGGAACCTTGGGAGATACAATGTATCGAACGGGAGACGCTGCCCGATGGTTGCCTGATGGTAATTTGGAATTTTTAGGTCGAATTGATCGTCAAGTTAAAATTAGAGGGCACCGGGTAGAGTTGGGCGAGATCGAAAGTTTCATTCGACTAAAATCCAAAGATGTAAAAGATGCTCACATTTTAATTAATCGCAAAAAAGACCAAGAAAGAAAAGAGGAAGCACTTATTGCTTTTTTAGTGCTAGAAAATGAAGATAAGCAAAATGCTTACCGGATCATTGGTAAGTCCCTATTACAAGAAATTGAAAAAAATATTCAGCATTATACGCGCACTCATCCAAACTTGACCAACCAAGTTGTCGCACTGGAAAAAGGATTAAAATTCTTTTCACTCAATAAGTCAGAAACACTTTTTGCCTACGATGAAATTTTTAAGCAAAAAGCGTACTTGCAACATGGAATTACGCTAGAGCGGGGCGATGTCGTTTTTGACGTAGGAGCCAATATTGGAATGTTTAGCTCTTTTGTCAGTTTACATTTTCCAGGCTCGGAAGTCTATGCTTTTGAACCATTACCACCCACGTACGAAATTCTTGATGCGAATGCACGATTGTATGAAACGAGTTCTAAAATTAAAACCTATCGAGCAGGACTATCCGATAAACGGCAAAAGGTAAGCTTTATGCACTATCCTGAAAATACCATGCTTTCTGGTCGTTATGGCGACTTAGAAGCAGATAAGGATTATGTGAGAAACGTATTGGAGCGACAATTAACCGAAGCGCAAAACCAAGATGCGAGTGAGCATTTAGATATTGATATTCTTGTGGAAAAAACGATGAGCCACGAAGAATATGAATGTCAATTACTTAGTCTTTCGGAAGTCATTCGAGAAAATAATATTCAAAAAATAGACTTGCTGAAAATAGATGTAGAGCGTAGTGAACTTGACGTTTTAGCAGGAATTGATCCACAAGACTGGGATAAGATTAAGCAAATCGTGATCGAAGTACATGACGATGGAAAAAGCTTAACGGAAGTGAAAAAATTATTAGTTGGAAAAGGCTTTGAGTTTCACGTTGAACAGGAGAGTTTACTGGTAGGAACGGATTTATACAATATCTACGCAATGAGAGTAGATCGGGAGGAGCCGCTCGTTGAAATCCTTACGCCAGAGCTAATTGGTTTAGAAGAAATTCAACAACAAATTCAGGCTACTTGCCAAGAAGGGCTCCCAGCTTATATGCAACCGAGTGAGTATTTTATTTTAGAAAAAATACCATTAAATCTTAGTGATAAAGTAGACGAAAAAAATCTACTGAATTTATACGAAGTGGAGCGTGCAAAAGCGACACCTTCACAAGGAGAAGGAAATTTAAAACCTTGTAATTCCCCAACGGAAGAAGCAATTCATGAAATTTGGTCAAAAGTATTAGATCAAAAAGAAATTGGGGCAGACCAAGATTTTTTTGAAATTGGTGGACATTCGCTACTCGCAATGCGCGTGAAGTCGGCTATTAATAAAGTTTTAGAAACGGAAGTAGACATTCGAGATTTATTCATCCACAAAACGATTGAAAGCTTAGCACAACACGTAGAAAGTGGTGTTAAAGGACTGGTCGTTCCAAGAATTACGGTGCAAGAACGGGGCGAAAAAATTCCACTTTCTTTTGCACAAGAACGCTTGTGGTTTATTCACAAATTGGGCGGAAGTTCTAATTACCATATGCCGGTAGTGTTGAGGTTGGAAGGGCAAATTGATCTACTAGCACTAGAAGATTCTTTTAAAGAAATCGTCAATCGACACGAAGTATTACGGACAACTTTCAAAGAAGAAGCGGGAATAGCTTCCCAAGTAATTTTAGCTCCCAATCAGTGGGAACTAGGATATGTCGGTCAACTCGAAGAGACGACACTTGAGGATTACATTAAAGAAGAGATCAATCGAGTATTTGATTTCTCAACGGACCATATGTTGCGTGCGCAACTCGTAAAATGTTCGCCGACGGAACACGTACTGATCGCAGTCTTGCACCACATCGCTGCGGACGGATGGTCCGAGTCTCTACTAATTAATGAGTTAATTGAACTATACGCTGCGGCGAAAGAAAAAAGAGCGCCCGTATTACCCGCATTGCCCATCCAATACGCAGATTACGCCATCTGGCAGCGGAAATATCTGGAAGGGGATTTGTTGACAGAAATGTTAGATTACTGGCAAGCGAAATTAACAGGAATCGAACCGCTTGATTTACCCTTGGATTTTGATCGACCAGCCATTCAAAGTACACGTGGGGACACGCTGAGTTTTGAAATTGATCCTGTGATTAGAAAACAGCTAGATCTGGTATCGAAACAAACCGATACAACTCGGTTTATGTTATTGCTCTCGATTTTTAAAGTATTACTTTATCGCTATACCGGACAAGATGATATCTGTGTCGGTACCCCGATCGCGAATCGGATGCAAGAAGAAATGGAGCCACTCATTGGATTTCTTGTAAATACTTTGGCACTGCGCAGTGATTTAAGTAAAAATCCTCGCTTCAAAGATTTATTGATGGCGGTGAAAGCAACGACGCTAGATGCGTACCGTTACCAAGATGCACCGTTTGAAAAAATTGTTGATCGGGTTACGAACACGAGAGATTTAAGTCGTACGCCTTTATTCCAAGTTTTGTTTGTCGTCGAAAATACGCCAGATGTGCCGAGCCTACAGTTAGGCAGTCTTAATTTGACGACGGAAACGGTAGGCTATGATGTTTCTAAATTTGACCTCGTACTTTACGTTAGAGAAACGCCGGACTTGTTCGCGATTGATATTGAATATTGTACAGATCTTTTCTTGCCAGCGACTATTGCTCGCATGAAGGATCATTTCCAAAACTTACTAAAAGCCGTAGCGACACAACCAAGCACTAGAATTGGACAGTTGGAAATGCTCGGTGCAACGGAGAAAGAAACCCTACTATATACTTTTAATGAAACGCAAGTAGACTTGCCACCCGTGAAGACCGCAGTAGATTTATTCGAAGCGCAAGTAGTTTCCGTACCGACAAATGTTGCGGTTACTTTTGGACAAGCGTCCTTGTCTTACGAGGAATTAAACGAGCGAGCAAATCAGTTAGCTCATTATCTGCGTATCAAGAAGCAACAAGAAGGTACACTCATCGCAATCTGTATGGATCGTTCGGTAGAAATGGTCGTTGCTTTGCTGGCGATACTGAAGTCTGGTAACGCTTATGTACCGATTGATCCTAACTATCCACAAGAAAGAATCGATTATATTTTGGCGGACGCCAAAGTGAAAGTAGTGATTTGCAATCGAGCTAGTGTTGATTTGCTGGGAGCGCAAACACAATTAGCATGTGTCGTGATGGAAGAAGTGGCAACGGAAGTGGCAAAAGCATCAAAAGCGACACTTGGCATAGCGTTGGGCTTAGATAACTTGGCATATATTATTTATACTTCGGGCTCAACGGGACAACCCAAAGGAGTGATGATTACTCACGGTAATCTCTCAGCCTTTTTACACTGGTCAAATCTTGAGTTCGGTAAAGACGACTTCGAGGTTGTTTTTGCAGGAACTTCTATCTGCTTTGATCTTTCTATTTTTGAAATATTTTATACCTTAAGTACCGGAAAGAAAATTAGATTATTAGCATCTGGCTTGCAGATTACAGATTATCTTACTACCGAAAAAGATATACTGCTCAATACTGTCCCAAGTGTAATGAAAAACTTGTTGGAAGCGAACGCAGATTTATCAAAGGTTAATTTGATCAATTTAGCGGGAGAACCTATTCCAGTATATGTACAAGAACAACTAGATTTAACTCGCATCATTGTGCGAAATTTATATGGTCCATCGGAGGATACTACTTACAGTACGATGTATCAACTGAAAGCAAACGAACCCGTATGGATCGGTAAACCCATTGTTAACACACAAGCTTATATCGTAGATCAACACCTGAACTTGCTACCAATGGGCGCTAAAGGAGAGTTATGTCTTAGCGGAGCTGGTGTGGCGAAGGGATATTTGTATCGACCAGAATTAAGTGAAGAGAAATTCCTGCCGAACCCATTTGATTTGAAACCAACTACTAAGTTTTACCGCACAGGAGATCTAGCGCGTTGGTTACCCGATGGAAACTTGGATTTCTTGGGAAGAATGGATACACAAGTTAAGATTCGAGGTTACCGAATTGAATTGGGCGAAATTGAGGTGATTTTACAACAAGCTCGCATGCTTAAAGAAGTAGTCGTTCTCGCGAAGGAAACTGCTGGAGGAGAAAAAATGTTGGTTGCTTACTTTACGAAACATCCTGATCAAGAAAGGGTAACCCAAACGGAAATTCGCGATTATTTAAAAGAGCGATTGCCCGAATACATGGTGCCTAATCTGATGATGGAAGTAGCGGAAATGCCATTGACACCTAACGGTAAGATAGATAAAAAAGCATTACCACATCCCGATCCATCCATGCTTCCTACGGAGGTTTATGTCGCACCACGCAATCCTTTGGAAACACAATTGGCTGCCATTTGGTCCGATTTGTTACAAGTAGAGCAGATCGGTGTTTACGATAACTTCTTTGAGTTAGGAGGACATTCTTTATTAGCAACTCGGGTGATTTCAGCGATTGAACAAGCCTTAAGTTTGCGCATTGAAATTAAGCACTTATTCGCCTTTCCAACGATTGCGACGTTAGCAAACTGTATCACCGGTTTAGCACCAAGTATCTTACTCCCCGCTTTAGTCGTAGCAGAAAGACCCAAGGCGATTCCTTTATCTTTTGCACAGGAACGACTTTGGTTTATTGATCAATTAGAAGGAAGTCTACATTATCATTTGCCAATGGTCTTAACTTTTGAAGGTAAAGTTGAGCAAGCGATTTTGCGTAACGCTTTTCAAACAATTATTAATCGACACGAAGTTTTACGAACCGTTTTTTATGAAATAGATGGTCAGCCTTTCCAAAAAGTATTAGAGCAAAACCGCTGGACGTTAGAGACGATAGATGGTGTTGGAAAAGATCTTGGCGTTTTAACGAAAACAGTCATTGAAACACCTTTCGATTTATCGAAAGATCACTTACTACGCGCACAGTTAATTAAAACTTCAGCGTTTACGGAAACCTTAGTTTTAGTCGTTCACCACATTGTCGCAGACGGTTGGTCTTTTTCTATTTTTGTAAATGAATTGATCGAACTTTATCAAGCGTCGATCGAAGCCCGCCAAGCTAAACTAACGAAGCTGCCAGTGCAGTATGCAGACTATGCGATTTGGCAACAAACAAACCTAGCAGGAGATGTCTTAGCGCATAAATTACGCTACTGGACGAATAAATTACATCAAGTAAGTCCATTAAATTTACCGACGGACTTTAACCGACCTTCGGTGCAGCAACTCAATGGTGCAACGGAGCATTTTCAGTTGGATGGAGACTTGTTAAAAGAAATGAAAGCGTTGGCACAAGCCAACGGCGTAAGCTTATTTATGGCCTTGCTGGCAGGATTCAAATTGATGCTTTATCGGTACACGGGGCAAGATGACATTTGTGTGGGAACGCCCATTACGAATCGTACACAAGCTGCGATTGAACCACTTATCGGGTTTTTCTTAAACACTTTAGCATTACGTACGGAACTTGATCCTCAGGCTAGTTTTATTAAATTGTTATCAGACGTAAAAGAAACAACGCTAGATGCATACGCAAACCAAGAAGTTCCTTTTGAGAAAATCGTTGATCAACTAGTAAAAAAGAGAGATCGAAGTCGTACGCCTTTGTTTCAAGTACTTTTTACCTTACAAAATAATCCTGAAATTCCAACGCTTGAATTAGGAGACTTACAGTTGAAAGCGGAAGCATTTGACCACGATGTCGCCAACTTTGATCTAACGTTTAATCTTACCGAAACATCGGAAGGAATAAATGTAGAAATAGAATACTGCACCGATTTATTTGCCGCAGCATCAATTCGTAGAATGGCAGCACATTATCGTTTGTTACTATCTGCTGTGCTGGAGCATCCAACACAAAAATTAGATCAAATCGAAATGTTGCCCGCCGAGGAACAACAACAATTACTGGTCAATTTCAATGATACAGCGGCGACTTATCCACAGGATCAGACTTTGGTAGATTTGTTTGAAGCACAAGTGGCAAAAACGCCAACTAAGCTTGCGCTATCTTTCGAGGGCATCAACCTTAATTACCAAGACTTAGAGGAAAGAATTAACCAATTGGCGAATTACTTAATTACGCAAGGCGTTCAGCCAGATGCTTTAGTAACGGTTTGTTTAGATCGTTCGCTAGAAATGGTAATTACGATTTTAGCTATTCAAAAGGCGGGCGCTAGTTATGTACCGATTGATCCTGCATATCCCGAGGATCGCATTCATTATATTTTAGACGATACGGCGACGGAGTGGTTAATAACGACGAAAGAACGGGCGTATTTACTCGGAGATCGGGAAGCCATAACCGCAATTTTACTAGAGGAACAAGCCGCTGCGATTGCAACTGCCTCTATAGAAAAGCCAGCTGTCCCAAGATCAGTAGATCGGATCGTTTACACGATTTATACCTCTGGTTCTACCGGAAATCCTAAAGGGGTAATGATTGGCAATCAAGCATTGGTCAATTTCTTATCTTCTATGATCAATCAATTAAGTGTCGCTACTGGGGATGCATTAGAGCGCTTACTCGCAGTGACGACTTACAGTTTTGATATTGCTTATTTAGAATTATATATGCCATTGCTTACCGGCGCAGAACTTATTTTAGCAAGTCGAGCTGCTGCGATGGATGGTTTCTTACTCCAAGAATTGATTGCGAAGCATCGACCTAGTTTTATGCAAGCGACACCGTCGACTTGGCAATTATTAGTAGATAGCGGATGGGTCAACGAAGAAGAAGTTGTTATTCTTTCTGGTGGAGAAGCAATTAAGGAAAAACTTAAAAATACATTGACTCGTTTTGGTCAAAAAAGAGTTTGGAACCTGTATGGTCCTACAGAAACTACAATTTGGTCTACCGCAAAAGAACTAAGTGCTGTCACGCGAATCAATATCGGTAAGCCAATTGCGAATACTCAGGTTTATATTTTGCGAACAGCAGCAGCAACAACGAAGGTGAGCGTGGAAAACCTAGTTCCATTAGGTGTTGTCGGGGAGTTATGCATTGCAGGAGATGGTTTAGCGAAAGCTTATTTAAATCGCCCGGAATTAACGGCACAGAAGTTCATAGCGAATCCTTTTTCAACGGATCCGGAAGCGCGTCTGTATCGAACGGGAGACTTAGCGCGTTGGTTGCCCAACGGAGAAATTGAATGCCTAGGCAGAATGGATGACCAAGTAAAAGTAAGAGGTCACCGAATTGAGTTGGGAGAGATTGAAACGGTATTACAGCAGGCTAGTTTAGTAAAAGAATGTGTGGTCGTCGCAAAAGAAGATGCTACTGGAATTAAAATTTTAGTTGCTTATTTAACGAGTGAGGAAACGAATGACCAAGTCATTCAGGAAACCTTACGCAGTTACTTGAAAACGAAGTTGCCTATCTACATGGTGCCAGGGATGATCATTCGCTTGCCTCAACTTCCAATGACACCAAACGGTAAAATTGATAAAAAAGCATTACCAGAACCCAAGACCACGAGCGTGATTACGACGGCGTATGTAGCTCCTCGGAACGAATTGGAAAGCTTAATCGTTGAAGTTTGGAAAGAGCGTTTAGCCCTAGCGGAAGTTGGAGTGTTTGATGACTTTTTTGAACTGGGAGGTCATTCCTTATTGGCAACGAGAGTAGTGGCTACCTTGCGGCAAAAATTGCAAAAAGAAATTACGATTAAGGATTTCTTCGAAGGAGCAACGGTTGCAAGTTTAGCAACATTATTGGCCAGTCAGCCGACAAGGCAATTGTTACCAAAAATTGTGGCTCAAACCCGACCCGCAAATATTCCAATGTCTTTCTCTCAAGAACGATTGTGGTTTATTGATCAACTGCAAGGCAGTGTGCATTATCATATGCCGGTAGTGTTAACAATTAAAGGTGCCCTGAATTTTGAGCTTTTAGAAAATGCTTTACAAACGGTAATTAATCGCCATGAAGTATTACGAACGGTATTTTTAGAAGCGAAAGATGGCTTGACTTATCAGTCTGTTCTTCCTAAAAATCAGTGGAAGTTGGATACAACAGAAGTACTTGGGGGAACAGAAAAAGCATTGGATGAACAAATAGAGAAGCTGATTAACCAAGCCTTTGATTTGTCGACAGACCATATGTTGCGGGCAACAATTTTGACCCTTGCGCCTGAAGTACATCAATTAGTATTGGTCTTACACCATATTGCTTCTGATGGTTGGTCCGAGTCGATTTTGGTGGATGAACTATTAACCATTTACGATGCACAACTAAATAATCGTGTTCCTGACTTGGCAGACTTAACGATCCAATACGCAGATTATGCGCTTTGGGAACGCGAATATTTAGACGGAACTATTTTAGAACAAAAATTGAAATATTGGGAATCAAAATTAGAAGCGATTTCTTTACTGAATCTGCCGATCGATTTTGAGCGTCCAGCATTACAAAGCACGAAAGGAGCCGTTTACCAATTTAGCATTGATAAAAAATTAAAAGAAGACTTAAATGTTTTAGCAAAAAAAGAAGGCGTAACTAACTTCATGCTTTTATTCGCCGCGTTTAAGGTTTTATTGTATCGTTATAGTGGTCAAGATGATATTTGTGTCGGTACGCCAATCGCTAACCGAAAACAACAAGAGCTTGAACCACTGATCGGCTTTTTTATCAATACCTTGGCTTTAAGAAGTGACATGAGGGATACACCAAGCTTCACCCATTTCTTAGGAAGCTTGAAGCAAAACCTTCTGGAGGCTTATGATCACCAAGAAGTGCCTTTCGAAAAAATAGTAGACCGAATCGTAGCAACAAGAGATCGAAGTCGTCCTCCTTTGTTTCAAGTACTATTTTCATTTCATAATAACCCTGAAGTTCCTCGTTTGGAAACTGCTGACTTAGCATTTAGCCACCGCGCTTTTGACTATAAAACGGCACAATACGAACTCTTACTCAACGTAATGGAAGAGACAGAGGGAATTGATTTTGAAATGACTTATTGTACGGATTTATTTGCTCCCGCGCGAATTGAACGCATGATGGGACATTATACGAATTTGCTGGCAGCGATTGTCGCTGATCCTACGACTAAGATTAGTGCATTATCCATGCTACGTTCGGAAGAGGAAACACAATTACTGGAAGGGTTCAATGCTCCTGCTGTTACTTATCCAAAAGATAAAACGGTTGTTGAATTATTTACCGCACAAGCAGTTAAAACACCAACGGCAACTGCTTTACAATTCGAAGGTCGTACAGTAAGCTACGCCGAGGTTGACGAAAAAGCAACTCAACTCGCACAATACCTGAAAACTACTCATGATCTTCAGGCTGATGATTTGGTTGCTATCATGATGGATAAATCGGATTGGGCTATCATAGCAATTTTAGGAATTCTAAAAGCAGGAGCGGCTTACGTGCCGATTGATGTTGCCTATCCTACCGATCGGAAACAATTTATACTAGAAGATACAAAAGCCAAAACGTTAATTATTCATTCAGATCATTTGTTTGATGTCATCGAATTTCAGTTGCCTATCTTCTCTATTGATATCCAATTAGAAGAAGCAAGTGCAACAACGGAATTAATAGATTTACCAACGATAAATTTATCGCAGTTAGCTTACGTGATTTATACTTCGGGTTCTACTGGACAGCCCAAGGGCGTCATGATCGAACATGGTAGTTTACTAAATTACCTCAATTTTGGGTTTGAAAAATATGGTAAAGATTTGCCACAATTTAATTTCCCACTCTTCACGTCAATGTCTTTTGATTTGACCCAAACAAGTATTTTCTTAACCTTGCTGACAGGAGGAACATTGAGTATTGAAAACGGAAAAGAAATTGACGGCGTACTCGAAAAAATACTGCAAAGTGAAGTTGTTAATGCAATAAAATTAACACCTGCTCACGCTAGTATTTTAGCAACCTTACCAAACGCAGGAATAAAAATTGCTATTCTAGGCGGAGATCAATTGGAAGCTTCGCAGGTAGCGCGACTACGAGCTATCAACCCAACGATGCGTATTTTTAATGAATACGGTCCGACGGAAGCTACAATTGGTTGTACGGTTTATGAACTACCAACAGCCCTTAATACTCCAATCTTAATTGGTCGACCGATCGCGAATGCAAGGGTCTATTTGTTGGATCAAGCATCACAATTAGTGCCTCTAGGAGCTAGTGGTGAATTGTGCGTAGGTGGGGAAGTCCTCGCACGGGCTTATCTCAATCGACCAAGCTTGAGTGCTGAGAAATTCCTCCCGCATCCTTTTAGTAAGAAAGAAGGTGATAGAATTTATCGGACGGGAGATTTAGCGCGCTGGTTGCCGGATGGTAATTTAGTTTATTTAGGTCGAGTGGATGATCAAGTGAAAATTAGAGGGTATCGAATTGAATTGGGGGAAATTGAAACGGTACTGAATCGTTGTGGTTTGGTGAAGCAAGGAGTTGTAGTCGTAGATGTTGAAAACAATGGACACAAACGACTTGTCGCTTATATCGTGGGAGAAACAGCATTTGATAAGGCGGGTATCCAGGCATATTTGGCGGAAGCGTTACCAGCCTACATGGTACCAAGTTTGTTAATCCCGATGGAAACTTTGCCACTAAATAAAAATGGAAAAGTAGATAAAAAGCGTTTGCCAAGTCCAGATGTGGCATCCATGATAAAAGATAATTTTGTAGCACCAAGTACGACCATCGAAAAGGATTTGGCGAAGATTTGGAGTGAATTACTAAACGTAGAAAAAGTAGGGACGCAAGATAATTTTTTCGAGCTAGGGGGAGATTCTATCATCACAATTCAGTTGGTGAGTCGCGCGAAGCGATTTGGGTATCAATTGAAACCAAGAGATGTGTTTGATCATCAAACCATTACTGCTTTAGCTGAAATTATTGAATCTACTGCGCATACTTTCCTCGCTGAACAAGGCACTTTGTCGGGAGAAGTTGCATTAGCACCGATCCAAAAATGGTTCTTTGAAAATGAATACCCCGCAATGGGACATTTCAATCAAGCAGTTTTATTAGATATTGACAAAGCGATTCCAATAGAAGATTTAGAAAAAGTTTTCCAAGCAATCGTAGCGCAGCACGATGCATTAAATTTTGTCTATCAAAAAGAGGGAACAACTTGGCAGCAAGCTTACGGCGAGTCAAATTTCAAATTGGAACAACTTGATTTAACGAAAGTTGCGCCGGGGCAGCTTTCCACCACGATTACAGCACATTGTAATAAATTCCAAGCATCGTTAAATATTGAAACGGGAGAAATCATTCGCGTAATCTGGATGAAAACGGCCGAAACAGAAGTACGAAATCGTTTGTTTATCGTCGTTCACCACTTAGCGATTGACGGCGTTTCTTGGAGAATTTTATTGGATCAAGTTACCAATAGTATCGAAGTCCTGGCGAAAGGAGAAGCGATAGAGCTAGGTGTAAAAACGAGTTCCTATCGGCAGTGGGTAGTAGCTTTGACGGAATATGCCAATGCTAGACCTTTAGTCGAAGAACAAAGCTATTGGAAAAATCAATTAGCAGAGATAAAACCTTTACCAACGGATCATAGCGTTGAGCAAGTGCTCGCGCAGGAAGTAGAAGAGTACACCGTAAACTTAGACGAAGAATTAACAACGGCTTTGTTGCAAGAAGTATCCGCTGCGTATCAGACGGAAATTAATGATATCTTATTAACAGCCCTGTCTACAACAATTGCAAATTGGACGGGCGAGCACAAAGTCTTAATTGCTTTAGAAGGTCATGGACGGGAAGAAATTGCTCAAACGATCGACTTAAGTAATACGGTTGGTTGGTTTACAAATATTTATCCCGTAGTACTCACATTGGCTGCCTCGGAAAGAGAAACATCGCAGCTAATTAAATCCGTTAAAGAACAATTACGAGCTATTCCGAATAAAGGAATCGGCTACGGCGCATTGCGCTACTTGCACACCGAGGAAAAGCTACGAACGCAACTCGACCTTGGAAATTGGGATTTGGTATTTAATTACCTTGGTCAGTTAGATAACCTTCTAGCGAATCAAACTCAATTGGGCGTTGCCGAAGAATCTTATGGAGAAGTGATTAGTGCCAACTATCCAGTTCGTCATAAACTAGAATTAATCGGTGCAATTACGGATGCGAAATTAAGCCTGTCTTGGCGCTACGCAAGTACTCAGTACGAAGCAAGTACGATCAAAAAATTAGCAACTAGTTTCTTAAAGGAATTGACAGATTTAATTGAACACTGTCGTGCAAAAACGGAAACGACTTACACGCCTTCTGATTTTGGTTTGGCTGCGATGATTACAACGGACGAGTTAGATAATTTCTTAGCGACAAAAGAGGAAAAGGGACTTCGAGGAACTCAAATTAGTCGATTGTACAAATTGAGCCCATTGCAAGAAGGAATGCTTTTCCATGGATTGTTGGATCAAGATACTAAGGCTTATTTAGAACAGTATAATTTTGATTTGCCACACGCAGTCAATGTTGAGGCACTAAAGGCTTCGTGGGAATATATGTTGTATAACCATAGTATTTTAAGAACCGCATTTTTCTACGATGAACTGAGTACGCCCATACAAGCGGTATACAAAAAAGTGGAATTGCCGTTTGAAATATTAGACTATAGTCAGTTGTCAGAAACGGAGCAAGCAGCAAAGTTTGCAAGCTTACTCGCAGCGGACCAAGCGACCTCTTTCGATTTCAAAGTAGCTCCATTAATGAGAGTAACACTCGTGAAAATGCGTTCGGATGCGTATAAAATGATTTGGACAAATCACCATATTTTATGGGATGGTTGGTCAACACCAATTTTGCTGGAAGAGTTATTAGTGGCGTATGAAGCTTATGCAAGATCAAATCAACCGATTGGAAAAGATTTACGCAAACAGGAAGACCTTTACGAAGATTATATCAATTATATTGACGCCGTGGATTCGTTCGCCGCAGAAGATTTTTGGAAAGACTACTTGTCCGGATTTGAAAGTCCTTCGTTGTTACCTTTCGTAGATAGTACGGCGGATAGAAATAGAGGCGATGGAGAATTGGAAGAATTGGATTTAGTTTTTAGCTCAGAATTGACGGAGAAGGTCAAAGGTTACGCACAGAAGAATCACCTTACGGTAAACAGTATCGTACAAGGCGTCTGGTCACTATTGTTGTCTCGCTATACGGGAAGCGAAGATGTAGTCTTTGGGGTGACCGTTTCTGGTCGACCAACGGAACTCGCAGGAGCGGAAGATCGGGTAGGTTTATATATCAATATGCTTCCCATTCGCACAAAAGTAAACGCTACGAATACTCTTACGGATTGGTTAGCGGAATTGCAAAAAGGACATACGGCAGCGAGAGCGTTTCAATATACTGGATTGAACGAGCTACAAAATTGGTTAGGGTTGAAAGGAGAATTCTTTGATAGTATCATGGTTTTTGAAAACTACCCGATTAGTGAAGTCGTCTCGAGAGAATGGATGCTAGGAATTGAAAATGTAGAGTTGAAAGAGCAAACGAATTACTTGCTTTCACTGATCGTTGTACTCGACGAAAAACTATCTGTGAAGTTTAGCTACAATGGTAGCCTCTTAGAAACGGCTTACGCCAAAATGATTAAGGATCATTTTGAAACAGTGTTGCTTCAGGTGATTGAAGCCGAACAGCAAACTATCTCTACCATTGATTTGCTTACCGCAACGGAGAAAGATCAAATCTTACATCAGTTTAATCAAACGGAAGTAACTTTCCCCATCGAGGCGTCAGTCATTGATTTATTTGAAGCACAAGTAGCTACGAATCCAAAAGAAACAGCCTTGGTTTTTAATGACCAATCAATGAGCTACGAAGCTTTAAATGAAGCGGCTAATCAGTTAGCATATTACTTGCAAACCGAAAAACAACTTGCTCCGGGTGATTTGGTTTCCGTGAATCTCGCCATGAGTGAATGGATGATCGTGGGCATACTTGCGATCTTAAAAACGGGCGCTAGTTACGTTCCGATCGACGTTGAAAATCCAGCGGATCGAGTTGGGTACATCATTGAGAATAGTGGAAGTAAGTTAAGTATTAATGCCAGTTTTATAACTGACTTCTTAGCGGTAAAAGCCAATTGCCCAACAGGAAACCTAAACCTTGAGATTAAGCTAAAAAGTAACTTGTTGATTGCTTACACTTCGGGGTCAACTAACTTGCCCAAGGCCGTTCCAATCAGTAATGCAAACTTCTTGAATCGACTTTATTGGATGTGGACAAACTATCCATTCGAGCAAGAAGAAGTAGCTTGTATGAAAACCTCAATTAGTTTCGTGGATCACTGCTGGGAATTGTTTGGTCCTTTATTAAAAGGTTTGCCCGTTGTTTTGTTTGATAAATTGACCGTATTAGAAACGACGAAGTTTATTGATACTTTAGCAAAGTATGAAGTAAGTCGAATGGTACTTGTACCAACTTTGCTTCGAGAAATACTGGCTGCGGACAATTTAAATAAATTACAGAAAATCAAATACTGGACTTGTAGCGGAGAAGCCTTGCCAATGTCTTTGGTAGAAACATTCTACGATCATTTCGATGCTAGTAATCATACGCTACTAAATCTTTATGGTTCGACGGAAATTACGGCAGATGTTAGCTGTTTTGATACTTCAAAACAAAACTGGCGTGCGTTCAAAACGGTACCTATTGGTCAACCCATAAGTAACTTGCGGGCATACATCTTGGATGAGTCCTTACAGTTGTCTCCCATCGGGGTACCGGGAAAAATTTATTTTGCAGGAGCAGGAGTGTCTTCCGGTTACTTGAATGATGAAGCTTTGACGGCAACAAATTTTATTGCAAATCCATTCGATCCCTCGGAGCGAATTTACAACACAGGAGATCTTGCTAAATGGTTGCCCGATGGAAATATTGCCTACTTAGGTAGAACAGATGATCAGGTCAAAATTAGAGGCTACCGAATTGAGTTAGGTGCTATCGAAACGGTCTTGAGAACCTCCGTCCACGTTGAAAGCTGTATGGTCTTGGTGAAAACACTGAGAGAGGAAGAGCACTTAGTTGCTTACGTCGTACCAAGTAAGAACTTCGAGCAAGAAGAAAAAGATAGTATCCTCAATTTATTAAAAGCAGCATTGCCACACTATATGGTTCCTGCGTTGATGGTGCCAATGGAAGCCTTCCCACTTAACGCGAGCGGTAAAGTAGATAAACGCGCGTTGCCTGCACCGGATGAATCTTCCTTATTGGCAAATGAGTATGTTGCGCCTAGGAACGAATTGGAGGAACAACTTGTGGCAATTTGGACTAAATTATTACAGCTAGAACGAGTTGGTGTTTATGATAATTTCTTTGATATCGGTGGTCATTCTTTACTCGTGACAAAACTGATGTCAATCATTAAAAAAGAAATGGGGTTGAGTATTCCGATGAAAATACTTTTCCAAGTTTCGTGCATCGCAGATTTTGCAGGGTATATCAAATTGATTCAAAAAAGTACGGTAGAAACGGAAGAAGAATTAGAAGTTTTTGAATTGTAATCAGTCAGCGAAACTTTAAAATACGCTTAACTAAAGAACGGGAAAATGGAAATTGTTACTAAAATTATTAGCCTGCTAAATGAGGCATCAGATAAAGGAATATCAGTTTTTTTAGAAGAAGAAAAGTTGAAGTTTAAACTTGCAAAAGGAAAACAACCGGACCCGGAAGTTATTGCAGCGTTGAAAGAAAACAAAGCGGAGATTCTTGCTTTTTTAAGCGATGAGTCGGGAAATTTTGAAGAGATTTCTAGTAAAAATGATGGCATTTCACGTTTTGATAGAAACGAAGTACAGGAAATTCCCTTGTCTTTTGCGCAACAACGATTGTGGTTTATTGACCAACTAGAAGGGAGTGTGCATTATCACATGCCAATGGTCATTAAATTTGAGGGAGACTTAAATCGAGCTGCACTCGAAACGGCTTTTCAAGCGATTGTTAATCGGCAAGAAATCTTGAAAACCGTTTACTTGAAGGGGGAAAATGGACAAGCTTTTCAGCAGTTATTAGAAGATAAAGAATGGCGTTTAGCCTACGAGCCCCAAGTCTCAACCCTAAGTGAAAGAATAGCTGCTTTGGTGACGATGCCTTTTGATTTAACGCAAGATTTTATGCTCCGGGCTAATCTATTGAAGACTGCTCCGCAAACGCATATTCTAGTAATGGTTACTCATCATATTGCGTCGGATGGATGGTCTTTACCGATCTTTGTCAATGAGTTGGTAGAATTTTATCAAGCACAGTTAGCACAACGTCCTGTGGAATTAGCGGATTTGTCAATTCAATATGCAGATTATGCATTGTGGCAACGCTCTTATCTAGTAGGTAATGTTTTAGAACAAAAAATGCAATACTGGGAAAAGCAACTGACTGCGGTAGCGCCATTGGCATTGCCTACTGACTTTGCTCGCCCCGAAAAGTTAAGTACCAAAGGACAAAAATTAGAATTTGAGTTTGATACAAAATTAACGGAAGAACTCTATCGTTTGAGTCAAGCAGAAGGGGTAACGCTTTTTGTTTTGCTGTTGTCGGTGTTCAAAGTATTATTGTATCGGTATACCGGACAAGAAGATATCTGTGTGGGAACTCCGATTGCGAATCGTCAGCAATCAGAAGTAGAACCGCTTTTAGGCTTTTTTGTAAATACTTTAGCCTTTCGATCTCAATTGAACGGAGAACTTCGATTTAGAGATTTACTAGCTGCTGTAAAGCGCACCACGGTAGAAGGATACGCAAATCAAGATGTACCGTTTGAAAAAATTGTTGACCGTGTTTCTACGAATCGAGATGGTAGTAGAAGTCCAATTTTTCAAGTCTTATTTGGCTTGCAAAACAATGAAGAAATTACGACCCTCGAATTAGATAATTTGAATTTATCTTTTGAACACTTTGAGCAAGATCAGTCAAAATTAGATCTTACTTTTAATGTTTTCGAAGCTAAAGAAGGTCTGTCAATTGGAATAGAATATTGTAGTGATTTATTTGAGTCGAGAACGATTGAGACAATGTATCAACATTATACTCGGTTACTCACGGCGATTGTAGCAGATCCTAGGGCTAAGATCGGGACGCTTGATTTACTCAGCGTAGCCGAAGAAAAAGCATTGCGATTAGATTTTAACCAAACGGAGGTAGTGTATCCAACGGAACATACTGCTATTGAACTATTCTCCTTACAAGCGGCTCGCCATCCTGAAAAAACGGCTATCCATTTCGAAGGAAAAAATTACAGTTATCAAACCTTAGCGGAAAAGTCCAATCAGTTAGCACATTATTTAGCGGAGAAAGGAGTAGCTGCAAATGCTTCGGTCGGTATTTGCTTGGAACGTTCTTTTGATTTAGTCGTTAGTATCCTCGCAGTTCAAAAATTAGCGGCAACTTACATTCCTATTGATCCGGCTTATCCTACGGAAAGAATTAATTACATCTTAGCAGACGCAGCTTGCAGTTGCCTAATTGGATCAGAAGGTTTAGTGCATAGGCTTGAATTTTTACAAGCGGAGGATGCACCGGAATGCGTTGATCTAGTCGCCGCTGCAAAAAATATTTCAACTCAAAAAACAGAGAACTTAGCGGTTGATTTGTCGGTGGCTAAAGTGGCTTACATTATTTATACTTCCGGTTCTACTGGAAAGCCTAAAGGCGTTCAAATTAGTCCTGATACTTTATTGAATTTGATTAATTGGCACGTACGATATTATCAAGTTTCTGCTGAAAGTAACGCGACGCTCATGGCAGGTGTAGGTTTTGACGCTTCCGTTTGGGAGTTATGGCCTTATTTGTCGGTTGGAGCAAGCCTCTACGTTGTAGATAACGAGGAGCGTTTATCCGTAGAGCGCTTATTGTCCTTTTACGAGACGCATGAGATTACTCATAGTTTTATGGCAACGGCATTGGTGCCAGCATTTGTTCGGTTATCAAGGGATAGAAAACTTACGCTAACTTATTTGCTGACGGGCGGAGACCGATTAGGCGCATTGAATATTAGCCAATTGAGTTATCGAATCATCAATAATTATGGGCCGACGGAAAATACGGTGGTTACGAGTTGCTACGAATTGCAAGCGGAAGATCAATTCAAAAATCCACCCATCGGAAAGCCGATTGATAATGTCTCCGTTTATCTCTTAGATAATTACGGCAAATTAGTACCGCGAGGAGTTGTAGGAGAGTTGTGTATCGGAGGAGCAAGTCTAGCAATTGGTTACCTAAATAAGCCAGCCCTAACCACTGCACAATTTGTCGACTTTGAAGTACAAGATGGCGCGACCACAAAAACGATTCGAATCTATAAAACGGGTGATTTAGCACGCTGGTTGCCCGATGGAAATTTAGCATTTCTAGGTCGTAAAGATGCGCAAGTAAAGATTCGGGGGTACCGGATCGAATTGGGAGAGATTGCAACGCACTTGCAAGAATTACCTAGCATCAACGATTGTGTCGTTTTGACAAAAGTTGATGCGTCGAATAACAAACGAATCGTTGCTTACCTTATTCCTAATGATGGCTATGAACAAGAAACGGTCTTAGCACATTTGAAAGCTAAACTACCTAGCTATATGCTGCCTTCTGCCTTGGTGCGTTTAGCAAATTTTCCTTTAAATGCTAATGGTAAATTAGACGAAAAAGCTTTGCCCGAAGTAGATTTTGCCAGCTTGTCTACAGAAAATTACCTTGCTCCACGCAATGAAATGGAAGAGCAGTTAGTACAAATATGGCAAGCTTTATTAAAAGTAGAAAAAATTGGAGTTTTAGATAATTTCTTTGAATTAGGTGGTCATTCTATCTTAGCAACAATGTTAGTTGCTGTAATTCGGAAAGAATTAGAACAAGATTTAGCGATCAAGGATCTATTTGCAAATCCGAATATTGCTTTGTTGGCCAATCACCTTTTGCTAAATGACGCTGAAGTTACTTTACCAACGCTGATTGCACAAGAAAGAACGGACGAAATTCCCTTGTCCTTCGCACAAGAGCGTTTATGGTTCATTGATCAATTGGAAGGAAGTACGCATTATCACGTCCCCTTTGTAGAACGATTTAGTAAAGCGTTAGATAAAGATACTTTAGAAAGGGCTTTACAAATGATGGTCAATCGCCACGAAGTATTACGAACTGTTTTTAAAGAAAAAGAAGGACGGGTTTATCAGGAAATTTTACCACCCAATCAGTGGACGTTAAGCGGCGGAGAAAAAATAAGCATTGCCGATGAAGCAACTTTGAAAAAGCTGGTCAAACAAAGCTCAAACAAAGTATTTGATTTATCACAAGAGCATCCTTTACGCGCAAATTTATGGCAAACCACAACGGGAGAATACATCCTAGTTTTAGTTTTACACCATATCGCTTATGATGGTTGGTCGGAAGGTGTTTTCTTCGAAGAACTTGCCGAGCTCTATCAGGCTTTGCAGGAAAAGAGAACTCCTGCGTTGGACCCGCTCACAGTACAATATGCAGATTATGCCTTGTGGCAACGTCGATATTTTGAAGGAGCGGTACTGGATCAAAAGATGGAATACTGGAAGGAGGCATTGAAAGGAACGGAAGTCCTAAACTTACCAACAGATTTTGAGCGACCAGCGATTCAGAGCACAAAAGGGAAGCGACATACGCTTAGCTTCGATGCTGATCTATCGCAGGCTTTACAGGATTTAGCACAACGAGAAGAGACGACTATGTTTATGCTTTTGTTGTCAGCGTTCAAAGTTTTATTATATAGATATACTGGACAAGAAGATATTGCCGTCGGAAGTCCAGTGGCAAATCGGACACAATTAGCGGCGGAAGCATTAATTGGTTTTTTCGTAAATACCTTAGTACTGCGAAGTACGGTCAAAGGAGAAACAAGGTTTTCTGAATTATTAGCCACATTAAAAAATACGACTTTAGCCGCGTATCAAAACCAAGAGGTACCATTTGAAAAAATAGTAGACCAATTGGTTGGAGAACGAGACTTGAGTAGAAGTCCATTGTTTCAAGTATTATTTTCATACCAAAGTACGCCTATTCAATCCACGGAGACCTTTGCCGCAGCAATTGATGATTTGCAGCATACCCAACCCACCAACGAACTTTCTTTAGGAGACGATTTTGCTTACGATGTTGCCAAGTATGATTTGAGCTTTGTTGTAAGTACTACTGGTCAAAGCTTAAATTTGGTAGTTGAATATTGCACAGACCTATTTTTGCCAGAGACGATTATACAGATGGTTACTCATCTTGAGAATCTATTGCGAGCGGTGGTCATAAACCCCAAAGAACGCATCGGTTACTTATCCATGCTAACTGAGGTGGAGGAAAATAAAGTGCTGAAAACATTCAATGAAACTCAGGTTGATTATCCCAAAGATAAGACGAGTGTAGATTTATTTGAGGCACAAGTACGCCGTACTCCACAGAACATTGCTGTAGTTTTCGAAGGAGAAAGCCTTAGTTATCAAGCTTTGGATGAGCGCGCGAATCAATTGGCCAGACACTTAAGAAATAATGGTGTCGTAGAAGAATCTATTGTTGCAATTTGCCTTGAGCGTTCCATAGAAATGATCGTTGCGATGATGGGGATTCTTAAAGCGGGCGCAGCTTATTTACCGATCGATTCCTCGTATCCACAAGATCGAATTGATTACTTGATTCAAGATAGTAAATGTACTATTGTAGTAACAAGTAATGCTAATTTAGGATTGTTTAATGAGCTACAAAAAGAAGAAGAATTAAGGCTGATTGCAATTGATCGAGATTGGTCCGTCATTGAAGCCTTATCTAAGAAAAAGCTAGTTACAAAGCTTCACGCAAACAATTTAGCATATATTATTTATACTTCTGGTTCTACCGGAAAGCCTAAAGGCGTTTTAATAGAGCATAGAAGCAAAGTAAACGTCATTCTTGATCATATTAAGTTATTTGAAATTACTGCAAAGGATCGCATTTCCCAATTCGTTTCACTTTCTTTCGATGCGTCTGTTCCCGAGGTTTTTATGAGTTTACTTACGGGCGCTAGTCTGGTGTTAATTGGGAAAGATCACATTGCCGATGAACGTTTATTCCTTGCATACATTCGAGAAAAAGAACTTACCGTATGTACAATTCCACCGGCGTATTTAAGTATTATGGAGCCAATGCAGTTCTCTTTTTTACGCGTTGTAATGACGGGAGGAGAAGCGGCAGATGTGAAAAAGATGGTGTCGTTTAGTGAAGTTTGTGATATTTATAATTTATATGGTCCTACGGAATGTAGCGTCTGTGTAAGTAGTTATCGTGTCACGGCAGAAGATGATAACAAACTTCAGTTACCTATTGGCAAACCGATTTCGAATACCACCGTTTATATTTTAGATGATCATCAACAGCTACTTCCCATCAATAGTGAAGGAGAACTTTACGTTGGTGGTACGGGATTGTCTCGTGGATATTTGTATCGCCCAGAATTAACCAACGAAAAATTTGTTCCAAATCCTTTTAAAGCGGGAGAAAAATTATATCGAACAGGAGATAAAGCAAAATGGTTGCCCGACGGTAATATATCCTTTTTAGGTCGGATAGATGATCAAGTTAAAATTCGAGGACATCGGATTGAATTAGGCGAAATTGAGAGTGTACTACAACAGTCTACGATGATCAATCGATCAGTAGTGCTTCCCAAAAAAGACGCACAGGGTAATAAGTGCTTGGTCGCATATTTTTCTGTCGAATCACATTATAATCGTACTACACTCGAACAACATCTCAAAGAAAAACTACCAAGTTTTATGTTGCCGAAGATGCTCGTGAAACTGGACGAATTACCCCTAACCCCCAATGGTAAAATTGATAAAAAGGCGCTGCCAGAACCAGATGTAAACGCTTTACTACAAAAAGAATATCTAGCACCAAGTAATCCCGTCGAAAAGCAGTTGGTGGAAATTTGGCAGCATCTACTAGCCATAGAAAAAATAGGGATAACGGATAATTTTTTCGAGTTAGGAGGACATTCCTTATTAGCAACTCGGGTGGTTTCTGCAATTAGAAAAGAACTGGAATTGGATCTCGAGATTAAAGACCTTTTTCTTGAACCTACCATTCGAGGATTAGCGATTCAGCTATCGACAAAAAGAACACAAACGAGTTTGCCTAAGTTGCTTGTACAAGAGCGACCAACTGAGATTCCGCTGTCTTACGCACAAGAACGCTTATGGTTTATTGATAAGTTTGAAGGGAGCACTCATTATCATATGCCAATGGTGCTTAGGCTGAAAGGTGCTTTAGATCAAGATATCTTAGTAGAAGCCTTTCAAGCAATTGTCAATCGGCACGAAGTGTTGCGCACGGTTTATAAAGAAAAATCAGGGGAAGGCTTTCAAGTAGTTCTCCCTGAAAATGAATGGCAACTCAATCATCTATCGGAAAAGGAAGTGACACCAGATTTGATTGCAGCACTCTTGATGAACCCTTTTGACTTGAATAAAGATCATATGCTGCGGAGTCACTTGATAACGACTGCTCCGCAAGAATTCGTCTTGGTTGTAGTACTCCATCACATCGCTTCTGATGGCTGGTCAATGCCTATTTTTATTGATGAACTCGTGATGCTTTACGAAGCAAAATTAAATAATACTACCACCAACTTACCCACAAACGAAATTCAGTATGCAGACTTTGCGATCTGGCAAAAAAATCATCTTTCCGGCGAAGTACTAGAAAATAAATTAGCGTATTGGCAAACGAAATTAGCAGGACTAGAAGCCTTGGATTTGCCGACGGATTATAGTAGACCTAAAGTACAAAGCAATCGTGGGCAGACCTTACATTTTACAATCCCAACGGTGCTGCATGAAAAATTAAGAAGTCGATCACAGGAAGCAGGCGTAACCATGTTCATGTTCTTACTATCTGCTTTTAAAGTGCTGCTGCATAAATATACGGGACAAGATGATATTTGTGTAGGAACAACCATCGCTAATCGAACCCAAGCGGAAATTGAACATTTAATCGGATTCTTTGTCAACACTTTAGCGCTTCGGACGCAGGTGAAGGATACACAAAGCTGGAAAGAACTTTTAGCAGAAGTAAAAACGACTACTTTAGAAGCGTACGAACACCAAGATGTGCCATTTGAAAAAATTGTAGATCGAGTAGAAAAAGGACGAGATATGAGTCGGAGTCCATTGTTTCAGGTCTTATTCGAATTTCAAAATAATACCGAACTGGAAGAGGTTTGCTTAGGAGATGTTGAATTGTCGGCGATGAACTTTTCTCAAGATACGAGTAAATTTGATTTAGGATTTAATATTAGCGATGATAGTACAGCCTTAGAAATTAGTATCGAATATTGTACAGATTTATTTTTTGAATCAACGATTGAGCGGATGTTTAATCATTATCAAAAAATACTTACCACGATCGTCGAACAAAAAAATATTACCATTGGAGCGCTTGAATTGTTATTGCCAGAAGAGCGGGCGTTAATCTTGGGCGAAGTAGCTACCAAGGAAGGGACATGGTTTAACGAAGGAGAAAAGGATTTAGCCAACGATACACCAATTAACCTGCGCTTCGAAAAAGTGGCCAGAGAAAATCCGGCAGCGGTAGCGGTCCTCCAAGGAACAACAACTTGGACGTACCAAATGCTTAATGAATACGCCAATCAAGTTGGAAGAACTTTACAAAATTTAGGCGTTCAGCCAGGAGATTTTGTTGGCGTCTACTTAGACCGTAGTCCACAATTAGTCGCTTGCTTACTTGGAATTATCAAAAGTGGCGCAGCTTATGTCCCTTTAGATACTCAAAATCCAGCGGAGCGGATCGAACAGATGGTGGCGACAAGTGCGTTGAAAGTCATGATTACGGATGCGGCTCATTGGACAGGAGTAACCTTGTCGGTAAAGCCTGCTATCTTACTGGTTGATGAGCAAAAAGAAGCCGATACTACTTTTGTCATTGAAGACCAAATAACGATTCAAGCACAAGCAAAAACAAACTTACCCAACTTAAATCGGATGGATAGTTGGGCGTATATGTTGTACACTTCGGGTTCAACGGGGACGCCAAAAGGAGCGATTACTAGACATAACGGAGCTTTAAATCACCTACTCGCAGAATACGAAGCCTTAGACTTAGCCGATGGGTTTAGGTTTTTGCAAAGTGCAGGCATCGGGTCGGATATTTCATTGTGGCAAATGTTAGCCCCACTCTTGAAGGGAGGAGCGATGGTCATTGTGAATAAGTACGAATTACTAGATTATAATGCTTTGTTAGAAATATTACAACGCGATCGGATTGATATCATCGAGTTTGTACCGTCCTATATTTGGGGAATGGTAGAGCATCTGAAGCGTTCCGCAATTAAGCCAGATTTATCCGATTTGAAATGGATTATGATGGTGGGAGAAGCGGTGCCAGTACCTTTGGTGAATACGTGGAAATCCTTGTACCCAAGGGTACGCATCCTTAATGGTTATGGTCCTTGCGAAGCGTCGGATGACATCGCACAGTATGAGATTACAACTACGCTTGAGGAAGCGGCAGCCAGCGTGCCGATTGGTCGTCCGATTGCCAATATGAATATTGTCGTTTTGGATGCACAAGATAGATTGTGTCCAATTGGAATTCCAGGGGAACTTTGTGTTTCTGGCGTTGGCGTTGGGGCAGGATATTGGAATATGCCTGAGAAAACGGCGGCTAGTTTTATCGCGAATCCTTTCGAACAAACCTTGGGAGACGTTTTATACAAAACGGGAGATTTAGCAAAGTGGCGAGCGGATGGTAATTTAGAATTCTTGGGAAGAATAGATCGTCAGGTAAAAATTCGTGGACACCGAGTAGAATTAGGAGAAATCGAAAGTTTTATACGGCAAGTAGCAGGAGTCAAAGAAGCACATATTCTAGTATACCAAGGGACAGAAAATGCCAATCAAGCTAGTGTATTAGCTTTCATCGTAGCAACTCAAGCTGCGAAAATTTCAGCTTTAGAGCAAGCGTTACAAACCAACTGCCAGCAAAAGTTGCCAACGTATATGCAGCCACAAACGTATATCTTTATTGAGGAAATCCCATTAAATTTAAGTGATAAAGTTGACGAAAAAGCACTCGTTAATATTTTCGTAGCTGGAGCCAAAAACACGAAACAAGAAGAACGAATAATTAAAGCTTGTACGACAACAACAGAGCAAGCGCTTTTAACGATTTGGCAAAATATTTTATCTCGAGAAGATATTAGTTCAGATGATGACTTCTTTTTATTAGGCGGACATTCTTTATTGGCAATGCGGGTAAAAGCAGCAATTCAAGAGCGCCTTTCTGTGGAGATAAACATTCGAGAGTTGTTTATTCATAAAACGATTTCAGCCTTAGCGAGTATTATTGATGAGAAAGAGCAGGGGAGTCAATTCCCCGTTTTATTGCCACAGGAAAGAACGACTAAAATTCCTTTATCTTTTGCACAGGAGCGGTTGTGGTTTGTCGATCAATTGGAAGGCAGTACGCATTATCATATGCCAATGGTTTTACGATTTAAAGGAGCTTTAGATAAAACAATATTGGAGCAAGCTTTTAAAGCAATGATTGAACGGCACGAAATTCTAAGAACAATCTTTTTAGAAGAAAATGGTGTAGCGTATCAAACATTCCTTGATGCCGATGCGTGGGAATTGAAAAAGGATCGATTTGCAATAGATATCTCTGAGGAAGCGATAGCAGCAGAAGTTTTTACCGCGATTAATCAAAAATTTGATCTGTCGCAAGACTATCCCATTCGAGCTACTTTATTTGAATGTAGTCGGGAGGAACATCTACTTGTTTTAGTACAGCATCATATCGTCTCAGATGGCTGGTCTGAAGCAATTTTTATAGAAGAGCTGATTGAATACTATCTTGCTTTTCAAGAACAACGATTACCAAAATTAGCGGAGCTAAGCATTCAATATGCAGACTATGCAATTTGGCAACGGAACTATCTGACGGAAGAGCTGCTAAACGATAAATTGAATTATTGGAAAGGACAATTAACAGGGATCGAGCCGCTAGAAATGCCGTTAGATTTTCCACGTCCTGTTTTGCAAAGTATGCGCGGTGCAGCTTTGCAGTTTAGCCTAGATCCAAGCTTGAAAAACCAATTATCTGATTTAGCACAACGCGAAGGTGTCACGAGTTTCATGTTGTTGTTAAGTGCATTCAAGGTACTGCTTTATCGGTATAGTGGTCAGACGGATCTTTGCGTCGGCAGTCCCGTAGCAGATCGTTCACAAGAGGTACTTGAATCTGCACTAGGTTGTTTTGTGAATACCCTTGCCTTCCGGTCGGATTTGTCGGGGAATCCAAGTTTCTTAGACGTACTACATCAGGTGAAAACGATGACGCTGACGGCGTATCAACATCGAGATGTGCCGCTTGAAAAAATTGTAGACGCGATGAGTCTCAATCGAGATCGTAGCCGGATGCCTTTATTCCAAGTCTTATTTATTTTACAAAATAATCCAGGCGTAACAGCAAGTGATTTAGGAGATTTAGCATTGACAGAAGAAACTTTTGCCGTGGAGACGGCTAAGCTAGATTTAACTTTTAGTATTGCAGAAACGGAAGATACGCTAGATTTGGGAGTAGAGTATTGCACAGATTTATTCTTGCCTGAAACCATTGAACAACTCGTAGTACATTTTGAAAAATTACTCGTTGGAATCACTGCGAATCCAAAGGAGCGAATTAGTGAGTTGGAAATATTGAGTTCAACGGAGGAGGAAAAACTACGAACTACATTTGCCTGTTCTAGTAGCTCCTTAGTCCCCGAGGCAAACAATTTGGTTGCTTTATTCGAAGCACAAGTGGCTCGTACACCAAATAAAGGTGCGCTTGCTTTACACGAAGAAGCATTAACTTATCAAGCACTCAATGAACGAGCGAACCAATTAGCACATCATCTTCGGTTGAAAGGAGTAACTAAAGAAACCTTAGTCGGTGTTTGTATTAATCGCTCTTTAGATATGGTAGTTGCCGTTTTGGGTATTCTGAAAGCAGGTGGTGCTTATTTACCCATTGATCCTAATTATCCAGCGGAACGGATTCATTACTTACTTGATGATTCAAGGGTGCAAATCGTTTTGTCTAACACCGAAAGTGCTAAAGTTTTACAGGAAAAAGAAGTAATTGATTTAATTTTATTGGATGAGGAAGCGTCCCAAATCCAGAAAGCCCCCAAAACTGCCGTTATCCATCAAGTTCAACCCGAAGATTTAGCATACGTTATTTACACTTCGGGATCGACGGGAAAACCGAAAGGGGTAATGATTGAACAACGTAATGCAATCAACACCGTGCTCGACCATACGCAAAGATTTGAAATCACTCCTGATGATCACGTTCTACAATTCACCTCTTTGTCTTTTGATGTTTCTATGAGTGAAATATTTATGGCGTTTTTGGGTGGAGCAAGGTTGGTTCTAGTAGACAAAGCAACCATCGCCGATACGAACCTATTTATTAATTATCTCAAAAATCAGCGCGTCAATGTTGCGTGTATTCCTCCAGGTTATTTAAGTGTTTTAGATTTGGATAAAATTAATCACTTACGAGTAATTGTGATGGGAGGAGAAGTAGGAAGCGTAGAACAATCGGTTTACTGTGCTCAATTCAGTAATGTCTTTAACGTTTATGGTCCTACGGAATGTAGTGTTACTACTACGGCTTATCAAGTTCGTCCGACCGATACGGGGAAATTACAATTACCTATCGGAAGGCCTTTGCCAAATACAGAAGTTTATATTTTAGACGCTTATCAGCAACTCGTACCAGAAAAAGTAGCAGGGGAGATTTGTATTGGTGGCGTTGGTGTGGGGCGAGGATATTTGTATCAAGAAGAATTGAGTAAAGAGAAGTTTATAGCTAATCCATTCCGTTTAGGAGAACGATTGTATCGAACGGGAGATAAAGGAAAATGGTTGCCTGATGGGAACATCGCTTTTTTAGGTCGGTTAGATAATCAAGTTAAAATTCGAGGTCACCGAATTGAGTTAGGAGAAATTGAAACGATTTTAACGAATTTAGATTTTATCAGTCAATGTGTCGTTTTGGCCTTGCCAGATGCGAATAAAAACCTTCAACTCGTTGCTTATTATGTTCCTTTAGCAGGGACGACAGCATCACAAATAGCAACAATTAAAGCCCACTTAAACGAGCGGCTACCCGAATATATGCAACCCAAGGCTTTGATCGAAATGGAGGCATTCACGATGACGGTCAATGACAAAGTGGATAAAAAAGCATTACCCGCCCCAGACTTTGCTACATTGGTGCAAACAGAATATGTAGCCCCAAGAAATGAAACAGAAATACACTTAGCAAATATCTGGCAGACATTATTGAAAGTTTCAAAAGTTGGAATTCACGATAACTTTTTTGAACTAGGAGGTCATTCTTTACTTGCAACACGGGTCGTCTCTGCGGTGAGAAAGGAAATGGCAGTAGAAATTAGTATCAAAGATTTATTTACTTATCCCAACATCGCTCAATTGAGTGACTTAATGTTAACGGAAAGGTTCAGTACAACGCTTCCTGCCATCGTAGCTGCCGAGCGACCTGACCGATTACCCTTGTCTTTTGCGCAAGAACGGTTATGGTTTATTGATAAACTGGAAGGAAGTACTCATTATCATATGCCAATCATTCAGCGCTTATCGGGTAATTTTGAGGTAGCGGCTTTGGAGTATGCTTTTCAAGAAATTATCAACCGACATGAGGTCTTACGAACCGTTTTTGTAGAAGAAAACGGAGAAGCTTTTCAGCAAATTTTGCCAAAAAATGAATGGCACTTGAGCTACGAAGAACAGCTTAGCTTGGAGGCAGATGCGTTATCAAAATATCTGGAAGGACTAGTCGATAAGACGATCAACCAAGCTTTTAATCTGGCGAAGGATCATATGGTTCGAGCTCGTTTAGTTAAATTGCCGAAGGAGGAATACTTATTAATTGTTGTACTACACCACATTGCATCGGATGGTTGGTCAAACCCAATTCTATTCAATGAGTTAGTTGAGCTTTACGAAGCAAAACAAGCAGATCGTTCGCCTCAATTAAAGCCACTATCAATCCAATACGCCGACTATGCATTGTGGCAGCGAGCATATTTAAAAGGAGAAGTACTGGAGCAAAAATTAAATTATTGGGCGGATAAACTTAGTGGATTGGAAGTCTTGAATTTGCCAACAGACTTCCCGCGCCCAGCGATTCAAAGTAACAAAGGTGGACAGTTGATATTTGAATTAGAGGGGCACTTATACGAAGCCCTCAATAACTTAGCGCAAAGAGAAGGTTCCACGATGTTCATGTTACTCTTAACCGTTTTTAAAGTATTGTTACATAAGCATAGTGGACAAAACGATATCGTAGTCGGTACTTCCATCGCGAATCGAACCCAAGAAGAAATCGAAGCTTTAATTGGATTTTTTGTCAATACCTTAACCTTACGCAGTGACCTTAGTGGAAACCCTAGTTTTGTCGATCTATTAGCACAAATAAGAACCACGACGCTCGCAGCGTATCAGCATCAAGATGTTCCTTTCGAAAAAATTGTAGATCGCGTCGGTGCACCAAGAGATATGAGTCGCAGTCCTTTATTCCAAGTACTCTTCTCTTACGGTAGTAATGTAGATGTTTCTACCGTAAACTTTTCTTCGGCGACTACCAAAGAACCGGTTGAGGAAACGGAATTGACGGAAGAAAGTTTTGCTTATGAAAGTACGCAATTTGACTTGAGTTTTAACGTAGTAGAAGTTTCGCGAACGATGAGCGTTGCTATCGAATATTGCGTGGATTTATTTAAGCCTGCAACCATCGAAAAACTGATGGCACATTACCAAAGCTTGCTAAGTGCAATTTTAGAAAATCCAAAGAAAACGATCAGTGAATATCAAATTCTAAGTGAGGCAGATTACGTGCAGCAAGTGCAGACTTTCAATGATACTAAAATTGCGTATCCAACAGCAGGAACATTACTCGACTTATGGGCGGCACAAGTACGACAATCGCCTACTGCGATTGCCTTGAAATTTGAAGACCGTACGATGAGCTATCAAGTATTAGATGAACAATCAACGCGCTTGGCGATTCACTTGAATGAGCAGTATGATTTACAAGCGGATGATGTAGTTGGGCTCATGATGGGGAGATCCGATTGGGCGGTTGTTGCTATTCTTGCTATTTTAAAAACGGGAGCTGCTTATGTACCGATCGACTTAGATTATCCAATGGAACGTAAATCTTTCATTGTTGAAGATACAAATTTAAAAGGCTTGATTATTCACTCGGATCATCTTTTTGACGTTATTGAATTTCAAGTTCCTATTTTTTCTATTGATATTCAATTGGATGATTTAGCACCAACGACGGAAGAAGCACTAGCAAAATTGTTGGCTAGTTCCGCGAAGCCGCAAGACTTAGCTTACCTCATTTATACTTCTGGATCGACGGGCAAACCCAAAGGGGTAATGATTGAGCACCGCAGTTTGTTGAATTACTTATACTATAGTTTTGATCGTTATCGCGATACGGATACTGCGTTTAGTTTTCCACTATTCACTTCCTTGTCTTTTGATTTAACGCAAACGAGTATTTTCCTTTCTTTATTGACGGGCGGAACACTTTGCATTGAAGCAGGTAAAGAAATTGATCAGGTGTTACAACGCATTGTCACGAATGAAGCTATTAACACGATAAAGTTGACGCCTGCACAGGCTAGTATTTTGCCAACCTTACGGAATGAGCGCTTGAAAGTAGCGATTCTTGGTGGAGATCAATTGGAGAAAAACCAAGTTGAGATTTTACGCCAAATCAATCCAGATATGCGCATCTTCAATGAATACGGTCCAACGGAGGCAACGATTGGCTGTACGGTATATGAAGTAATAGATCCCGATGCAACGATTTTAATTGGGAAACCAATTTCGAACACGGAGGTATATGTTTTGGATGCGCAACAACAATTGATGCCTTTGGGGGCAGCGGGAGAATTGTGTGTTGGCGGAGCAGGACTAGCGAGAGCATACCTGAATCGACCAACGCTTAGTTTAGAAAAATTTATTAAACATCCTTTTCAAGAAGCCGCAACGACTCGACTTTATCGAACGGGTGATTTAGCAAAATGGTTACCTAGTGGCGATTTAGTTTACTTAGGAAGAATTGATGATCAAGTCAAAATTCGAGGATATAGAATCGAACTGGGGGAGATCGAAAATGTCTTAGATGCTTGTGCTTTAGTGAAAGAAGCTATCGCTTTGCCGAATACGGATGTCAATGGTGATAAGCGACTAATTGCTTATGTTATCCCAATCGAAGAATTCGATCAAGCAGGTATTTTAGATTATTTAAAAAATAGTTTGCCGAGCTATATGGTGCCTTCTTTGTTAATTCCTTTGACCGCATTTCCTTTGACCAGCAATGGTAAAGTAGATAAAAAACAATTGCCAGATCCGGATGATGCCAAACAGGTTACGACTGTGTATACCGCAGCTCGCAACGAGATGGAGGAGACGTTAGTGCAAATCTGGCAAGAATTATTAAACGTAGAAAAAGTTGGGGTTTATGATAATTTCTTTGAATTAGGGGGACATTCTTTATTGGGCGTTAGAGTCGTATCCGCAATTCGCAATGCCTTGCAAATTGAAATTTCAATCAAAGATTTATTTACACATCCGAACATCGATTTATTATCCAACTTCATGGAACAAGAGGGGAAACGTGTTGCCTTGCCACCTATTATTCCAGCAGAACGCCCCACACAAATTCCTTTATCGTTTTCCCAAGAACGCTTGTGGTTCATTGATAAGTTATCCGGTTCGACGCATTATCACATTCCATCCGTATTGCGTTTGTCTGGTACGTTGGATGTTCCTAAATTAAAACTTTCGTTTCAACGTATCGTCAATCGGCACGAAATATTGAGAACCGTACTCCGAGAAAATGAAGGTCAACCGCATCAAGTTGTATTGCCTGTCAATCAGTGGGAAATGAGTTACGAAACGGAACCTGCGACAACGACGGGCAAAGGATTGGAGCAGTTGATTGAACAAGCCATCAACCAAGCATTTGACCTAGCGAACGATCATATGCTGCGGGTGAAATTGATAAAATTAAAAGAACAAGAACACATTCTCATTTTTGTGCTGCACCACATTGCATCGGATGGTTGGTCTACCCCAATTTTTATCCGGGAGTTGATGGCATTCTATAGTGCACAATTAGAAAATAGCGTTGCCCTATTAGAAGATTTACCCATTCAATATGCCGATTATGCCATTTGGCAACGCGACTATTTACAAGGTGATTTATTAGAAGAGAAATTAAACTATTGGGTCAATAAGTTGCGCGGAGCAGAAACCTTATCCTTACCAATTGATCTTCCAAGGCCTTCCGTACAAAGTACCAATGGCGCGGCGTATTACACACAATTCGATCCTGCCTTTGCTCAAAAACTGCAAGCGATTGCACAGCGAGAAGGGGTGACCATGTTCATGTTGTTGCTCTCGGCTTATAAAGTAATGCTTCACAAATATAGTGATCAATACGATATCAGTGTCGGCACACCAATTGCTAATCGAGCCGCATCGGAAGTAGAAAACTTAATTGGCTTTTTTGTCAATACGCTAGTGCTACGCAGCGACCTTAGTGGAAATCCTAGCTTTAGCGAACTAGTGCAACGGGTAAAAGCAACGACGCTAGAAGCATACGATGCTCAGGATGTTCCATTTGAAAAAATCGTAGATCGCTTAGTTGTCACGAGAGATAAGAGTAGGTCTCCTTTATTTCAAACGATGTTTATTTGGCAACAAAAAAATAGCGCCGAAGCGGAAGAAGAAGCGTTAACGATAGGAGACTTGACCTTGTCGGAAGCATCCACGGAGCAAGATGTCGCAAAATTTGATTTGAGTTTTAATCTTAATGCGGGCGAAGATGGAGTAGATTTGAGCGTTGAATATTGTACCGATTTATTTTTACCAGCTACCATTGAGCAAATGGTAACACACTATAAAATTTTACTTGAACAGATTGTTGAAAATACTGAAAATCCACTCAGCGAGTTACAACTACTCGACGCTGTAGCAGCAAAAGAAGTCGTCTTTGATTTCAATCAAACAACGGTTGCTTATCCAGCTGATAAAACGGCAGTTGATTTATTTATGGAACAAGTTGCACTACGAGGAACAGCGATCGCAGTTCAACGGGGCGAGCAACAAATGAGCTATGAGGAGCTCAACGAACGCTCGAATCAACTGGCACATTATTTACAAAAGAAAAATGTAAAAGAAGAAGCACTCGTTGCGCTTTGTATGGATCGTTCTATCGATTTAATGATCGCAATCCTTGCTGTTTTGAAAGCAGGCGGTGCATATTTGCCAATCGACCCTACCTACCCGCAACAAAGAATTGATTATCTGATTCGGGATGCAAAAGTAAAAGTGGTAATTAGCGATGAAAGCTATCTTAGCTATTTTGCGGAGCACGATTCCTTGGAAGTACTATCGCTAAATAGCGAACGTACAGCGATTGCTAAGGAGGCGATTAGTTTGCCTACTACGCAACTTACTCCACAGCGTTTGATGTATGTGATTTACACTTCAGGTTCTACCGGTAAACCCAAAGGAGTTATGATTGAGCATACCAGTAATGTTAATATGGCTTTGGATCAAATCAAACGATTTAAAATTACACCTCAGGATAACATTGTACAGTTTGCATCTATTGCTTTTGATGCTTCCGTATATGAAATCTTTATGGCATTTTATGCTGGTGCAAGTCTGGTTTTAGTCGATCAGGAAACGATTAAAGCTGGAGAACAGTTTGTAGATTATTTAGAACAGCAAGCCGTAACGGTAGCAACCTTGCCTCCCGCTTACTTGAGTGTACTAGATCAATCTCGGTTATCATTTTTACGGGTAATGATCACGGCAGGAGAGTCTGCTAAAGTAATGGAAGCGGCACATTGTGCCAGTTTTAGTGAGTACTATAATGCTTACGGACCGACGGAATGCGCCGTGTGCGTGTCTACTTATAAAGTAACTCCGGATGATATTCATAAAGCACAAATTCCAATTGGGAAAGCATTGTCTAATACAGCATTATATGTATTAGATTCAGCATTAAATGCAGTCCCCATTAACGTCGAAGGAGAAATCTGCGTTAGTGGCGTAGGACTTGCACGGGGCTATTTGTACCAAGAAGCCTTAACGGCAGAGAAGTTCGTTGCGCATCCTTACCTCGAAGGAGAAAGACTCTATCGGACAGGTGACAGAGGGAAGTGGTTGCCAGATGGTAATCTAATTTTCTTAGGTAGAAAAGATGATCAAGTGAAAATCCGTGGTCATCGAATTGAGTTGGAAGAAATTGAAATGGTATTAGAGCAATCTACTTTAGTTTTACAAGCGGCGGTACTTTGCCGAACAGCTACTAACGGAGATAAAACGCTAGTCGCCTACCTCGGGATTCATCCGGCTGCGAGTGAAATGGAAACCGAGGATTGTCAACGCGCTATCACCGTATATTTAGAAAGTCAATTGCCAAATTATATGCTGCCTACGGCGCTAGTTTGTCTCGACAATTTACCCTTGACAACCAACGGGAAGATTGACAAAAAAGCATTACTAGAGCTTGAAGCGACAACTTGGAATCGTACGCCTTACTTAGCGCCTCGCAACGAAATGGAAAGGCAGTTGGTTGAAATCTGGCAAGCATTATTACAAGTAGAACGTGTAGGTGTTAATGATAATTTCTTTGAAATCGGAGGTCATTCTTTACTTGCAATTCGCTTGATGGCACAAATTGATAAACGCATGGGCGTTACATTTCCGGTGGCAACCTTATTTGAAGCACCAACCATTGCAGCCTTAGCGAAACAAGTGATAGCACAGGAAGAAGACAAGGACGAAGCGCGGATAGTGAAATTGAAAGCTGGAAAAGGGGAGACAGCGATTTTCTGCGTACCTGGCGTGGAAGGAGATGTCATGTCCTTCTACGAGTTGGCCAAACAAATAGACGAGGAACAGTCTTTATATGCTTTTCAAGCACAAGGCTTGGGTGGAAAACAAAAACCATTACAAACGGTAGAAGCAATTGCTGCGGCGTACATTCAAGCGATGCAGGCGGTACAACCCGAAGGACCTTATATTTTAGGAGGATATTCTTTTGGTGCTAAAGTAGCTTACGAAATGGCGGTACAATTGCGTCAAGCGAATCAGAAAGTTGGAATGCTTAGTATTTTTGATGCACCGGCTCCTCACGTACAAGAAAAACTAGAGCTCCCCGGTACACCCGAAGAATGGATGGTGGGTACAACGAGTGTTTTGGCAGAATTATATGGGCAGCAAATGCTAGAATTACCAGTCGCACTTTTTGAAAATAAAACGGAAGCAGATCAACTACAATTGATGCAAGAAAAATTGCAAGCCTTGGGGATTGAATTTTCTTTGGCGCAACTCAGTGGTTTCAAAGCGGTTTTCCAGCAAAATGCATTGACAAAATATACACCGAAAAAGCAAGCAATGGATATTCCCATTGTTTTATTTGAAACGGCAGGGATGGCTGAGAAAACGAAAGGAGTTATTTTCAAAAAGAACAATCAGGCACAATGGCAAAGTTTGAGCACGCAACAAGTACAAGCTTACACGATTTCAGGGAATCACTGGACGATTTTGAAAGCGCCACACGTCACTGAAGTTGCAAAATATTTGCAATTGTGTTGGACCAAAGAGTTGTATGCAATGAAGTATTAGGATATTCCAAATTTTACTCAACTTCAATAGAGTAGGCACAAAAAAGCGGGGCAAGTTTAATACTTGTCCCGCTCTTAAAGGTAAATTACCTTTTATGATATTTTCAATTAAAGATCTAAAAGTAAAGAAACAGGATCTTCAAGTAAATTTTTGACTTTCACCAAGAAGGTTACAGAAGTACTACCATCAATTACACGGTGATCGTAAGAAAGCGCCAAATACATCATCGGTCGAATTTTTACTTCTCCGTCGATCGCCATTGGTCTTTGCTGAATGGTATGCATTCCTAAAATGGCAGATTGCGGCTCGTTCAGAATGGGCGTACTCATCATCGAACCAAAAATACCACCATTAGTAATGGTAAAAGTTCCACCGGACATTTCTTCCAAACTCAATTTACCTTCGCGGGCTTTTTTGGCTAAACCTTTGATCGCAGATTCAATTTCGTGGAAGTTAAGCGACTCTACGTTGTGTACTGGAGGAACAACCAAACCATTATCGGTAGAGATAGCAATCGAAATATCAGCGTAGTCGTGATAGATAATCTCATTCTCTTCAATACTCGCATTGACATCAGGCATTTCCATTAACACTTTTGCGCAAGCTTTCGCGAAAAGCGACATAAAACCTAACTTGATACCATATTTCTCAACAAAAGCTTCTTGGTACTTTTTGCGGAGTGCCATGACTGCGGTAAGATCCACTTCGTTGAAAGTCGTCAACATCGCGGTATTGTTCTTAGCAGAAACCAAACGTTTTGCAATGGTTCTTCGCATCCGGCTCATTTTCTTGCGAGAAATAGAGCGTTTGAAGTTACCCGCGTTTGGCGCAACCGTTTTTGCTGCGGGTTCCGTTGCTGTCGGTGTTGGGGCAGGACTCGTTGTGCCTTGATCAATCGCTTTTTGTACATCTTCTTTCAAGATGCGACCATCTTTACCGGTAGCGGCAATATCGGCGCTCTTCAATCCGTTTTCTGCCATCATTTTAGCGGCAGCGGGAGAAGGATGCCCTGCGGCGTAGCTGGTAGAAGCTTCTTCTGCTACGGGAGCTGTAGTCGTTGTTTCTTTAGCCGCTTCCTTGACGGGAGCGGTTGCTGTTTTTGCAGCGGGTGCTTCTTTGGCGGCACTCGTATCAATTTTGGCGACTAAGGCACCAATGTTAAGATCATCTCCTTCTGCGGCGACCCATTCGATCGTACCGGCAGCTTCTGCTGGAAATTCTAAAGTTGCTTTATCGGACTCGAATTCACAAATTGGATCGTCTAAATTGACGTAGCTACCATTTGGCACTAGCCATTGAGAAAGGGTCACTTCTGCGATAGATTCCCCGATCGTGGGGACTTTCATTTCTACAATACTCATATTGGGTCGTCGTTATCTTAAATTTTAGATAAAATTTTTATTGTTGTACGAAGTAATTTGGTCTTTTTTAGTCTCTTAAGTATTAACCCACGTTAATCAATGATTTAATTTATATAGAGCCCTAAAAGCGATTTACAAAATACAATCAGTACAATTTGCCATAAAAATAAATATTAATTTCTATTAATGCTCAGAACTTCTTTAAAAAATCAGGATAGAAGTAATTTGATCTTGATCTTTAGCGGAATATAGCGGTTATTTTTTTGCTAATCGCAATATAAAAGCAACTTAAAAAGAGTCATTAAGTTTAAATCGACAGCGTAGCAATAAATTCGTGGATGCTTACCATGACGCTAAGATTTATTATTCCGCTTTATTTACTAGCAGTGTTGTAAGCGAAGCGGTGCAGTCTTGGGGTTCCTCCTTTGCCCTCATTCGAAATATACAAAGTGCCATCCGCTTCAAAGGTGATTCCTTCCGGTTGTTTGTGTATTTTCTTATCTAATTTCACCATGTGGAGGATTTTACTATTGGGAGCAAGTATCATCAAGATTTTATTGACGGAAGATAAGACATACACATTGCCCGTCGTGGGATGAATTGCAACTGCGGATGGACAAAAAGGAATTTCTCTTGGATTTTTGTCAAAAAAATCATCAAATCGGTGTAATTCTTTTACCGCATCCGATCCTTTGAGAAAATCTTGGATTTGCGTTAAGCTAACCAAAAAGCTAGGTTCTAAAGCGACTTCTTTTTTTGTGAGGTCAAAACTGTAAATGGCACGCGTAAGTTTGAAACGATCTCCTTCGCCCGCTTTTGCTTTACAAGCCATCAATAAGCGATTATTTTTGGCATCGTGGCATAAGCCTTCTACCTCATAAGATTTGTTGATGAAGGATTTATATTTTTCAAGTTTGGGTTGTTTAGCCGTTAACTCCGTCACTTCGTAAAGCGTTCCGGTGCTTTTGACAACGTACACACTCGCACCTACCATAGTTAGGCCTTCGTAGTCTCCTTTTTTGTGGAATTTAATTTTCTCTTCAATCTTTCCCGTCTCTTTATTAATAAAAAAGAGAAAGCCGTCTTCGTCCTGTATCGCACAGATTTGTTGGGAATCTTGGGATAAAGTCAAACCAGAAATTTCTTGTAAGTCTTGATCTAAGTCAAAACTTAGGTCGGGTTGCTTTAAATCGTAAGCAAAATCAAAGCTTGGCGTCATAGTTTTTTTTGAGGCTAGGGTAGAATCGGTTGTAGGTGGAGCTTGCGGAGGCGTTTCAACTTGCGGAGGCGTTTCATTGCAAGCAACAAGGCAAATGCTAAAAAATAGAATAAGGAAGCTGTTCATAGACGTAAATGCTTATTTTGGTTTGTTGTTAGTCGGTTTTGATCGCAGACTTGGAATCCATGTAATAACTAATACGAATTTATGCCTAAAAAGTTGTATCGAGTTGGACGATTGATGCCATTCGTTTAGTATTAAATTAAGCTAAGTAAGATTTGATATACCTTCAATTTAATCATTTTACAAACGCTGCTCTAATTGCTCAATTCGATTTTTGAAAGCGTAGCGAGGAATTAGAAGGTATAAATTTTGATACAGCAAAAGTGCTTTTTGCGAATAGGCTTTCTCCCTTGGAAACAATTCTGAAAGTGTAAAATAAATCGTCGCTTGTTCTACTGGCTTATCGTGTTCGATTAACCAACTCAATAATAGGTCTTTTGCTACGGCATCACTTTCTTGCACGGCTTTAAGTTTCGCTGTTAAGATCTTTTCTTCAAAAATTAATGAAGTATTATTAATGGATTTAATCAAGTAACTAGATTCTTGCTGTACTTTTGCTGCGGCAGCGTAAGCTTTCGTATGAAGTAAAGTATTCGCTTTTTCAATCAAACTGAATCCAAGAACCAGTCGATTATTAATCGCTTTAGTGAGTTGAATTGCTTGGTCGTAATGAGCCAAAGATGCTGCATAAAGGCCTTGTTGACGATAAATATCCGCTAAGGTTTTGAGCGCTTTAGCAGCTCCTTTTTGATACCCAAGTTCTTTACAAAGGTTTAACTTTTTTTGTAAAAATTCAATGGCAACGTCAAATTTGCCTTCCTCACTCCGCAACGCTCCAATTAGTCCAATGGCAATCGCAATTCCTTGTTTATCGCCCAAGGCTTCACAAATTTTTAAATCTTCAAGAAAATGCGCTAATGCTTTTTCGTAGTCCCCTTGTCGCTGATAAACGTTGCCGATGCAACCAATCGCGATAGACATTAAGAGTTTATCTCCTAATTCACTACTCAGTTTTAAGCCTTTTTGGTAAGAAATCAAAGCGGCTTGATTATCGCCTTTTTCAAAATAAACGATACCGAGATTTGTATAAAGACTAGCCATACCAGCTTTATCGTTGACGGCTTTAGAAAGTTCTAATTGTTTCTTTTGACACTGAATGGCTTCCTTGAAATTGCCTTGATTCATGAGAGTCAAACCCAAGTTAGCAGCAATTTCTGCACTAAAACTAGCGTGTTGGTTGGTATTGTTGAGCTGAATACTCCGCGTAAAATAGGCTTTGGCTTCTTCGTATTTTCCTTGCCGGAAAAAAAGTTTCCCTAAGTTGCCATACACCTTAAAGAGGCCGATGCCATCCATTGTTTTATTAAAATAATTCGCCGCTGCTTCCAGATAAGTTTTTGCCCGATCGTAGTCACCTTTTAAGATGAGTAAGTGACCTAAACTATTATTTGTACGCCCTAGGAGCAATAGGTTTTTATGTTGAGTCGCGTGCTGCAAGGCTTCTTCGTAGCTCGCTTCGCAGCTTTCCCATTGGCCAATTAATTCAAGAACATCTCCTTTCTTGAGTAGAAGCGCAATGCGTTTGGCTAAGGGAAGCTTGAACTTAGATTCTGTCAGCAGCTTGTCGTAAAAAACGAGTGCCTGCTGATTCTGGAAATTCCGCTTGGCGTAGTCTGCGGCTTTTTGTAAATAAACTTTGGTTTTTTCTTCTTGTTCCGCTTGTTCGTAGTGAAAAGCCAAATCAAGGTATTTAGGTTCCAAGTTATTACTATAAATTTTTTCGATCGACTCAGCGATGAGTTGGTGCAACTCTCGTAAGCGCGTATGCAATTGCATACCATAAACCGCTTCTCGAAAAAGAGAGTGTTTGAAAATGTAACTTTGTTCGTTCATCGCTCGCCAAATCTGCCCTTTCTCGGCGTGTTTGATTTGCTCTTTTAGAATATTAGAAGTATCCCCATTTCGGATTTTGAAGTCATTTTGTCGTTTCATGACTTCGTACAAAACGGGCACTTCAAATTCTCGACCGACGACGGCCGCCGCTTTTACGGTTTCCTTTACCAAAGTTGACAAACGATCAATTCTCGCCATCAAAATAGAATTGATGGAACTAGAGAGCTTGATTTCTTTGTCTTTGATGTACCATTCACCGTCTGTTTGGGCGAGGAGCTTACTCTCCGTAAAAAATTCAATAATTTGCTCTGCGTAAAAAGGATTTCCGTTGGTTGTTCGAAAAAGTAACTCGTGAAAATCCTGTCGGATAGGCCCATTAAGTCGTTTCTCCGCAAATATCTTTAAGGCTTCCAAGTCGAGCATTTTTAAATTAACTTCTAACTTTGGGATCTTATATTTTTGCAAATTTTTCTGCTCAAATAAAATGGGTTTGCTGTGATCGTCTTTGTACCGTGCGTTCACTAAAATTAATATTGGCGCGTTCGCCACTTCCCGTAAAAATTCTTTAAGAAAATCTTTTGAACTGTCATCAAACCAATGCCCATCTTCTAATTCTAAAACGACTGGTTGAAATAAAGCATTCGCTAAGAAAAAATTGGATAAGGCTTGCAAAGTATTTTGATAACGACCTTTGGCATCGAGTTGTTCCCAGAGCTCATTTTCTACGGTAATACCGGTAAGTGCAACGAGAATACTCTTGGTTCGCAGTAATTCTGCTATAATTCGTGTTTGGTCGGGATGAATTGCTGCTTGACAGCGAAGGAGCAAACTCTGGAATTTAACTTCGAAGTTACTGTAATTCGTATCAATGCTTACTTCGGGAGATTGCTCAAAGTAATTTTTGAGGAAAGCAATAAAGGGATTGAAAGGTTTTTTTAAAATTTGATCTGCCTGACAATTGAGCCAGTGCAGATTAACCGTTTTTGTGAGTCTATTTTTGACTTCATAGGTGAGTCTACTTTTTCCAACTCCCGCTTCTCCATAAATGTAGGCAACGGCACCCGTTTTAGCTTGCAGGTTCCTTAAGGCAAACTCAGACAGTGCTTTTACTTCCGCTTGGCGACCGACCATTTCTCCCGAAAAAGATATTTTATCTTCGGTATTCCGTCCGAGTAATTTATAAGTTGGAATGCTTTCTTCAACACCTTTGTAAAAAATATCTCCTTGGTGTTTAAACTTAAAGGCACGATGCTTTTGAATGGCTTCATCCACGAGAATTTCTCCCCAGTCGGCAGAACTCATCAAACGGGCAGCGATGTTGACCCAGTTGCCTACGACGGCAAACTGACAGCGTTTTTTTCCACCAATCATTCCCGTATAAGCAATGCCCGAGGTCAAGCCTACTCGGTAAGACAGATTTTTAATTTCGGGCGTTTGCAGCAGTTGATCTTCGATTGCTTGGATAAATTCAATGGCGCGTTCCGTATTATTTTCAAAAGAAATCGGCGCACCAAAAAAACCAACCATTAGACTTCCCTTATCTCCAAAATCAATTTCTTTGAAATAGCCAGAGAAATTATTGATTTGATCCAAAACAATGGTGGCAAAACTATTCATTACCTCAAAGTCCTGAATGCCTTTAAAAGAAATAAAAACAGAAATAACAGGTCTAAATTCGCCTCCTTGGTTGAAGTTGATAACGGCTTCTGGTAAAAAGAAAGGAATAGTGTTTTGTAAATCCTTGTGATCGAGCGTCGCAACGCTTGGGTAATCCTCCGCAGGAATTGTACTCACAAGTTTAAGAAAGCCTTCCGCCACCGTTTGGTAGGTAAGTCCTAAGGAAGTACATCGCTCGGATATATTTTGGTCTAGAATAATGTCTTGCTCGTTAGCATGGACTTGCGCTTGTGCACTGCCCAAAATCGCAGGTCCTCGAAAGAAAAATGATTTGTGTGTATTTCCTACAATTCCCCATTCTACGGTGCCGTAGGATAAACCAATTTTGATTCCAATTTGAAAATCTCCAAATCTAGTTTTTAGTAACCCTTGCTCAATAAAAGAATCTCGCATGGATTGTGCGATGAATAGTAGTCGCTGCGCCGTAAAATCAGTTTCTGCTACCAAAAAAATTGCCGTAAAGGCATCTCCTGCAAAGTAGGGGACAAAGCCTCCATGTGCATACACTAAGTTGACTAAAGGATCAAAAATACGGTTGAGACTAATCGAAAGTTGTTCTGCCCCTTCTCCGCCTTGCTTCATGAAGGTCTCCGTCAAGCGGGTGAAACCCGAAAGATCGACAAACATCGTATAGGCTAGAAAATGACCATGATTTTCTTGTCTCGCTTGGCGGACTTGAATGAAATGAGGAATCAGGTGTTTCACGAATAGGGTCTCTTCTGTAATATGCTAAATCTAATCTCGAAGTTTTTCGCTGAATTAATTTAAACAACTTCGATAACTTCAATAAATTTTTACCAGTGAAATAGCCAAAATACAAAATTTATGGAGAGCACGCTTCAAATTTCAATAGTTTTAACCGGAATAATACATTTCGCTGATAATTGACGAATGGAAGATTAATTCAAAGGCTAGGCTAAGCTAAAGAAGTTAATGTTACGTGAAGTATTAAGCCCGACGAAATCCTGTTTTCCTAACGATTAGCATGACAAATAGTTAAACTAGTATTAACTCGGTGCAACGCTTAGCTGTTTTTGTTGTCTTTGTAAAAGAAGAGGATTTATTTTTCGTACCTAAAGTCGTTAAACTTTAGTTAAATTAATTTGAATATCTTATTAGGATAGGGAGCATCATCAAACTAAGACTTACTTTTACAGACTGATGCATTTTGTCTATCATAAGTACTAAGACAAAATTAATTTACCATCAAATTGTATTGGTACTTAAATCCTAAACGAATTGGATTTCATCGCTGTTTAAATTATTAATACCTTACGGTCAATATCAACCAGCTACGTATGTCAAAAAAAGAAAAGGAAGTATTAACTCAATTAGCAGATTTATTGCGGCAAGAAAAAGCGGCTGATTTTGAGCAATTCAAAAATATCATTCAAAGCTTAACACTCGACGAACGACGGTCCAAAGGTTATACTTGGTATCCGCTTCAAGTGATCAAAACGGGCTATACAATCGGTGATCGAGCATTTGTCATCGTAGAAAAAACGAGTCAACTAGATAAAACGCATCAATTCCGAGCGGGGAAGACAGTCTCTCTCTTTACCCAGCAGGACGGTGCTTATGCCCCGGAGAAAATCGGGGTGATCAAGTACGTCGTTAAGCATAAAATGAATATTATTCTCAACACAAAAGATTTACCCGATTGGATTGACCAAGGTCATATTGGTGTTGATTTAGTATTTGATGAACGTACTTATCTTGAAATGGAAAGAGCGCTACAACGCGTTATTGATGCTAGTGGGAATCGCTTAGCAGAACTGCGTTCGGTTTTAACGGGTTTTGCGCTCCCTCAATTTATGCCCACCGAGCATACAGTTGATATTCCAAACTTAAATCCTGCTCAAAACCAAGCCCTCAACCAAGTAATCGCAGCGAGGGATTTGGCCGTTATTCATGGCCCTCCAGGAACGGGAAAGACAACAACCTTGGTTGAAACCATTAAAGTACTCAGTCGAAGCGAATTAAGCATTTTGGTTTGTGCCCCAAGTAATGCGGCAGTCGATTTACTCACCGAGCGTTTAGCTCAGAAAGAGTTGCAGGTTTTGCGAATTGGTAATATTTCCAGAGTTGACGATCAAATCATCAAGCATACTTTAGATAGCCAATTATCTAATCATCCCGAAAGTAAAAATATTAAAAAAGTAAAGATTCAAGCAGCACAGTGTCGTAAGAAAGCCCAGAAATTTAAGCGTAAATTTGGTGCGCAAGAACGCAACGAGCGGAGAGCACTCCGAGAAGAAGCAAAATCACTATCTGCTTGGGCAAATCAATTAGAAGATCGTTTGATCGATCAAATCATCTCCCAAGCACAGGTTATTTGTTGCACCTTAGTGGGAGCCGCTCAAAAAATACTACAACATCGGCAATTCAAGACTATCTTTATTGACGAAGCTGCTCAAGCCTTGGAACCTGCTTGCTGGATTCCAATTAGTAAAGCGGATCGAGTGGTGCTCGCGGGAGATCCTTTTCAATTACCTCCAACCATCAAATCCAATACGGCAGCCAAAGCAGGTTTAGCAACTACCTTAATCGAAAAATGCATTAGCACTAGCGATCAAGTCTGTCTCCTTAATATCCAATATCGGATGCACGAAGCCATTATGGGCTTTTCGAATCAGCAATTTTACCAGCAAAAGTTAATGGCACACGAATCCGTCAAATCGGCTACGCTAGATTGGTGGGATAATCAAGCTATTGTATTTATAGATACCGCCGGTTGTGGTTTTGAAGAAGAAGTTAAGCCAGAGCATTTAAGTAAGTTTAACCCCGGAGAAGTAAATATTTTGCAAGAACATTTGTTACAACTGCTAACGGCGTACAAAGATAAAACGCTACCGGATATCGGTATTATTTCACCGTATAAAGAGCAAGTTAGGTATTTACAAAAAACTTTCCAGCAAGAAGAACAACTTAAGGACATTGAACAACTTTCTATTGATACTATTGATGCTTTTCAAGGACAGGAGCGGAGTATGATCTACATCTCTCTGGTACGCTCTAACGAAAAAGGCGTCATTGGCTTTTTGAAGGATTATCGACGGATGAACGTAGCAATGACTCGCGCTAAGATGCAATTGGTCGTCATTGGAGATAGTGCAACCATCGGGCAAGATGATTTTTATGCCGCTTTCTTAGATTATTGTGACGCACAAGGAAGTTATAAAAGTGCTTGGGAATATATGCAGCAATAAAAGAAACTCGAATCCCTTGTCATAAATATTACCATTGTATGGAAATATTGAAGTTATTTAAAAAAAAAGCAAAAAAAAGGAGAAAGCGTAAATGCTTTCTCCTTTTTAATTAGATCAAGTGATCTTAATACGACCATAAATCATGTTCGAAATTAAAGATCTCTTGTTTGATCTTATCGGCTTCTAAGAGCAGATCGACTCCCGTCAAGTAATCTTGCAAACGACGATTGTGTACGTTGGATTCTTTATAAATGTAGCTCGCAAAGTAGCCCATTTCGAATAAAGCTTCCCAAGACATATGACCTGCGTCATTGCCTGAGTTGAACACCTCATGTCTAGCCAACATTTCTCGACAGTCTGGATAATAAACCCAGAACATTGGTTTTTCGTATCGGAAGTTACCGTTATCATCCTTAACATCAATTAAGGGTGCAATACCTAAGATACGTCTTTCCAAAGCAGAAGTTTGCTCGTTGAAAAACCACACTTCTTTTATTCTAAATCGCTTAACATCTTCAGGATTTAAATCGTTACGCACAATTTGTATTTGCTCCTCATAAGTTTCAGGATCAAATGTAATTACGGTATCGACGTTAGCGCCCATCGAGGCCACCTCATCCGGTTGAATTTTGCTGGTGAACTTATCATCTTCTGTACTGTAGACAGAGATTTCTCCGTTAGTTGCAGCATCCATTAAGATGGTAAAGAATGGTTTTTCTGGATAGGCGAAAGGAAGATTCATTTTCTCCCGAATATCAATAACTCTCCAGATTCTCTTTTCCCAAAAGATATCAGCCTCACGGATAGGTTGATAAGGTAATACGCGTCGATCTTCGACTAACCTTTTCTCAACGATATCGTCTAAGGGTTTATCTTCATCAGGGTCACTTGACTCTGTTTTAACATCTTCAGGAGTCTGAGCCATCAATGGACTTGCTACCCAAAACATACCTAATAGGCATAAACCAAAAAATTTCAAAGCGATCTTCATAAGTAAGTTCAGTTTATAATTTATTTAATCACAAATACGATGGAAGATAGTTTTCGACCAGCTGGATCACCAGGACATTTTGATTTTACATTATCAAAATAGTAAGTATCACCAGGCTTTGCCGCCATAACTAATCTCTTAGCTTTGTCATTGTATCTAGCACCACGGTTGGACGCAGAAACTGGATCTTGACGTTTTGCTACCCGTGTAAGTTCATATCCTTGAACGGCACATTTAGCATTGAAGTCAAAGTTTTCAAGAATTGTAGCCAAACCACCTTGTGCTTTAAATTCACCATTACCCATTGCTCCACCCGATTTGTTTGGACCAGCACCCAAAACAGGGATTGGATTAGGAATTCTTTTCACACGGAAATCAAAGCCTTTCGTTCCTAAACCAGGAGCGGCAACGTTGATTTTAGCAAATGATTTATTTCCAGTAGGTTTAGTAGCCGTAACGATATACTTTCCTCTAGAGCCTTTAACGGTAACACCTTGACCTGACACTTTCACGTCATTACTATTTGCTCCCGCAACAGCTACTGAAATTGGGTTTTCCACCCCGATGTAGAATACGTTCATTTGATCTGCAGAAACAGTAGCAGAACGTTCTCCCACTTCATATTCGAACTCAGAAGACTCGGTGAATTTATCGCCTGTCAAAGGATTCGTTACATTCGCTGTTAACTTTAACTTTTTCTTACCGTAGCTGTTAGCGGTTTCCGTAAATTTACCTTTACCTTCTGCATTCAACGAAATACGTTGACCATTAACGGTAATGCTAGAAGTTTTAGAAAATTCACTACTATAAGCTCCGATAGAAACTTCAGCTTCAAATTTTTCTCCTTTAATCACGTATCCTTTTTTGGCGTTGATTACAGGGAAGAATTTATTTAACTTAATTTCACGACCACCTACTAACTCTGCCAACTTATTGACGATCGTCGCCTCTGAGTTTCTAGCATCTGTTTGTAGTTTTGTCAATACTGGTAAAACAGCGATTACAGGCATTTGCTTGAACTTATATTCTGCCCAAGTATTTTTGTCTTTCTTCGCTTTATCTTTCCAGCTATCATCGATTCCGATCGTGATATTTTCGTTAACGTTTTTAATTTTGTCTGCGATTTCTTGATCCGTCAATCGAGCTTCTGCCTGTACTTCAGGATTATTCATTGTAGTCTCGTAAGTAGCAATTAATTTTGCTCGGATTTCATTTACTTTCGCTTCGATTTCGTCTCCTTTTTTTGCTTTCACAAGGTAACGAGTAGTAAGGTCTTTATCTTTCTTACCTTTTGGAAGACCTTTATTAAAGTCTCCTTCGCCTCGAGATCCATCTTTATCTCCACTTTCATCGATGAGGTAATCCTTAATTGTTTGGATTTCGTCAACGAATGTACTTACGTCAGATCGAACAGCATCGATACCAGCATTCAGTGGTTCTTGAAGTTTAGGCTTTTTCTCAAGGATGCCTTGAATACCCTCTTTCGTAGACTTAACGCTTTCTGCGGTCAGACTATTGGATTTTTCAAGACTATTATTCAAATCCCAGAAAGCATTCATGATCTCAGCAGATACATTTAGTGCCAACATTGCTGTTAGTACCAAATACATAATGTTGATCATCAGCTGGCGGGGTTCCTTAGGTATTGACATATCTTATTTTTTTTACGTTTAGGAATGATAGAATGAGGAACTATTTAGATCCGCCAGAGAAAGCAGATAAAACGTTTCCGTAAACTGAATTCAATGATCCTAAGTTCTTGTTTAAAGCACCTAATTGCTCTTTGTACACTTTAGTATCATCTAAAGAGTCAGAAAGATTTGCCATTGCTTCATTCATTCTAGAGTAGAAGTTGCTCATTGACTTCATTTGCTCTCCAGTTCCTGTAAAATCAACTTCTTGAAGTGATTTTAATGAGCCTAAGCTCTTAGACATAGATTGCAATTCTGTTAGCATTCCACCTAATTGTTGCTCAACAACTTGACCGTTGATGCCAGGTGTATCATCTACTGGAGAGATCGCTCCACCTGCAAGTGGTGCAATTCTAGAATCGTAATTGTCTAATCCTGGGTATAATTTATCCCAATAGTAATCTTTGTCTGGAGGTAAAACTCCTAATAGCGTAAATAGAAATGCCTCAGTTAATAGACCTACAGTTAATAAGTCAATCTTCATTCCACCAATCATGGGCATTTCCCAAGACTGAATTTTGTAGAGGGCTCCGATCATTACGGCAGCAGCTCCGACACCAATAACAAGATTTTTGAAATACTTAAACCAGGATGATTTGTAAAACGCCATTTTCTAGTTCTTTTTTAAAATAGGTTAGTTAATTATTGATATAAAACGGGTCATTATTACCAGAGATTTGTTTGCTTACCCACTATCATAACGTAGTAAGGCTAGAAAGTAACAAATAAGTAATATTAAAATTTTTCTTTAATAATCTTTAGGTAGGAATACAATCGAATAACATTTAAAGTTGAATAAAGTATGGATATTGGTATAACAACCAATATCCATACCATCTTTTATCATTAGAAGTCGTTAATTGAACGTCCTAAGAATGTAAGTGCACAACGGAAGCCGATGTAGCATTTAGTTGTATCTTGAAACTCCCAGTGACGAGTTCCTGACTGCATGAACCATGCAATATCTTTCCAAGAACCTCCACGAATTACCTTTCTCTTTTGCGCAGGTGCATCTTCTTCCGTTGCATCATAACGCATATCTGGATTCAAATCGTGTAGAAAAGAATAAGAGTTTTCGTCGTAAGCAGAAACCGTCCATTCAGAAACGTTTCCAGCCATATTATATAAACCGTAATCGTTAGGGAAGTAAGCATCTGCACGAACAGTGTAAAGACCACCATCTTCTGGGTAATTACCTCGACCAGGCTTAAAGTTTGCTAACAAACAGCCTTTTGCATTTCTTACGTAGTAACCTCCCCAAGGATAAGGTGCTAAATCATGTCCTCCTCTAGCAGCATATTCCCATTCGTGTTCCGTTGGTAATCTGAAATCTTCAGAGTTAACACCGTCACCTCGGTAAGCTTGGAAACTATTCCAAAGCTGGGTACGCCAGTAACAGAAAGCGTTTGCCATTTGCCAATCAATTCCTACCACTGGATAATCATCAAAGGCAGGGTGCCAGAAATAATTCCGTGTCATAGGCTCATTGTAAGAGTAAGCAAAGTCTCTAATCCAAGCTAAAGTATCAGGATAAATTTTTACTAATTCTTTTTTGATGTGTGAAGTACGACTTGCCGTTCTGTCGTGAGCTGCTTTTTGCCACTCATACCATTGGTATTCGTATTCCAATTTAGAAACGTCTAATTCTTTTTTCCCAGCGAATTTTTCGTCTCCTTGGTAATAAAGTTCATCGAGTGTTTCATCTTCCCAATCAACCTCCATTTCCCAGTCAATTCTTTGCTCACCATCTTCGGATTCAATAAAGTTATCCAAATAAGTGTGTGCTAGAGAATCTCTCACCCAGTATACGAATTGTCGATATTCGTTGTTGGTGATTTCTGTATCGTCCATATAAAATCCCTGAATAGAGATGCTCTTGGAACGTTGTACGAAAGTGTTGGAGATATCTTGATCACCAGGACCAATGTGTAACGTACCGGAAGGAATGTAGACCATCCCGTAAGGGTTAATGCCTTTCCAAGCAGGTCGATCCATCACACCAATTAATTGCCCGTCACCTTTTGTCGTACAAGAGCTTGCCACAATTGTAAGAACAAAGATGGCTAGTAAAGATTTAAGTAATTTTTTCATTTTAACACCCGAGTTTTCCTTCAATTTATAAGAAATGCTTAAAAAGCGAAACGTAAATATAGCCTGTTTAAAAATTAAAACAAAAATTAATTTTAGATATTTGACTAATATCAGTCAAAGTTTCCCAAACGAACTCTACCTGAACGACATTAAAGTTAGATAAAGTATTTTTGTCGAAATTTTAATTTGTTTGATAGTTTTAGCCAAGTGGAATTAACTTTGTAGGAATCCATACAAAATTAATTTTTTTATTCTATTAAATAGCTTTTTTTAGAATATTTTTTAAATCCTGATTCTTAAGCAGTTATAAAAACCGCGGATTGTATATAACTTTAGGAGGTATGCCTTTTCCAATTGGTCTATTAAGATTGTAATTAACCATGATTTCGTGAGAGCCTTCGCTTACTGATTTTAACGCAGAAAGCGTCAAATCGTAGGCATATGATAAGGTAATTTTCTCATTTAATCGTATCCCTGCCAAGATCACAACTGCGTCGACACTTGTCGCAGTATATCCTCTAAACGTAGCTCCACCAAATATATTGCCATTATATCTCAGCAAAGTTGAAAATTCTACTTGTGTTTGTTGAATATCCGATTTTACTAGAATCGAAGGTAACAACTCAAGACTACTACTAACATCAAAACTAGCGCCAAAATTTAAAAAGTAGTTACGCTTTAATTTAACGTTCGTTAGATTTTGTAAGCCATACTCAAACTCGGACTCTAACAAATCATTGACCGCTAAACCGATTTCGTACGTCTCATTCTGAAAGTAAACACCCGCCGAGATTCTAGGAGCAATCGCTTGTTCCAAGCCTATCGGGATGAAATTGTCATTGTGACTAAAAACGCCTCCTTCAACGTAATCCCCATCGGGCGCTCGTAATTTGGTGCCATCCAAGGCTTGTTGCGCAGCGCCCACGGATAAACCAAAGCTCAGTATGCTACTTTTATTAATGGTCATCTGATAATTATACGCCAAGCTGATACTCGTATTTCTTTGAGCACCAAGTACATCATTCTCTATGTTGATACCAATACCTCCGCCAAGATAATACAAAGGCATATGCGCATTTAAGTTTTGGCTAGTTGGACTACCTTCCAAGTTAACCCATTGCTTTCTAAACATTCCCGTCACACTAACTGAATTGTCTAAACCAGCGTACGCGGGATTATAACTAAATTTATTCAACATGTACAAACTACTTTGTACGGGTTGTTGTGCCGTCGCAAGGAGCTTGATCGCAAAAATTAATGTAAGTGTAAAGGTGTACCGCATATAAGTCTAGTTGAACGATAGAAGTTGTTTAAAAACATTACGAATCAATCGCAATATAAGATCACCTCGTTAGTTTAAAGCTTCAGGATGATTCAATACTTTGAACGATTTTGTTTGGCAGGACATAATCAAGTAATGAATATACTAAATATAACTTAGAATCTATCTTACTAATTGTTTGAACGTACGAATTGTTTTGATAGGTTCAAGATATCTGCTTTTTTTTAGGCTTTCAAATATAAATTATGCGATCGTATGCAATTGCAAACGATCGCAGGAGCAGAAGTAAGTACTAAGATAGCATCTTTTTTAGCTTTCAGAAAAGGTACTGCTTACGTTCAGCCTATTCGTCCCTTATCTCCAAATCATCAACACGCCACCCATCATTGCGCCAACAATCAACCAATACGCTCCGTTAATCAAAAAGTAATTGAGTCCTTTTCTTTCAAATAGTCCGTTCGAAATTAAGACCGGTAGTCCAACCATGCCAACCAATTGGGCACCGTGAAACATCCCGTGAATAAAAGTAACATCGCCATTTTCTGGTTTGTGAAAGCCACACAAAAAACCAATGGGCACCGATAAAATAACGGCCATTACAAAAGCAAAACCAAAGATAACCGCCATATTACCGCCTTGAATATCTTCGTCGGTCAAGCCGGCAGCTTTTTTCCAAACACCTTCCAAAGTTTTAGGACCGTACCAAAGAAAACCCAGTACGAGGGTTAAGATACCAACCACAACATTAGGTAAATACTCCATAATTTATTTCATTTTGATTATACAAAAAAGGGTTAAAATACGCTCCTAGGTGCTACTGAGTAGCCGTTTGGTCTTGAAGTTGTTTGGATTAAACCAACAGTAGCATTAAGTATCCGCTGCAACAAATCGATTCCTCTATTTTACAATTTTGCTTCGCTGGTAAGCAAAACTGATATCTGATAATCGTTGAATTATTCCTTCTCAAGCCTTAAAGTTAAAAAACTATTCTAGCTCTCAAGCCTTTAAGTAATCATTTTAACTTAAGTAGCAATGCGAATTAACTCACTTATTAACTTGTACCATCTTTTCTAGCGGCTGCTAGTGATGATTCCTGAAATTCATGCTTCTTAAAGGCTTAGCTCCAAACCATCGTGAGCCAGAAACACATTATCTGGTAAAGTGGGAGAAATACTTTGGTGTGTTCCTAAATTGTGACTAAAATGGGTAAGATAAGCGCGCTCGGGTTGTAATTGTTCGATGAGTGCGAGGGCTTCGGGCAAATTGAGATGAGAATGGTGTGTCTTAAAATGTAACGCATTGAGAACAAGTATCTTAGCATTTTTCATTTTTGCTAAAGATGCTGCTTCAATAGTTTTGGCATCAGTTACGTAGATAAAATCGGCAATGCGAAAACCCAAAACGGGCATTTTTCCGTGCCAAACTTCAATTGGGGTCACGATAATGTCTTCTACCTTAAAGTCGTGATCTTTATCAATGGTATGTAGTGCCAACCGTGGAGCGCCGGGATAAGGATTTTTCGCAAAAATATACGCGAATCGTTGCTTTAATTCTGCTTGGACGCGTTCAACGGCATAAACCGGCATATCTTTTTTGTAGCGGAAATTAAAAGGGCGAACATCATCCATACCAATAATGTGATCGTTGTGTTCGTGCGTTAACAAAAGGGCATCAAGATTTTTGACCTTGGCTCGCAGCATTTGTTGTCGGAAATCAGGTCCTGCATCAACGCCAATTTTCTTGCCTCCAACTTCGATTAGGACAGCAGTTCTAAGTCGTTTATCTCTAGGATCATCCGAAGCACAAACTTCGCATTCACAACCAATAACTGGAATTCCCTGAGAGGTGCCCGTACCTAGAAATGTAATTTTCAATATTTTACTTTTTAATGCTGACTGCAATTTTCTGCGGTAGCTACTTTAATGGAATTTCAAACCCGATTTAAATCCTTATTCAGCAAGGTCTTTACCCGTTTCTACGGCAGGTGCTTCCGGCGACTCTTTTTCAGCAGGTTCCTCTCCCGCCGATTCTTTTTCCGTTGCGGAGACATCTTCCGTTTCCGTTTCCGCTGCTGCGCTATCTTCTTTCGTTTCCTCCCCTTCCTCTTGATCGCTGAGTGCTAGTGTTTTTTTGTAAAAGGCAGCCGTTTTATCTTGTAATTCCGCTGCGTCAACCTCAATGGAGTTCAAAATTTCTAGTAAGCTGTTAATTCTTGCCTCGGCGTCAAAAAACTTATTAATGACAGCTATTTTTTTGTGTTCAACGATACAATATCCCGATTGAAAATTCCCCCGTTCGTAGCGAACCGTATATCCAATCTCTTTAAATAATTCTTCTAATTTTTTAAGATTATTCTTCGTGTACTTAAACATTAGCCTTGCGCGTTAAATAGAAGTTGTTTAATAATTCTAAAAGCAGTTGGACAAAAATATCAATTCGTAAACATTTTTGGAGTTTTTAAACAACTTCAATAATAAAAATGCCCGAAATGAAATACTACGAGCTCAATCGAAGAGCGAAAGCGCTAAGCTTTGCCCAAATATATGTTTGAATCACGTCAATTCCTGAGCCCTAATTTTTGATCAGCGAAAAAGCATTGTATATTCGCAGTATCAGCGTGCAAATATCGTAAAATAAAGTGGATATGCTGAGACTTTGTTTTAGGAAGTTATGCAAACTTTTCATTTCCTATCCTAAAATCTTTTAAAATGAACGAAAGAAAGTCGTTTGTCTCTTAATTTGGAGCAACTTTCTACTTTCAACTTTGAAAAATAGCATTACTAATTAATAAAGATGGAGTTGTTTTAATACCAAGTCAAAATTAAACTATACCGATGAAAAATAATATTTATTACTTCCTTTGTGTTGCAGGCTTATGCTTGAGTTTTACTGCAAATGCTCAAGAGCAACGATTTAACGCTGGTATTGTGGCGGGCATTAATTTAAGCCAAATTGATGGCGATGATCTCGTAGGCTACAACCAGCTAGGTGCTAATCTCGGGATTAGAGCGTTGACTTACCTCACTGATCGTTGGCAGGTGAGCTTAGAGTTATTGTTTAGTCAAAAAGGGAGTAATGCCAGTGCTAATGATAATCCGCTTTCTGCTTTTGACAAGGTTCGACTCAATTACGTCGAAGTTCCCGTCATGATCAATTTTTTGGATTGGGCACAGGAAGGAGAAGATTATTCTAAGGTACATTTCAGTACTGGTCTTTCTTACAGCCGCCTCATTAATTTTACAATAGAGCAATTTGATGGTTCTGATATTAGCGACCGAGTAGATTACAATCCAAACGCTGCGATGTTTTTACTGGGGGCTAGTTTTTATTTTAATAAACATATTGGCATCCACGCTCGATTTTCGCAGTCTTTTACCAATATTGATAATAACCAAAACAATCGTGCCTTAATTGGTAAGACTTGGACGATTCAGACCTTGTATATGTTTTAGAAAGTACTTGGAAAAAAATATACCTATGAAATACCTTTTAATTTTAGTTACGCTTAGCCTAAGTTTGTTCGCTTGTCAATCTGAACCCACGGCTAAACAGCCAAAGGTGGCAACTCCACAAACTACTGCTCCGGCAACAACACAGCAGCTCTACCCTAGTATTCCCGCCGCCATTGTGCAAAACTTATTTCAAGAATGTGATTTCTTGGATGTAATTTTTAATGGTTCCTTTAAGGGCGTTTCGATGAGTCTGAGCCAAGACCAACAGAATGACATTCGACAGACGCTTAGTTTCATTACCACTACCCCCGCTCAAATTAATTCGAGCTGTAAAACAACGGGGCGTATGTTTTTTCTAAAACAAGGAGCAACTTTATTAGAAGCAGATTTCTATTTACAAGACGGTTGCCAATATTTCGTTTTCTTTGAAAAAGGAAAAGCGACTTACGCCAACGCAATGTCGCAGGTAGGTGCAAACTATTTAAATCAAATGATTGAGAAAGCGGGACAAGTACGCGGTCAGTAGTCGCTACATTTTCCAAAATACGAGGTTCAGATATGATTCGATACGCGGTGATTGATTTAGGAACAAATACTTTTCATCTCCTCATTGTAGAGCAGCAGGCAGATGGTACGCTAGTAGAACTTTGTCGAGAACGTTGCTACGTTAAACTCGCCGATGATGGAATTGAAACGATTAGTGAAGCCGCTTTCGAACGCGGCATTCAGGCACTCCGTCAATATCAAAATGCCATTCAAAAATATGAAGTCAAGCAAGTACAAGCTTTTGGTACCGCAGCGCTCCGCACAGCAAGTAATGGTCAGCAATTTGTAGCTACGGCACTGGAACAAACGGGGATTTCTATTCAGCTAATTTCGGGAGCAGAAGAAGCGCGACTCATCCACCAAGGGGTTTTGCAAGCCGTTCCATTACCAAAAGCGCAAGTATTGATTATGGATATTGGTGGTGGCAGTGTAGAGTTTATCATCGCTGACCAAGAAAAGGTTGTCTGGGCTAAAAGCTTTCCGATTGGCGTAGCAATATTATACAACCGTTTTCATCAGCACGATCCCATACAAAGTACGGACGTAGCAGCGCTCGAACTTTATTTAGAAAATACCTTACAGGAGCTCTTGACCGTAGCCAAAAAATACAACTTAGCTTTTCTCATTGGCGCTTCGGGCACCTTTGACGTTTTAGAGCAAGCCTTGGTTCCCGATAAGTCAACAGCACTACACCGTGAAATCCCCATCACGGACTTTGAGAAATTTTACCAAGAAATCATTTTTTCTTCCTTAGCAGAACGCTTGGCCTTAGCGACCATTCCAGATAGTCGAGCCAAGATGGTTATCGTTGCTCTAATTTTAATTCGTTTTATCGTACAAAAAATGAATACACAGACCGTGGTCGTTTCTGCCTACGCGATGAAAGAAGGTATTCTCCAAGAAATGATCGCCCAATCAAAGTAGTATTGGGTCTTTTTTCCTTCCAATTTTCTTACTAAACCTTCATCAAATCAGTTAGAAAAAGTTAATCTATAATTTTTAGACTCATCTAAAAATAAATTTTGTTGCTGTTAAATTTTTCACTACTTTTGATTTAGTACATCACAAAAAACTGTTTCCTATGGGAGAAATCATTGAAATATTTCAAACACAAGAATGGGCAATGCGCGCACTCATCGCCTCCTCTCAGGTTGGGATCATGTGTGGTGTTTTAGGCTGCTTCATTGTCTTGCGAAATATGGCTTTGATTGGAGATGCTTTGGCACATGCCATTTTACCGGGAGTCGTTTTTGCTTTCATTCTGGTCGGTTACAATAGTCTAGCTTTTTTTACAGGCTCGGTGCTTGCCGGCTTATTTACCGTAATCGGCATTACTTGGATTCAGCATAATGTGAAGACTAAAAATGACGCTGCCATTGGGATAGTTTTTACGGCGATGTTTGCCATTGGAGTCATTGGTATTTCGTGGATTAGTAGAAGCGAAGGCGTGCATTTGGACCTTAAGGATTTTTTGTTTGGGAATGTATTGGGCATTAAAAATCAAGACCTTTATTTGATTTCGGGCGTACTTATTTACGTATTGCTTAGTATTATCGTTTTTTATCGTTACCTCTTTGCGACAACTTTTCAACCCGTCATTGCGGAGACGATGGGGATTTCTGTCAAGTTTGTCCACTATTTTTTAATGCTACTTTTATCTTTTGCGGTGGTGGCTTCGCTACAAACCGTGGGGGTTATTCTCGTGGTAGCCATGCTGATTACGCCGGCAGCAACGGCACTTTTATTGTCCGATAAACTCAATTGGGTCTTGGTTATTTCGGGAACGATTGGATTCTTTTCGGCTGTTTTAGGACTCTTATTGGCCATTATGTTCGAAACGCCTCCTGGTCCGGCGATGACATTAACGGCGACGGCTTTTTATTTATTAGCCGCTTTACTAGCACCGAAGAAAGGATTGATTTTTCGATTTTTCCGAAAGCGCAAGCAAGAACAGAAAGTACAACTAGAAGATACGCTCAAGCAATCTCTAAAGTTACACGAACTTGGGACGCTTAGTTTTCAAAACTTACTGACTCGGCTGGGTTATACTAAAGCCCAACTGACTAAGCACCTCAATACCTTACAGACTAGGGGCTTACTTGAACGCAACAATAAACAATTCAAACTGAGTACACTTGGCATTGATGAAGCCCAACAATTGGTACGAGCACACCGTTTGTGGGAAACCTATCTCGTCGAAAAAATTGGCTTAACGGGAGAACAAATTCACGAAGATGCGGAGAAGTACGAACATTTACTGACCGAAGAGCTACTTGACGAGGTAGACGCTTCCTTGGGATATCCGAGTATTGATCCACACGGTTCCCCTATTCCTAGCAAAAAAGGATTGCCTAGTTTTCCTTTGAGCCACCTTGCCGTAACCCAAACGGCCACCATTGCTAGTAAGCAAGTGAATGAACAAATCAGTAGTCGCTTATGGCAATTGGGTTTACTACCAAATATGACCATTTCTATTCTCAAAAAAGAAGAAACAACGATCCAACTCCAAGCCAATGATCAACGCATTAATATCTCCAGTACCTTAGCTCGCCAGATCAACATTATGCCAACGAAATAGATTTATGATGCTTCCCGAGTGTACGTTTCATTTTGTGGAATAGCTTAGAACTTGTTGAACTTAACTGCCTGCTTCTCGTTTTATAGGCTATCTTTGCATTCTTTTTCATTAGCCTCAACTCGTATTGGAAAACAAGACTCCGAGTATTACCGAAAATACCATCAGTTTAAAAAACTGGTTTAGTTTAATTCTACTAAGTATTGTGTGGGGAAGTTCTTTTATTCTCATCAAAAAAGGTTTGATCGCGTTCAATGCAACACAATTAGCTAGTCTACGGATCAGTATTTCGGCTTTAGCATTTCTACCTTTCTTTCTCATTCGGCTAAAAGTAATTGACTGGTCGAAGTTTAAATACTTTATTATCGTCGGTTTACTCGGCAGTGGCATTCCTTCCTATTTATATGCTTTTGCGCAGACCGAAATCAGTAGTTCCGTAGCGGGTTTACTTAATTCCTTAACGCCCATCTTTACCCTACTTGCGGGAATTCTATTCTTTCGACTTCAATGGAAATGGTCTAAACTAATCGGTGTCTTTTTGGGTTTTATTGGTGCGTTGTTTTTGATCTTCATCGGCGAGGATACTGGTTTGAGTGGCGATTTTCGTTATAGCCTCTTAATCGTTTTAGGTACAATTTGTTATGCCTTAAGTTTGAATACCGTTAAAACCTATTTACAAGATATTCCCTCTCTAACGATTAGTTCTGTTTCTTTTTTCATCATTGGTATTCCAGCGAGTATTTACCTCTTTAATACGGACTTTTTAAACGTTTTACAAGAACACGAGCACGGCTGGGCTTCCCTCGGCTACGTTGCTACCCTTTCGATTCTCGGCACCGTGCTGGCTAGTATTATCTTTTTTAAAATTGTGCAAGAGACCAATCCGCTGTTTGCCTCTATGGTCAGCTATTTGATTCCGATTATTGCCGTTTTATGGGGGATTTTAGACGGAGAGTCTTTCTTTATGATGCATACCGTCGGCATGGCATTTATTCTCATTGGTGTTTATATTTCCAAAAAATAGCGTGCACATTTAACAAAAAATCCCCTCCTCTTAGATACAAAGTTTGTAAATGTGGAAGGGGAAGGGTTTTGGGATGCAGTTTATTTAGTACCAATGCAAATTAAATTGCTTTAGTACTTATGAAAACTACTATAAGAAAAATAGGAGGCAATCCTATTTGGCTTCGAAAGCAGGATGATATTGTTCTGGGAAGATAGATTCGTTGACTAATGCTTACCATGTAAGATAAAAGTAGTCACGAATGAGGTAAGTATTTTGTAGACCAATACTACAAATTAAATAATAAGCTAATATAATATTTTTTTACTAGTCATAATAAATCCTAGTCCTTTTTTTACTAAGAATTTTAGCCTTCCTGACTATTCCTGACCTTCAGGAGTTTCAAACCAACCGGCATACATGACATAATTATTAGCAATTCTAGCTACAGAATCTTGAAATTGTTCTGCACTCAGCGCTTTGACTTTCTTTGCTGGAACTCCCGCATAGATATAGCCACTTTCGAGATGAGCATTTTCTAAAACAACCGCTCCCGCTGCGATCAAGCAGTTTTCTTCGACGACTGCGTGATCCATAATAATCGCGCCCATACCAACCAAAACATTATCCTTGATTGTACATCCATGAATGATGGCTCGATGCCCGATAGACACGTTATTGCCAATGGTAGTACTTGCTTTTTCGTAGGTACAGTGGATAATTGCGGCATCTTGAACGTTAACTTTATTTCCCATTTGGATGCGGTTGACATCCCCACGCACGACCGCTTGAAACCAAAAACTACATTGATCGCCACAATGTACATCGCCGACAATCGTTGCATTTTCTGCAAAAAAGCAATCCTTTCCAAATTGAGGTGTGAAGCCACGAACAGATTTAATCAGTGCCAAGCTTGAAAGTTTTAGAAGCTAAAAAAAAAAATGCCTTGCTGAGGTCAATTTCGATAGGCAGCAAGGCATTAAATTAAATTAAATTTATTTTTTAGAAGGCGTACTAACGGGTTTTAAGGTATACCCTTCTTTACGTAAAAGCGCAATGACCCCCGATTCACCACCGAGATGTCCTGCTCCTACGGCGAAAAAAGTTTGTTTTTCCTTCATCGTCGCTCCCATAATCGGAATCCAATTTCGATTTCTAGAATTGAGTAACAAATCTTCGTAATCGCCTAAACCACCTTCCGTTTCTTCGCCTTCAAACATCGTCAACATTCCCGAAATGTCTTGGTTTTTATACAATTCTACCATATCCTTAAAGTCGTCGTTTCCCGTATCACCTGCCTTAAGCGTTTCGACCAGCATATTGGCTTGTACTTTATACGGAATGCTATCGAACATACTCAATTGAAATTCTACTGTTTCTAGGCCCATCATTGGTTTTTCTCCTGATTTTGCCATTTCCATAAATTCCATTTCATACGATTTCATTTTACCGGAAGACAAATCACCGGGCGACATATCTCCCGAAGCAAAAGTAGTAAGCAGCATCGGTTTGAGTCGTTCTAGCAAGAATAATGGTAAACCTATTTCCTTGAAATAAGCATCGACAAACTTATAATCTTCTTCTGAGATAAGATCTTTTAGACTTAGACCGTCGTTCATCATGGCGCCCATCAGCAAGGACATCTGTGCGCCCATATTGGTCATATCTTCCATATTGATTTCGAAAGCCACTTGTTCCGCTTCACCGAAAGCTTTTTTGGTATCCGGTGTTAAGAAAAAATCTTCTGCCCCGATCATGTGAATAGTACCATAGAGGTAAGAAACCTTTTTCACATCTTTACCACTTATTTCCCAGAGCAAAGCCTTCTCTTTGGGTGCGAGACTCGGCGGTGTTTTTTCCATGACCTGTGCGCGGGCATCTTTTGGAGAATTACACGCTAGACCAATAAAAAATGCTAAAAATAAGACGAGTAACGGATTCGTGCGTTTTGTATTCATTGTATAATTTTTTATCCTACGAATGGATTTGATTAAGATCAGTGTTGCGTGAAGCATAAATTACCTTTGTACAGATTTTGGCTCCAGCCTAAAAGATAACATGCGCTTCTTGCCCCCTGATCATAGTTGATAAAATAGCTTTTTAGTGATTCGCATCAAAATCCTCGATAATCGTTAACAACAATTGAATTTCTTCAAAAAACTCACGAATCAGTGCAAAGCTAATATTTGATTTAAATATAAACGGTTCTAGGATGTCTTTTGGTTCTGTAACTGCGATATAAATTTCGTTTCCCCTAAAAGAAACATAGATTTCTTTTCCGGTACGATCCCGAAAATCCAAAATTGATTCCTGCATATCTTCCGAAAGCAGATTCATATAATCCGAGTCCGGCGTCGCATAAGTCATAAATATTTCTTCGAAAGCAGTATTATGAATATGATCAATCGACCTTCCTCCCGCTCGATTAAATAATCGAATGGTACGTGATAAGTACTGTCGAAATTTACGTGGCAAGATCAAAATAGCCCCTTTCATCGGTTTTTTGAACGTTGCGTGCAGCAAAATTCCCCGGAATACATAATTTAAACGACTTCTTACCTTAGAATATTCTTTGACATTCAATTCGCAGAGTTCAAAATCTAGCTCCCCAATTTTTCCCTCGATGTAATCCTCTCCTAAGTAGAAAGGAGCATCCGTGGCAAAGATTTGACTAGCCAAAAAGACGGACTTTGGAATAAAGTGTTTTGCATTGTACTTAAGCGTTCCAAAGTTGAGGCTATCGTCAATAAAGTCGAGCAACAAATTGACAACGTGCGGTTTGAAGGTCGCTCGAAACTGTTGAATACGATACAATAGGTAAGTGATATAAAAGCCGATGGGCAGCAGCAGACTCAGCGTAATGGAAAGAATATTGAGGTAAAGACCGAGGCTAAAAACGGCGATAACGATAAAGACAGAAGCGAATAGCAGGAGTAAAAGTTGCTTTCTTTTACGTTCTAGGCGCAGTAACTCTGGATAGATAGTATGATTATAATATAGGCGAAATTCGTTTAAGCGCCTCATGGTATCAATTCGATGGTAAAAAAGACTAGGATAAAAGGAACGAAGCGTAACATGAAGGATTGGCTTAGTACATCGTAAAATAAGAGAAGCAGCGCTACGACTTAGGATACTAAAAATTTAGACAAGTGATAGTTGATACTTGCCTAAATTTTCAGTTCCATTTTTATATTTTTTGGAGTAACTAGCGACTAATTAGCGAAGCCAACATTACCACCTTGTTGCTTTTCGTATTTTTCAATATATTCAGAAACAACATCTCCAATGATATCTTTCAAATAAGCTTTTTCAACCTTAGCGATTGATTTAAGCTTTTGTAGTTTTTCTTTATCAAAAATAAAGGTAACCCGTTTTTTGGTTGGGGTATTATCGAAGTCCATGTCGCTAGACTCTACCGTACGACGAATCAAAGCATCTAAGCCCGTTAACCGTCGAGGTAACTTTTTGCGCTGTGTTTTTGCCTTTTTTACAGGCGCAACACTTTTTCGTTGAACTTTTTCTTCGAGCACTTCCGTTAGTGCATCTTCGAAGAGAGAATCTAGATCTGAGGTAAAGTTTTTTCCAATGGAACGTTTAGCGGCTTTCTTTTTCCGACGTTTGGAAATACTTTTCACATTTCTCTTCTCTTCGTGATTAACCAACAACGGGCTCTCCTGCTCGAAATTTTCTTCAAGCGGTAAGCCAAACAGGCTTTCTAATCCGTCTTTAAATTTTTTCTTACTCACGTTTGTTGTTTAAATTTAGTCCCTATTAGTAGATTAGTAGGCGTAATTACCTTACGTTCTCCTTGGTAGAAACTGAATGAAGGAAGTATTTATTTTAATCGTTTGCTACTAATCTAGGCAATCAAATTACCTAGGCGTATATGCTAAACACTTACAACAGCCGTGCGTTCCAAAATTTCGTGACAAAGCGAAAGATAATCCTTAGCGCCATTACTAGAACGGCTATAGGCGATGATATCTTTTCGTTGAGCGGGAGCTTCTGCTAAAGCTACGTTATCTCGAATTTTGGTTTTGAAAACTTTTTCTCCGAAATATTTATGAATAGTTTCTACTACATCTCTATTCAAGACTTTTCGAGCATCATACATCGTTGCAATTACCCCACCGATAATGAGTTTCTTATTCAAACGGAAACGCACTTTATCAATGATTTGCTTGATTTTTGCCAATCCTTGTAAGGCCAAAAACTCCGTTTGCAAGGGAATGTAGACGTAATCGCTACTCGTCAAGGCATTCAGTGTTAAAAGACCTAAAGATGGAGGGCAATCAATGATGATATAATCATATTCTTCGATGACAGCATCGAATAATTCCCGTAGGATATATTCTCGACCGGCTTCGTTGATTAATTCCATTTCTGCACCAGATAAATCCAAAGAAGAGGTAACCACGTCAAAACCAGGTCTTACTTGGTAAGGCATTAATTCTGATTCTCCGCGTAACGCTTCGTAAATGGTACTTCTTTGGCGAGGGATGCCAAGTGAAAGGGTTAAATTAGCCTGAGGATCTAAATCTATAAGTAAAACTTTTTTGCCTAACTCCACTAATCCTGCTCCAATGTTAATTGCACTAGTTGTTTTACCTACACCCCCTTTGTGGTTTAGTAAAGATATTATCTTTCCCATCTGTATGTATAAATGTTTATAGTGTTTAAAAAATAGTGTTGTTGTGAAGATAGCATTTTTATATTAAAAATGCTACTAATCCATCTCGAATTTAGATAAATTGGAATATTTAAAGCATATTCAACCATAATTAATTGGCTTTTTGATGAAAGCAATATGCTTTATACCACAAGGATTGCGCCAAACTTATTAAATAAATAACTAATATGAAAAAATCTTTTTTGCGGGTTTCAAATGAGATCACCTTACACCCTCCCTATCAAGCTTACGCCAAATCCATTTTTGCAATGGTGGATGCACAGCGCAGCTACTTGGGGCAATGGCTCCCGTGGGTACATGATACTTTGACGGTGGCGAACACGGAAGATTTTTTAAAATTAGCTTTTAGGCTCAATCAAGGGCAACAACAACTCAATAGTATTATTTTTTACAAAGAAACATTAGCGGGCTCGATTAGTTTGATCAGAATTGACCAAGAACACGAAATGGCAGAGATGGGATATTGGCTTTCTCAAGATTTACAAGGCAAAGGAATCATTACTAAAGCTGCCAAGGCGATGATTACCCATAGTTTTGCCGTTCGTCAGTTGAACCGCATCGAGATTAGAGTTGCCAAAGACAATCTGAAGAGTAAAGCCATTCCTCAAAGACTAGGTTTTAAATTGGAAGGTACCTTACGGGAATGTTATAAAATGGACGAGGATTTTGTTGA
>CALFBG010000003.1 GCA_937951685.1 uncultured Saprospiraceae bacterium | reverse complement strand
CACCTTCTGGTTGATCATTTCTAGTTACGGTAATCGGGTTAGATAAATCATAGCAACCATCTAAATCAGTTGCAGCATTATTGCCAACCATTGCACCTGCGTAAGCGGTTCCAGAGGCACCACCACAATCTGTAGGAGTAGTTGTGATCATGATCCAAACACCTTCTGGGCTCAATCCAACTTCAAAATTTTCGATAGCGGTACATCCGTTAGCATCTGTAACGGTGACAGCATGAGGGCCAGGACTTAAGTCGTAAGCAACCACAAAAGTTTGTCCATCATCCCAAAGGAAATTGTAAGGAGATTGTCCACCTTCGATATTATTAACACTTGCTTTTCCATCATTACTGACTTCGCAAGTAGAATTTGTTATACCAACTTCGATTTCTAAAGCATCTTCGAAGATGGTAAAGCATTGATCTACGGCGCAACCTGCTTGATCAGAAACGGTTACACAATATTCTCCAGGCGCTAAATCTGTATTGTTGATCGTTGTAGCACCGTTGCTCCACTGAAAGATATAAGGAGGTGTTCCCAAAGTTACCTCCAACTCGACAGAACCGTCGCTGGCATTACAGCTAGCATCGGTACGCACGAAATCAATCCAGATTCCTTCTTGTGATAATTCAACTTCAACGGTTTGAGAAATAGTACAACCTGCATCGTCAGTAACGATGACGGTATAATCACCCGCATCCAAACCCGTCGCTGTTTTAGTTGTTTGACCAGCTGGATCGTTCCATAAGTAAGTATAAGGAGGAACGCCATTGAAAGGACTAATTACGGCAGTACCATTATTACTTACATCACAAGAAGTAACGGTAGAATTAATAATTCCATCCAAGGTCGAATTAGCACAATCATTACCAACTGGCTCGCTTGCTAGTGGGCAACCTGCTCCATCATTACTATTTGTAACGATTCCATTAGAAAAGAAAGTTGAAACCGCTGTACTTGGATCAATTTTATAAATATTTCCTGAGGCGTTATTTGCTGCATAAATTTGTCCATCATTGGTAGACCAAAAAGAACCAAACACACCTGATTCACCAGTGATCGGTCCGGTAAGTGCCGTTGTTGATACAAATCCAGTGGTTGGATTTAATTTTTTGAGCAGGGTCGTACTCGTATTGTAAAAATGTTCATCAATTACATTATAAGCCATATCTGCTTGAATAGACCGATTGACAGAAACCGAAGTTGCAGTCAATGGAGTAGCATCTACATCAATCTTATATAGCATAAAGCTATTGTAAAGATAAAGGTTACCAGATAAGTCAAAATCACCTACGATGTAGATTTGAGCTGGTAAACCTGCGATTGAACCTAAGTCAAAGCGCGTACCATTTGCATCAATTTTTACCAAATTGTTACTACTGGCATCAATTCCGTAGATGAAGTTGTCTTCTGCGTTGTAACCAATGGAATTATAGGTTGCATTAACTGGCCCTACTGGCGTAAATGCTCCGTTATTAGGGTTGAATTGGGTCAGCTGTCCAGAAATGACCTGATAAAAAGCCGGTTCACACTGAAAAGGAACCATCTGCTGAGCAGAAAGGGAAGAATGAAACATACTAAAACAAAAACAGAGCAGCAGCCCGAATTTGTATAACAGTTTCATTGAATTTGTAGAGTTCGGTTTTTTCATGAAATTATAATTTTTAAGTAAGTGTAAGTTAAAGTAAGAAGATGATGATATATTTTTATTGAAAAATTTCGCAATAAAACAAGTATAAGTTTATTACAATACTGTAATAAACAATTAAACTAATCTCGGCTTTAAGGTTTTTGGGATAGACAACAATCTTAATGGTAAGTCTTGAGGACTTCCAAATTATTATCTAGTTACTGTTGGCGTAGGTCGTCAAAATTACTTCGATTCACTACGGTTTTATTTTGCTTCAGTATTGTGGATTACTGTAAAAACGGTTCTAAATGGGTTTAGCGATGTGCCTTGCTGCTTAACTAACAATTTCTCTTTTTTTTTAGTCAAAATTGTTGAGTATCATGGTTTTAAACTTCAATACGATGCTTAAGACGGCTAAATACCAAAAAGTAACGACGTAAAATTAATAGAATTATTGATATAATTATAATATTTACTTATCTAATAGGTATTCTACCTATTGAAAATGAAAAATTAACTTTTGGTTTGGGAGAATATATGACGCTCTTTGTTCGCAAGTTGTGTGATCGTGATTATATTATAATTATATTATATACAAATATAGTCTGCACTAGAGGAGGAATTTCCTTGCAACGTCTATTGATAATAAAAATACAAAAATTAAATGGGAAAACCAATTTTTCAACGTTGGAGTCTATCACAAGGTGATTTAAATCATGGTAGTGGTTTTAAAATGAGCCTAGTTTTCGCTTTATTTTTAAAATAAAAAAAAATAGAAACGGGCGGGAACTATTTTTGTTAGTAGTTTGTAAGAATAAGCGATAATTGATTACATAGCGATCTAAATTTAATACCATTAACTAGCGTAATAATTTTTGTACTTTTTTGTCCGTCAAAAAGCCTCAAAGGAGTTCAACGTTTTTTTGCTATTAAAAATTAATAAAAATCAGCTATAGCTTAATGCATTAATGCTTAAACCTTCCTAAATTTTATAACGATGTTCAAAGTTAATACGATCATATTCCGTTTATACGATTCCGACTAGGAACGGTACTTTTGATTTTAAATCGCTTTATCATCAAAAAGCCTCTTCCGTCGTGCGGGAGAGGCTTTTTGATTGTAGGATTATATTTTTTTAATGAAGTTGTTTTAAAATGATGTTAGCAACCGAAGGTAAAGGCTTGTAAGTCAGGACGAAGCTCTTTTGCATCCCATCCGCAAGCGGTAAATTCTGTTCAGAATTTATGCAGCCGTAGCTGCGGTGACGAGAAAAAGCTGAAGTACTGGATTGCAATGCTTTAGCTGTAGGTATTAAGATCTATTTTAAAACAACTTCAATTTTTAAATAAACATTTCCATCCAAAATGGCGAAATTAAAATTAAGAGGAAAAGATTTAAAGAAAATTAATTTTCCAGATAAAAAAACAATGGCACTAGCAATGAATGTAATGCTGCGTCATTATCGAAAGTTGGACAAAGCAACTGCGCTACAATTACTTTACGAGCTAGTTGCTCAACCCCAAGATTATTTAACGCACGAAGTTTTTGGGCAACTTGCTCAACTTTTGGTGCAACCGACTACCGAGCAGCGGAAAGAACAAGTGCTGAGTGAGCGTTTAGTACCTTGGCAATCCTTTGGTAGTCAATTCATTGAGTCTCAGGCGCAAGAACAAATGGAATGGGCTTGTCGTTTGCCCATAGCCGTGCAGGCGGCTTTGATGCCAGATGCACATTTGGGCTATGGTTTGCCCATCGGCGGCGTTTTAGCGACGGATAATGCTGTGATTCCTTATGGTGTGGGCGTGGATATTGGCTGTAGAATGAGTCTCTCCGTTTATCCTTTACCTGCGAGTACCATCGGGAAAGATCATTATCGGTTGAAGGAGATTTTGATGAAAAATTCTAAATTTGGTCGGGACGTTTTTCGGCAGCCGATTGACCACGAAGTTTTAGATCGAGCGACTTTTCAAGCGATTCCTTTCGTGCAAAGATTAAAAGATAAAGCGTATCGACAACTGGGTTCTTCGGGGTCTGGAAATCATTTTGTGGAGTGGGGAATTGTAAAAGTTACTGATCCTGCATTAGAATTGGCAGCGGGGGAATACTTGGCTTTACTTTCTCATTCTGGATCCAGAGGAATGGGGGCAGCGATTGCCAATCACTATACTCAGATTGCGATGGATACTTGTTTATTACCTAAGCAGGTTAAGCACCTTGCGTGGCTAGATCTAGCGTCGGCAGAAGGGGAGGAGTATTGGCAAGCCATGAATTTGGCGGGCGATTATGCATCGGCTTGTCACGATCAGATTCACCAGCGAATGTCAACTGCGCTGGGAGAAAAAGCAGTACTTAAGATTGAAAATCATCATAATTTTGCGTGGAAAGAGACCTTGTCTTCTGGTCAAAAGGTAATCGTTCATCGTAAAGGGGCTACTCCTGCGGGGAAAGGTGTACTGGGCATTATTCCGGGGTCAATGACCGCTCCGGGCTTTATCGTGCGAGGTAAAGGAAATGATCAAGCACTAGCGTCGGCGGCGCACGGAGCCGGTCGAAAGATGTCAAGAACTAAAGCTAGGAATTCTACGACCAACGCAGCCCTCAAAGCACAACTCAAAAAGCAACAGGTGACTTTGATTGGTGGAGGAAGAGACGAAGCACCAATGGCTTACAAGGACATTCACGATGTCATGAAATCACAGCAAAGCTTGGTAGATGTTTTGGGAATGTTTTATCCTAAAATTGTGCGCATGGATAAGGCTTAGGCTTCTTTTGCTAACTGAACTAATTGTTGGTGAATTTTCCAAATTTGTGGAATTAATTGGCGGTGACCAGAATTGTTGATAATGAAATCCGCCAATTTTTTTTTCTCTCGTTCGGGCATTTGTTTGGACATTCTCGCTTCCACTTGTGCGCTTGTGAGTTGGTCTCTTTTTTTGACTCGGGCAATTCGTAGTTTTTTGTTGGCAAAAACCGTAATCACTTTATCCATCGTTTTATAGCTCCCGCTTTCAAATAAAATAGCGGCTTCTTTCAGCGTATAAGGCACATCTTTTTGCGCAGCTTGCCACTGCAATCCATCTTGATGTACCGCTGGATGAATAATTGCGTTGAGTTGATGTAATAAAGTCTTATCTTGGAAAACTAAAGTGGAAAGATGTGCTCGATTAAGGCTTTGATCGGGGAAATAGGCGGCTTCTCCGAAGAGTGCTTTCAGTTTTTGAACAATAACGAGATCTTCGACCATGAGCATTTTAGCGCGATCATCCGCGTAGTACACGGGAATACCAAGGGTTTCAAAGATTTTACAAACGGTCGTTTTACCGCTACCAATTCCGCCAGTGATGCCTACTTTTAACATAAAAAAAGTGATTTATCGTTTCGGAGCAAGGTACGAAAAACGATTTGATCTCCGCTGCAATTTTGGAGAGAAATCATATCCTTGTATTGTTTGCGAATGGATTGCCATTTGAGGGGATGCTATTTTTTTCCCGAAAAGGGACTAACATTTTCTCGAAATGTGCAGAAATTAACGATGATGCGTCATTTTTTGACATTAAATTTGAAGCAGAACGTAGACTTTCTGCCGAAAGACCGATATATTTGTTTTATTAGTTATAGATTCCCATTTTTCTAATCCTTGATTTTTTTAGTTCACAAATTCGTTGCCGTCTTTTGATACGACGAATTAAATCATAAGGCTATTGCAGGATACTTCGACAAAACTATTCTTTATTTGCTGTTTTTTGATGAGTGTGTTTGGCACGCAAGCGCAGGACATTCACTTTTCTCAATTTTACAACAGTCCGCTCAACCTGAATCCTGCCCTTACCGGTGTTTTCAAAGGCGACTTACGTTTCAACGGTAATTATAGGAATCAGTGGGCGTCGGTTCCCGTGGATTATTTAAGCTTTTCGGGTGCGTTTGATATGAAGATTATGGAAGGCTTACTTGGGAAGGGATTGCTTTCGGGCGGTGCTATTTTCAACATAGACCAAGCGGGAGATTCGCGTTTAAGCCTTTCGGAATTCAAGTTAAATGCTGCTTATGCTTATCCTGTGGATGAGCTCAATGCGGTAAGTATAGGCATTCAAATGGGAATTGGTCAACGGCGTTTCAACGCAGATCAGTTGCGTTTTCAAAATCAATTTAGTGGAGATATTTATGATGCTAACTTGAGTTCCCGCGAAGATTTTTCGAATACCCAACGGAGCCTTTCCGATTTTTCTGCGGGTTTGAATTGGCATACCCAACTGGATCGGATGCGTACGAATGTTAATGCAGGAATCAGTTTTATGCACCTCAACCGACCGGAGATTGGCTTTTTAGGAGCGGGAGATGTGCGTTTAGCTTCTAAATATAATGGCTACGCCATCGCAGAAATTGAAGTGCATCCACAAGTAGATTGGATCGCCGCAGGAATTTTCTCTCTGCAAGGGAAGTACCGAGAAACGGTCATTAACACTGGGCTGAGATATCACTTTCCACCGCGGGCAGGCAAAAAGATTGCCGTGCAATTGGGTTCCGGGCTACGTTTTGGTGATGCGATTATTCCCAACTTCGAAATTTTTTATAATGCTTGGCAATTTGGATTCAGCTACGATATTAATATTTCTGATTTTGAAATTGCTACCAATCGCGCTGGCGGTCCTGAAATGAGCTTGTCTTATGTTATTACCAAAGTCAAACCCGTTAAAAGTTTTAAGGCTTGTCCGATATTCTAATCTCCTATGAAAAGATTACTCCTGTTCGTTGTTTTGTGCTCTTCAATGGCTTCTCTTTCTGCGCAGACGTTCAAAGCCTACGTAAAGGCGGGGGACAAAGCAGTCGCCAATAACGATTTCAATGCGGCGATTGAATATTTCCGGACGGCCATGGAAATGAAACCTACCGAAGTAAGTCTCTTTTATAAGTATGCGGACGCGGCACGACAATATCACGCTTTTGAAATTGCGGAGGAATACTATTTAAAGGTGCTCGAAAGTGATCAACGACTCGATTTTCCTTTGTCTAATTATTGGATGGGGATGGTCAAAAAGCAAACGGGGGACTACGCCGCCGCATTGGATTATTTTAAGAAATACCTCGGTGCGAAGCAAACGAGAAACGAAAAGTTTCGCCAACTCGCCAAATCTGAAATCGAGCAGTGTAAATGGGCCATCGGCAAGCTGAAGTCGCCGGATGATCTTCAAATCCAACAACTCAATAAACGGATTAATACTTCTTATTCTGAATTTGGCGCCTTACAAAGAGGCGATACAATTTATTATTCTTCCTATCGATTTAAAAACAAAGCAGACGAACACGATCCGCCGCGTAGAATTGCTAAGGTGTTGCAATCCGTAAAAGGGGCAAAAGGAAAAGCCCTTCGCCGAAAATTTAACGCCGTAGATAAAAATACGGCGCACACAACTTTCAATCGCAAGGGCGATATGATCTTTTTTACGATTTGTGATTATACCAATAGTACCGAAATTCAGTGTCAAATCTACAGTCGAAAAATAAGGATAGATAAGCGGAAACGAAGAATCTGGGGCAAGACAACCAAGCTTCCTGCGTCGATCAATATGGAAGGCTATACGAGTACGCAACCGAGTATTGGTTATGATCCTATCACAAAAGAATCGTATCTATTTTTTGTTTCAGATCGTCCCGCAGGAAAGGGAAAACTTGACATTTGGCGATCAACAATTTCTAAACAAGGGAAATTTTCTAAACCCGTCAATCTCGAGGAAATTAATACGCCCGAAAATGATATTACCCCTTTTTATTACGCGAAAGCACAAACCTTATTCTTTAGTTCGGAAGGTTATCAAGGACTCGGTGGCTACGATATTTTTAAATCTCGGTGGGCAAATGATCGTTGGTCAGTACCTGCACATACTGGTTATCCTTTGAACAGTAGTTATAATGATCTTTATTTTTCGCTCAATCCAGATTCTACCGTTGCCCTATTTTCGTCCAACCGTTTAGGCTCTTTTTATTTGGATAAGAAAAATAAAGCCTGTTGTAATGATATTTATAAAGTTAACTTTAAGCAGGCAGATACCCTCGTTGTACCCCCGATGGATTCTTTGCTAGTGGAACAACCAAGCTTCGACTCTACGGCGATTGTGATTGACTTGCCGATACCGAAAGTAACGCCACCGGTTGTCGTAAAAGAACCCGAAACACTAGACGATTTTTTACCCTTGCAGCTTTACTTTCATAACGATGAACCCGATCGTCGAACCAAAAGGAAAACGACACGGCAAACCTACGAGCAGACCTTTTTGAAGTATTATGCTTTAAAAGAAGAGTATAAATATGAGTATGGTAAACCCTTATCTCCGCAAGCAAAAGCAGCAGCGACCCAAGCTTTGGAGACGTTTTTTGAGCAAAAAGTAAAATTAGGATTTGATTATCTTAATAAATTTTCTAATATATTGTTGGCTCGTTTGCAAGATGGTGATCGCGTAGAGATTTTCATCAAAGGCTATACCAGTCCCAGAGCAAAAGGCGATTACAATTTATCCTTAGGTAAGCGAAGAATTAGTAGCTTGCGCAATCATTTTGAAAAATACGAAAATGGTGTTTTCAAAAAATACTTACGGTCGGAGCAATTAATTATTTCTGAGCGATCCTTCGGAGAGACAACTGCCGCCTCCGTAATTAGCGATGATCTTAATGACAAGCGAAACTCCGTTTACAGCGTTTTAGCGGCAAAAGAAAGAAGAGTAGAAATCGTAGAGATTATCACAGATGAGTTTTAAGTGTAAGGTACTTTTAAGGTTGAGCGTTGCAGCACTAGGCTTCATTCTCAAGCTAAAAAAGTAAAATTTAACTACTTAACCTTAGCCGCCGAACAAACTGCTTTACTTTCGTTCCATTCGTGTACTTCGTTAACGCTTCGAAAAGCTTCCCGAAAATATTTTTTTAAATTTTATATAGAAATAAAGCATTAATTGTTATTTCTGGCAAAGATATTGATGTATTCTATAATAAGTAAGTTAATTTGTATTGGTACTTACCACAAATGATGTCTTTTGATGCGTTTGTCTTAAAACGCTCGTTTGGCACATCATCTTACTTTCCTTCCTTAGTATAAACTCCCCGTGGCTATAAGCCCATCGACGGTTGTCGGTTGGCTATCTGATGATTTACGTATTTCAATACCAAATACTTAACCATGCCACGAAAATATCAAAGCTTAACCACTATTCTATTCCTTTTTTATTGCTTATCTGCTACGGCTCAATTGGACGCAGATTTTACCGTTTCTGATTCTACGGGTTGCGGGACCTTGCAAGTTTCTTTTTGTGATAATTCTACTTTGCTGAATGGCAATTTCGTCGTGACGCGAGCATGGGATTTAAGCGGATTTACAGCTACGACTCCTTGCCCCGGAAGAATTTTTAGTACGCCGGGCAGCTACACAATTTGCCTAACCGTAACGGACAACGCTGGCAATGTAGACACTGAATGTAAAAATAATATTATACAAGTATTCGAGCTGCCTCAAGCAGATTTCGTAGCAACTCCGATGCAGGGTTGCGTTCCCTTAGAAGTTGATTTTCAGGATTTATCCGTTGCTGCGAGCGCGCCAATTACGCATTGGACTTGGGGCTTAGGTGGAAATTGTAATGTCATTGAAGCTACTTCTGGCGTTGCGCAGTCGTGCAGCTATGACTTACCGGATAATTATGCCATTAGTTTGACGGTGACCGATGCCAATGGTTGTAGCCAGACCGAAGCAAAAATGGATTACCTACAGGTTTCACCCAAACCCATTATTGAAGTTGAACTCACCGGAGACTTCGCCTGCGCGCCACCTGCAACGGTAGGTTTTACCAACATGGGACCGACCACTGGGATTACTTACGAGTGGGATTTCGGTAACGGACAAAACTATACAGGCGACTTTCCACCAAACATACTGTACAACGATTATGGTAGTTACGATATCACGATTATTGCGACGGATACCAACTCGAATTGCTCCGATATTTTAATTTTAGAAGATTATGTGCAAGTTGGAAATATCGTCGACTTTACTTTTACGCCGACGGAAGGTTGCGAAGCGTTACTGGTTGAATTTGCCGATACTTCCCCTTTACCTGCGGATAGTGTGCTTTGGGAATTTGGTGACGGTTTTACTTCAACGGCAGCGAGTCCAACTTACGTTTACCAAAACCCTGGCTGCTACTACGTTCGCCTAAAACGTTTCCAAGATGGTTGCGTTTCCGAAAAATTTGCCCCTAATTGCATCCTCGTCCAACCCAAACCCGTCGCCAATTACAGTAATGATAATAATATTGGTTGTAGCCTTCCACACATTGTCAACTTCACGAGCCTTACCTTAAATGCAGTGAGCTGGCATTGGGATTTTGGGGATGGAGAAAGCTCCGATGCACCCAATCCAACCCACGCCTTCAATACTTACGGTGAATTTCCGGTCAGCCTAGTCGTTGAAAATGCGCAAGGTTGTAAGGATACCGTCCTTGTAAATACAGTAAAAGTAGAAGCAGTGCAAGCAAGTCTCTTGAATCCTTTTTTGACGGGATGTTCTCCTTTAGCAGTAAACTTTGCCGATAATACTACTTCGATCACGCCCATCATGGCGTGGGAATGGGAAATTGTTACGCCTAATGAAACTTACCAATCCACGCAAGCTACGCCGAGTTTCAGCATTGTAGATACTGGATTTTTTGATCTTAAATTAATTGTAACAAATACCCTCGGCTGTAGTGATACCGCAATTTTTGAACAAGTCATTCAAGTTGGTGCCGATCCGCTCGTTAATTTTACGGCCGATCCAACAGTAGCCTGCGTAGAAATTCCAATCAACTTTACGGACCTCTCGGCGGATTACGTAGAAGAATGGTTTTGGGATTTTGGTGATGGTACTTTTGGATTTGAGCAACATCCAGAACATTTATACACCGATACTGGATATTATGACATCACTTTACTGGTTAATCACAATGGTTGTAATGGTGTTTTGAACTTAGAAAATTATGTTCACGTCATTGATCCCGTCGCAAAGTTTTCGATTCAGCAATTTTGTCAAGAACCTTTTCGACGTCAATTTAAAGATAAATCTATCGGCGCCGAAACGATTCTTTGGGATTTTGGAGTACCAGGGATTACCACCGATACGTCTAGTTTGGCAGAACCTGAGTTTACCTTTCCGGCAACGGGTGTTTATAGCGTGAAGCTCACCGCCTACAATGCCAACACAGGCTGTTTTCATACAGAAACTAAAAACGTATACATTACCGTTCCCGTCGCCGATTTTGTTTTGGATACCCTGAGGGGCTGCGCACCCTTAAGCTTAGGAGTTAGTAATCAATCGGAATTTGGAGATAAATACTTTTGGAGTGGAAATGACGCTAGTTTTTCTGATGTGAATGCTGTAAATCCGACCATTGTTTTTGCTACTCCGGGAATGCATACCGATTTACAATTGATTATCAAAGATATTAATAATTGCCGGGATACGCTTCAGTTTCAAGATACCATTTTGGTGAATGGAATTGAGGTTGATTTTGTAGCTACTCCTAGCGGTGGTTGTCTGCCTTTGACCGTCGAATTTACAGATACTTCCACGGATCTTTTTGCCAATATAACTAGTTACAATTGGATTTTTGGAAACAACCTTGGGAGTTCCTCTGCGGCTCAACCTAGTTTTGAGTTCGATGCAGTAGGACTTTTTCCAGTCAGCTTACAGCTTACAGATGATTGGGGCTGTACCAATGAACTAACTATTCCTGAAGTGGTAGAAGTAACCAAGCCAGTGATTAAATTTAATGCTAAGCAGGAGAGTTGCACCGATCAATGTGTGCAGTTTCAAAATTCATCGGAGGGGAAAAACTTGAGCTACTTTTGGGATTTTGGCGACGGCGAAAATTCAAATTTGAAAAAGCCCTTGCATTGTTTTGCCAACGAAGGCATTTATACCATTTGCCTTACAGTTACGGATGCTTATGGTTGTGAAGAAACCCTGTGCAAAGCCGATTATATTACCATTGCCAATCCCGTAGCCAATTTTTCCGTAGATGTTACTGGTGGTACTTGTCCACCCTTGAATGTGCCCTTTACCAATTTATCTCAAAATGCGACTGATTTTAGCTGGGACTTTGGGAATGGTTCTTCTACGCTAGTTGATCCGACACAAATTTACACGGAACCCGGGCAATACGCCGTCCGCTTAATTGCGACGAGTGTGCCGGGCTGCTCGGATACTTTAACCCTCGATAACTTGATCAACTTGGAAGGTCCCGCGGGTAGTTTTACAATGGATCAGGATACCATTTGTCGAGGCGAATCGGTAAGTTTTGTCGCTCAGTCGGCTGCTGCTTACTTTTACGTCTGGGATTCTGGCAATGGGATTTTGGATACCGCAGGCTTACAGAGTGCCGATACGGTAAGTTGGACGTACGAGACCATTGGAACTTATTTTCCTTCTTTGATTTTGACGGACGGGCAAGGCTGTCAGCGTATTGTCGCTGCTCCTTCGGAACTCTACGTGGCGGGACTAGCGCTTGATTTTGCTGCGACGGATACTTTATTTTGTGATGTCAATGAAGTAGTGACTTTCATTAACCTTTCGAGTGCTTCCGAAACGATTGAAACTTTTCAGTGGGATTTTGAAAACGGAGATCCAAGCCAAAGTACCGCGATTCAACCCGCAGTGAGTTTTACGGGAACGGGAAAATATGACGTACAACTGATTGCTACGACGGCGCTATGTAGCGATACTATTCTCAAAGAAGATTTAATTCGCATTGGACCTAATCCGACGGCATCGTTTCAACTTTCTACGATTGAAGGTTGTGCGCCCTTGAGTGTTGATTTTACTCAAACCGCAACTACGCCCACCGGAACCATTGAGGCATGGCACTGGGATTTTGGCGACGGTACAGAAACAAATACTCCGAATCCGAGTCATACGTTTACGGCGGGGGAAAATATTCCGGTTCAATTGACGGTTACTACGGATATAGGCTGTAGCGATACCGCTACGGAATTGGTTACCGCTTATGGCTTAACGGCACTAAGTGCAGGAGTAGCTCCTGAGATTTGCATTGGCGAAGCCGCACAATTAAATGCTTCGATTAGTGGCGATACGACGGGAACGAACTATTACTGGACCCCTGTGACTAACCTAAGCTGCATTAATTGTATGAACCCAAAAGCAAGTCCAACGGTGACAACGATTTATACTTTTGTGGTAGAAAACGCGGAAGGCTGTAGTTCCTCAAGCGAAGTTACGGTTTTTGTAAAACCGGATGCGATTCCTGAAATTAGCCTTACGAAAGATACAATGATTTGCTTAAATAGCTTCGTGCAATTATATGCTAGTGGGGGAGAAGACGTTTACGCTTACCAATGGGAAGAGACGCGGGAAGGCTTGAATTGTTATGATGCTTGTCTCAATCCAATTGCTACTCCGATCGTTCCAACAAGCTATGTTTTGACGGTTACCAATAGTAATGGCTGCGCAGCGATTGATTCTGTTTTTGTCAATGTATTGGATGAATCACAGTCTTTTGCCGGAGCAGATAAAACGATCTGTGAGGGAGAAAGCACACCGCTTAGTTTGAGTATTACAAATGATCCACAATGGTTAGTTTATGATGGCTTGAGTTGTGTTTATTGTGCGGATCCGGTTGCAGCTCCTAGCGAAACGACCCATTACGAAGTGCAAGCCTATACGGACAATGGTTGTTTGATCAAGGATTCGATCGAGATTAAGGTTATTGCGCGGGATGCGGTCAGTGCTGGGCAAGATACTACGATTTGTGCAGGAGACCTGGTGACGTTGAATGGGCGAGGGGAAGGATTAATAACTTGGGAGCCAGCTAGTACACTGGATGATCCTACGGTCTTAGCACCCGAAGCCTTACCCGAAACAACGACCCAATATAAAATTAGGATTGTCAACGGAGAATGTATTTTGGAGGATTCTATGCAAGTCAATTTGTTGCAGTCGGTACAAATTAGGGCGGAAGACTTAGTGATTTGTCAGCAGGATTCGGTACAATTATTTGCTAGTGGTACAGCAACGGATTATCAATGGACGAATTTAGCAACGGGGGAGGTATTATTGGGTAATTCTCCTTTTGTAACACCGAGCAAAACTACGGAATATCAAGTCATCGGTCGGCGGTCTACTTGCTTTGCAGATACTGCTCGGCTTACCGTCGTCGTCAATACACTACCAGCAAGTCGTTTGCCTGCGGTTCACTATTATTTCTCTGGGCAACAAGTTTATTTGGATTTAGCCTATGGCGCGACGGAGCGACTGGAATATCAATGGGATTATTCTCCGGGCTTGAGCTGTCTGCGGTGTCCAGATCCAGTGGTTGATCCGACGGTAGCGGCGGAAATGTTGACCGCAAAGTTGACAAATGCGACAACGGGGTGTCAGCAAAGTATTGAAACGCGCTTGGAGGAACTGAATACTTGTCCGGGATACTTAGCCAGTGTTCCAAATGCATTCTCGCCCAATGGAGATGGCATTAATGATGTACTAATGGTACAAACGGCGCAGTCGATTGAAACCTTGCGATTATTTCAAATTTACGACCGCTGGGGCAATTTAGTTTTTGCTACGAATAGCCTGACGCAAGCTTGGGATGGTCGTTATCAAGGGAAAAACTTGCCTAATGGTGTTTATGTTTACTTCGTAGAATTGGTTTGTCCCGTCGATGGGAGTTCCTTTTATATACAGGGAGATGTGAGTTTGTTACGCTAAACCCTTTTAGATATTGACTTTTGGCGATCTCCCTTCATCAAGATGTGGTAGCTAGTTGAAAATATAAGTCCTTAGCCAAGAAATAACTTGGTAGTAAGAAAGCCTAGTTTCCTATTTGGAAGCTAGGCTTTCGTATAATATTATCGGTAGTTTGGTAGGAATTTGCGATTAACCTGAGCACGGTAAAGCTAAAATTACGTATCTTTGTGTCACTTAGATTAAAGGAAATACAGTCTTCAAAATTTGGCACAAATGTACTCCTTTAAATATTCGATTTCTAGCGTTAAGTACACTGTAAGCTATACTATTATTGATTTTACACTGTATTAAGTTAATCCTTAAAATGACTACACATCTGAACGGTTAGAAATATTTGAACCCAATACATAGATTTTTGATAGCTAGGCGGCTTTATTTTTAAAAAGCGCTGATGGCATACATTTTAGACCAACTTGTTGTTAAAATAATAAGAAGCGCTGCAATTGGCATAATAATTATGCTTGAAAAGAAAAGATTAGACTTTCGCCTAAAGTAGTTTTATCTCCTACTTAATTGTTTAGAATAAAGTCTACTCGTGTGCGATTAAACAAAAGGGGCATTAATTTAAGGCTTAACGGCATTATTATTGATTATTAAATAGTTATATTTAATATATTTTTTATTTTTGTAATATGAAACACCCACACCTATTAATATTGAGTTTTCTTAGCTTTTTTGCGTTGACTGCTACGGCACAACCCACCGCAAATTTTGCCGCCGGAAATTCAACGGCTGGTTGCGTACCGCACACCGTTTCTTTTTCAAACCTCTCCTCGGGAAATGGTAATCCGATTACTACTTGGGAGTGGACAAAGAATGGAGACTTCTTATCGAACGAAGAAGATCCCGTGCACATTTTTACGAGTGCAGGTACTTACGAAATTTGTTTGACGGTAACGGATAATAATAATTTATCTAGTACGGAATGTAAGACAAACTTTGTAACGGTATTTAGTTTACCCGTTGCCAATTTTGCGATGGACAACGACTTAGGTTGTGGTCCCTTGACGGTTAATTTTTCGGATAACTCTACTTCTCAAAGTGGAACGATCAATAACTGGGTTTGGGATTTAAACGGTTGCCCATCTACCAATGCACCCAACGTACAGTGCATTTACGAATCTGCGGATTCGTATCAAGTAACTTTAATTGTAACGGATGATAATGGATGTTCGGATAATATCACGCAATTTGTTACCGTAGAAGAAGGGGTGAATTTGGGCTTAACTGCCGATTTAACTTATGCTTGTACGCTTCCATTTGAAGTTAACTTTACGAATACGAGTACTTTGGCTGGTAATAATTTTCATTGGGATTTTGGTAATGGAGAAGAATTTGACGGGAATAATCCGGATCCTGTTACGTACGAAACAGCAGGTCCTTTCACGGTAACCTTATCGGGGGTTAACACCACGACGGGATGCCGGGATACTTTAGTTTTAGAAGATTATATTGCGGCGGGTGCTCCTCCTAGTTTTACTTCTGTTTCGCAGAATGGTTGTGGCGATTTAACGATATTTTTTGAAGATACAAGTTCTGGTCCACCAGCAACTTCCATCTCTTGGGATTTTGGGGACAATACGAGCTCCAATGATGCTACGCCAATTCATACCTACGCGGCGGTTGATTGCTACGATGTTACCTTAACGCGTACCGTTAATGGTTGTGTGATCAGTACGACTGAGCAGGTGTGTATTACGAATTCGGAGAACTTAGATGTAAGTTACGTTGTAACGAGTGGCGTTACGGAAAGCTGTACCATTCCTTTTACCGTGAGTTTTGACGGACAATCTTCCGATGCGATTAGTTGGTTTTGGGATTTTGGAGATAATACAACTTCTACGGAAGAAAATCCTACCCATACTTACACGGAATTGGGTTCTTATCCAGTGAGTTTGACCATTGAGGATGCGCTGGGTTGTACCAAAACGGTAAGCTTAGAAACGATTGAGTTACAAGAAATTTTACCGAAATTAGGATTTGGTAAGATAAAAGATTGTGCACCAATTTCAGTAACCTTAAACGAAAACTCCGCTTCTACTGCTCCCATCGTAGCTTGGAATTGGACGGTATTGGATGAAGCCGGAGCAACGGTCTTTACTTCAAGCCAAGAAAATCCAATTTTAACAGTTACTGAAACGGGATGTTATGACATCGTGGTAGAAGTAACGAATGATTTAGGTTGTGTGGCATCAAGAACGTTCGGAGATCGAATCTGTGCGGGGGAAGTATTCCCAGTAGACTTTGATGTAACGCCAGACGTTGCTTGTTCTAGTCAAATTATCAGCTTTACTAGTAATACTAATCCAGCAGTGGATGATTACGAATGGGATTTTAATAACGATGGGATTATTGATTCTTTTGATCCCAACCCTACATACGAATATGCCGATACTGGATGTTTCACCGTGACGTTGAGAATCTTTGACGAAGGCTGTGAAAACTTCGTTTCCAAAACGGACGTAGTTTGTATTTTACCTCCGGTAGCTAAATTTAGTACAGTCATAGATTGTGATCAACCTTTTGAAAGAACTTTCTTAACAGCATACACGATTGGAGCGGATTCTGTGTTCTGGGATTTTGGTGTTTCCACTACTACCACGGATACCTCTTCTGCGGATAATCCAACTTTTGTTTTCCCACAAACGGGGGTTTATCCAGTGACCTTGATTGCTTATAACTTTGAGACCAATTGCAGCGATACGCTGACTAAAAATATAAGAATTACACAACCTGAAATTAACATCAGTGTCGATACGATGATGGGCTGTCTGCCTTTGCGGGTTTACATCACGAATAATTCAGTAGATATCGTAAAATGGAAGTGGATCAAGCCTCCAAGTAGTATTATTAATATTTCTGACGACGAAGCGGCAGAGCCTAATATTCGTTTTGGAAAGGCAGGGGAGTTTTATATGACGCTGGCCGTAGAGGATGTTAATCGTTGTACTGATACGACACAGATTGGACCATTCAGAATCAATGATATTGACGTTGGATTCGAAGTGGAACAACTGAATGATTGTTTACCCGTTAATCTCAACTTTACCGATACGAGTTCAAATCTATTCGCTACTAATATTGATTGGACTTGGATCATTGGCGATACGATTGCTTTAGCGAATGGGCAAAACCCGATGGTGAGCATTGATACCGTTGGCTTTTTACCGATTACCTTGCAAGTGACGGATACTTGGGGATGCATGAAAGAACTAGTAGTCAACGAAGGAATTAACATCGATGCGCCTTTGGCAAATTTTAGTGCGAATACCTTTACTTGTCCCGGAGAACCAGTAGTCTTTGAGAATCTTTCCCAAGGAAATGGCTTAACTTATTTCTGGGACTTTGGAGATACAGGAAGTACGATGGATGAGCATCCTACGCATCTCTATTCGATTGGAAATTATACGGCTTGTTTGACCGTCACGGATATTGGCGGTTGTGTTAATACAACTTGTCAAGAAATCTCGGTAGAAGAAACCATTGCGGCGTTTACCGTAGATTCTTCCTACTCCAACTGTACGCCTTCTTTGGTACAGTATATTAATCAATCACAAGGTGCAACGAGTTATATCTGGGAGTATGGTGACGCAAGTGGTACGGACAACCAAGAAAATCCTACTCACATCTTTATTGATAAAGGAATATATTTTGATACCTTAATTGCAATCGGCGGAACTGCAGGCTGCAGAGATACCGTCGTTCAAAGTTTAAACTTATTAGGCTTAGTTGGTAATTTTACTTATACCGTAAATGATAATTGTATTCCTGCGGAAGTGAATTTCTTCGGAGAATCGGATCGGAATTACATCTATATGTGGGATTTTGGAGATGGAAACGTTAAGACAAGCTTTGATGTTGATCGAGATACCGTAGTGCATTTATACGACGTAACACCGGTTAATGGTTTTGTACCCTTGTTAAGAATTATAGAGATTGATAACCCAGATTGTACGGAGTTAATTGATCCACAGGATACGATTTTCCTTTCTTATTTAGAAGTCGATTTTATGGCTTCCGATACGAATATTTGTAATGCGGATGCGCCAATCAACTTTGAAAGTATGATTAATACTGGTGATCCGATTATTAATGTAGACTGGACTTTTGAGCAGGGGCAACCGGGTACCAGTAGCGACTTGAATCCAGTAGTGGATTACGATGCGATCGGGGAATTTGATGTGCAACTTATTATTGATAATGGAAATTGTATTGATACCCTTACGAAAATGGAATACATTCGAGTACTGGCTTCGCCAGAAATAGATGGAGATGATGTAACGATCTGCGTAGGAGATACCATACAATTAGAGGCTTACGGAAATGTAGATTACTATATCTGGAGTCCTTCGGAAACGCTGTCTGATCCCTTTATTGCGACGCCGACAGCAAGTCCAACGACGACAACCGATTATGTTGTCTTAGGTGGCTCGGCTACTTGTCCACCGGACAGTACAACGGTAACGGTAACGGTGTTAGAGCAACCAGATTTGGTATTGAATCGGGTATATGAATTTTTCCCAGGTAGTACGATTGATTTAAGTGTCGCCGTGAATGGTAATAGTAATTATGATTATCAATGGTCGCCAATTACGAACTTATCTTGCTGGAACTGTCCGAATCCGACGGTTACCGAAGTGGATACGAATATGACTTATTACGTTACCGTAACGGACCTCAATTCGTTCTGTACGTCGACGGATAGTGTGTTACTCAGAGAATTATCTGCGTGTCCAGATGACTTAATTGAGATGCCTAATGCTTTTTCACCGAATGACGATGGTTTCAACGATGTTTTGAGAATGTTCTCTAATTCTATTTTTGAAATTAATAGCTTCAGAATCTACGATCGTTGGGGAGGTTTGATGTGGGAAACGAGCGACATTAACGAAGGCTGGGATGGTCGAAGAAAAGGTAGAGATGCAGATGTAGGCGTTTACATTTACGTCATTGAAGCACCTTGTAAACTAGACGGAGAAGTGATTATAAAAAAAGGAGATGTTACTTTACTGAGGTAAACACCTATTTTTTATAAAGCTTTTTTATAAAGCTTACAAATTATGCGGCGCAGTGGCTATTGCTACTGCGCCGCATTGCATTGGTCGTAAAGAGATGGGGTTGAACGCTTACTTACCTTGTGTATAGATACTTAATCTCCAAGCCTTCGATCCGTTCCAATTTAGGAAGTTCAGCAATTCGTACTTTTGCGATGTTTGCACGGAGTTGGGTGAGACAATCTTCTTTTTCACTTTGTCGAATGGCAAATTCTAAATAAGCCTCCGTTTCAAAGACTTGCGTCAAAACGTTTAAATTTTGCTGCTTGACAGCATTCATCACTTCACTCATAATGGCGTACTCAAAATTAATACGAAACACATCTTCGACAGTTTTTTGGATAATCGTTGCGGCTTCGAAAGCTTCAATGGTAGCTTGTCGATAAGCATTGATCAAACCAGAGGTGCCTAGCTTCGTTCCGCCAAAATAGCGTACGACAATGACAATCACATTCGTCAAACTAAAACTATCAATCTGCCCTAAAATAGGGCGACCAGCAGTACCCGAAGGTTCGCCGTCGTCGTTGGCACGAAACTGTTGATTATCCAAACCAAGTCGATACGCGTAGCAAAAATGGCGTGCCTTAGGATGTAATTTTTTGACTTCAGCTATTGCGGCTTGCCACGCTTCTTCCGTGTAAACGGGATAAGCATAAGCTAAGAATTTACTGGCTCGATCCCGAAAATCTCCGAAGGCCGGTTCTGCTAAAGTTTGATAACTATCTTCCATGGTTTTACAATAACTTTTGATACTAGACATTCGGCTAAGGGCTTAACAGCTCATTAACAATCGTTGACGAGCTATTAACAACAGTTTATCGCTATACATCCGATCTTTGAAGAAACAAAGATAGCGCTTCTTTTATAAAGAACAATTGACGAGAAATTTTAAAACAATTTCTATGTTTGGATTATATTTTGCAATAGTCGATGAAGATCGGAACTTGTAGAAAGATCATGGTAGAAAATAGCGGAGCGCATTACCGAAGAAAGTGTCAATTTGCTTCTAGCGAAATTACAAAGTATTCAGTTAAAGCGCCTTTAAAAAGTTTTATGCTAATCCTGCGGAGGACTAAGTTTTCTGTCTCGAAAAACGAATATTAAAGAGAGTCTATTTATATTTGCAAAAATAAGACGATAAACCATAGCCGCTATAATACTGAAGCTGTTTAAAAACTCCAAAAAAGTTTACGAATTGATCTTTTTGTCCAACTTTTTAGCTTTTTCATCCTCCGTAGCGCTGCTACGAACTCCCAAAAAAGCTTCAACCTGCCTGCCGGCAGAGGCAGGCCTGAACAAAAAACGCTGCTTCGCAACTGCTTTTAGCATTATATAAGAATTTAAGTTCATTGATGTTTTGAGCGTTGAATTTTTATTCTAATCGAGGAATGCCCGGAGTTTGGATAGCCTTAGCTATCATAACGAGGACAAGACGAACGAGTAGGATAAAAAGACCTGTTCAAAATGTTACGTACTTTAGATTATAGTGTATTAAGCAACTTCATAAAAAAAACAGCGGACCGATAAGCCGGATTCTGTCTTCACAGCTCGTCAGACGAGCTACAAAGTTCTATCATTTATCTAGCCTCGTTTTCACAAACGAAGTCTATCTGCCTACCCCTCCCGACTGATTACCACGAGGGTAATCTAATTAAACGAGCAGCTTAAAGCTGAAAAAATCAGCATCGAGATGTACGTGGCATTTCAACCCACAAGGTTTATCCCCTCGACTTGTTACCAAGCCAAAGCGTGTGCTCTTACCACACGTTTTCACCCTTACCTCCTTCCTGAGAAAGCGGCGGTTATTTTCTGCGACACTTGCTGTATTTTGCCCGAAGGCAAAACCCCATTCGTTAAATGGTGTGGTGCTCTACGTTGTCCGGACTTTCCTCATTTTTATGCCCGAAGACATAAAACCGCGATAGAATAGTCCGCTGTTTTATTTTTATACGCTCGCCGTGGCTCCGATGAGCGTGCCATCGACCTTGCGAATGATGTATTCTTTACCCAAATGTATTCAATTTTTCTTAAGCGTGGGGTGTGAATTGGCTTTTAGTCACTTCCTTACTTATTTTAACTTAACCCCAAACTTGACCTTAATCGTTCAATTTTCAATCCAGATTGTGGCAAAACAGGTCAAAAAGCAGTATATTAAGGAAAATTATGATGTGAACTTGCCGAAGTGCTTGGATAAAATAAACCACGTGCCGAATTCCATCTTATTTAGAGCGCAGGGGGAGTTATTAAAATATTATTAAGATAGATTTAAAAACCTACCGCTACTTAGCACACAATGTACTAAGCTCAGCAGCAGCAATAAATCACTGGCAATCAGCACCTCAGCTTTTCTTGTTTGCACCGTTACGACTACAAAACGCAGAAAAGCGCTATCCTGATTGCCCTAGCTTTATGCTTGCCTAAGCAAGGAGCAGGTTCGGTTCTTAAGTTCCTTTTTAAAACAGCTTCCATTTTTCTTTTTTTGGATACAAATTTGCAATAATTATAATTGTTTTAAATTACTTAAGTAGATTGACTTGCCAAGCGTATGGCTACAGATAGGCTACAATTGGTTCGCCGTAAATTTTGTACTTTACCACCGTTACGCAACCGCGTAACATTTTTGGCTTAGCGGTACTAAATGCTACGTTGCGGATAGTTATAATCTTCAACTTTTTTTAAACGACTTTAGCACCAGAGCACCCCAAAAGACCGATTTGTAACTCATAAGCACACGATGTCTCGACAACAAAAGTACTTACTGCTTTTTTTTACTGTACTATTCAGTATTACGATTGGAGTAGATTTTTTTTATAAGCAATCTGCCAACATTACCAACTATGGTAAGGAAATCACGCATTATCTCCAAACTCAGGAGACTAAAGTGAAAGGAATCTTTGCGGATCAGGCTTTACTCAATGCGCTTTTACAGGAAGAGATTCCGAAAGAAGACCTTGACGAAAATTTTAAACTGCGCAATCAATTGGCGAAAGCACCCTTTACCATTTTCGCTTCCAAAAACGATTCTCTCCTTTTTTGGTCCAATAATTTAGCGGCCTTCAAATTAGATTCAATTCGATTTACGACTGGTCTTATTCAATTGCACAATGGTTTTTACTATTGTTTGAAAGATCAGTATCGAGCGACCAAATTAGGAAATGTAGATTTAACCGCTTTGATTCCGATCAAGGCTAACTATAGCATTAAGAGTGATTATCTCAAAGACCGGTTTAGTGCCGGACAATACATCCCGACCAATATCAATCCGACCAAGCAAGTCACTGAAAATGTGATTCAGAATGCTAGTGGTAGTCCTGCTTTTTATTTAGAATTTGAAGGTCAATTAAAGAACCGCCGTTATCTAGGTGGCATTTTTTGTTTGTACTTGATCAGTTTTATTCTTTTAGCCGTATTGCTCAATAGTCAGGCGAAACGAATCGCAGAAGCGGGTCGACCATGGCTCGGCGCATTATTTTTGATGGTGACGGTATTTGGCTTGCGTTACATCAGTATCCTCATTGATTTTACGGGTAAGTTTGAAGACATCAGTATTTTTTCGAAAAACTTGTTTAATACTTCGCTGAGTAATTCTTTGGGCGATTTATTGATCAATATTTTCTTATTGCTGTGGATGATGATCTTTTTTCATCAACGCTTTCCCATTCGTTCCTTTCAGCATTTATCCAAGCCCGTCCGTTTTAGCTTGACGACCCTTAATTACTTTTCGATTTTGATTGGTATTTTGATGATTGTCAACGTCTTTAAGAGTTTGGTCATTGGAACGGAGATCGTTTTTGATTTTGATTACGTTTTTAACCTCAACGTTTCAAGTTTGATTGCCATTATTGGCGTTATTATTTTGCTCATTGCCTTATTTATTTTCAGTCACCGGATGATGTTGACCATTGTAAAAATTGGATTCAACCGCAACGAACGACTGGCTGCGTTGGGTATTGCCTCTTTATTGGCTTTTCCTGTTTTATGGATGAGTAATTTATTGTTGCCACCAATCTATCTCATTTTGATTGCCTTCGTTTTCATTTTGATTTTTGATTTATTCGTCGACAACCGACATATGTCTTTCACCTGGTTGGCGATTTGGATGGTGATTCTTTCTGCCTTTCCTTCTATTTTATTATTTAAATACAATGCCTACAAAGAACGCCTCAATCGTTTTTCTTACGCAAAAACCTTAGCGGAATTACAAGATAGTATTGCCGTGGTTGGATTTCAGGATTTGCAAACGTCTATCCGAGCGGATAAATTTATTCGCGAAGAAATTCGCAATACGCCGCACGACTTCGCCCCCAGCATGGATTCAATTGATGAGCGCATTAAGAATATTTATACGGGGAATGACTATTTATTTTACAATTATACTTATAAAGTTCATCTCAACAATTTACGCAATCCTTCCATTACGGAAGCGCAGCGCAATGAGATGAAAAGTTTGCAGCAAAGATTAACCGATGCCAAACCAACTAAGCTTGATGGTCTCTATTTTTGGACAGACAATCAAAAAGCATTTTCTTACTTTTTGAAATTACCGTTTGCGGAAAGCGAAGACAATCACAACCGCGTTTACCTAGAGTTTCAACGTGAAAAAAGAGAGCAGTCCAAAGTATACACCGAACTCTTAGTAGATCAACCTTATAAGAATTTAAAAAATATTGCCAATTACGATTATGCCATCTACAAGAAATTTCAACGGCTAGACGGGCAAGGACAAACTTACGGTCCGTATCTGAATGAAGACATTAAAATTGCGCCCGGAGAGCGCAAGGAAATTATCGAAAAACCTTGGACGGAATTGACCTACCGGTCGGATTTAGATACCGATATCATCGTAGTTATTGGTCGCGACACAGAAACTTTTATCAAAGCGATTTCTTTATTTTCGTACATCTTTGGGATTCTAATTATTACGGTGGTTCTCTTTTCTATCCTAAATACTTTTTATCCATTCTTACCGAATGCCTTCAACTTTTCGTTTAGCAAAAGTCCATCGTTGAAAGGAAAAATTCAATGGTCCGTTATTTCGTCTATTCTCGTTTCCTTTTTTATTATTGGTTTTGTAACGATCTTTTTCTTTAAAAATCAAACGGAGAATTACCACTACAAACGACTAGCGCGAAAGACCACTTCTGTCCTCACGAATACTAATTTTGAGATTCAGAATATGAGTATGGAAGCCTACTTGAAAGATTCAACGATTTTATTAGAAGAATTAGTAAAACCACTTTCTCAAATCCACCGACTAGACATCAACCTTTATGATTTGCGGGGACGCTTGATTCACTCTTCCGAAGAAGACATTATTGACAAAGGCATTCTGATGCCACAGATGGATGCGATTGCTTTTTATAAATTATCCAGAGAAAAAGTCCCCGAATACATTCAAGAAAAAGAAAGTGTTGGGGAGTTAGCATACAAGTCCTCTTACATTCCGATCAACATTAAAATGAAGGATGGTAAGGATAAAACGATTGCTTACATGGGCATGCCTTATTATTCAAAGCAAAGAGACTTGAGAAACAACATCAGTGCATTCATGAGTACCTTGATGAACGTTTATGTTTTCTTGTTGCTAATTGCCGGAGGAATTGCCATCGTAGTCGCCAATTCGATTACCCGACCGATTGGTGTGATTGGCGAAAAGCTAAAACAATTCAAACTAGGGAAACGCAACGAACCCTTGGAGTGGAAAAACAAAGACGAGCTGGGCGCGCTTATTTCCGAGTATAATAACATGATTAGAAAGTTGGAAGAAAGTGCTAAGATGCTTGCCCAATCGGAGCGAGAAGGTGCTTGGCGAGAGATGGCGAAACAAGTAGCTCACGAAATCAAAAATCCGCTGACGCCGATGAAGCTCAGCATCCAATATTTGCAACACGCTTACCGAGCGAATCCCGACAACATCGAACCATTGCTAAAAAAAGTATCGGTTACGCTGATTGAACAGATTGATAATTTGGCAGCGATTGCCTCAGAGTTTTCCAATTTTGCCAAGATGCCACGAGCCGAAAATCAGCAATTTGTAATTAACACTTTAGTTAGTTCGGTGTACGATTTATTTAGTGAAGGCGACGAACGTTCAGAATTAAAACTTTATTTACCGGAGGAAAGCTATCAGGTATTTGCGGATAAGAATCACCTCATGCGCGTGTTCAACAATTTGATTAAAAATGCTTTGCAGGCGATTCCCGATGGTCGCAAAGGCTTGGTGGAAATCCACTTGTACCGCAAAGATCAATTAGCGATTATTAAGGTGAGTGATAATGGAACGGGCATTCCGTTGGACAAGCAAGAGAAAGTATTTGTCCCTAATTTCACGACTAAAAATTCTGGAACGGGCTTAGGTTTAGCTATTTCTAAAAATATTATCGAAGCGGTTGATGGTAGTATTTATTTCCAAACGGAGCCGAATGTGGGTACGGACTTTTTTGTGGAGATGCCGATTGTGGAAGTGGTGGCGTACGAGGAAGTGTAGTTTGTTATTTTTAAAAATCATTTGATCAATAAAATGATTGAGCTGCTTTTTAGTTCCTCGTATTTAAGCGGATAGTCCAAGCCTATCTTAGTGGTTAGTTTTTTTGCTGCGACGCCTTGTTTGACAAAGTAAGCTTTCAGTTGCTCTGCTCGGTACTGTAAATTTTCTAGGTAAAATCGGTCTTCGTATTTAGCTAGGCAGATCACTTCAATTTTTCGAGGATGTTGTTTTATGAGTGCTGTCAAGTGGCGCAACGCGGAAGTATCAATTACTTGTACAAGGTCTTTTTCGTCAAATTTAATCTGTTTAGACAGCTCAAGCATTGATTTCTTTTTTAGGATAAAAGAAAAGCCACAACAACCAGCATATTCCCAAAAACAATCTCCTCTTCCCCAAACTTTTATCCGAAATTCTTGTTATTTTCCTAGCATTCAAGCCTCCTTATTGGGAAGTAAGTCGTATACTGACAATAATTATTATCACTAACACTAAATCGTAAATCCTATTTTGAAAACAGCAATTATTGGCGCAGGAATTGCCGGCATCGCCAGTGCCGTGAGAATGGCTTGCCAAGGACATCAAGTGGAAGTTTTTGAGGCGAATAGTTATCCTGGAGGGAAACTTTCTAGTTTTGAAGTAGAGGGCTTTCGCTTCGACGCGGGACCATCTTTGTTTACCATGCCAATGTACATTGAGGAATTATTCGAATTGGCGCAAGTGGAAATTGACGATTTTTTTACGTACCAAAAGTTGGAGGTCGCTTGCAATTACTTTTGGGAAGATGGCACGCGCTTAACCGCCTTTAGTGATCCAGAAAGATTTGCGCAAAGTTTGGAAGAAGTACTTGGCGTTCCTCCCGAACGACTGCGAAAAGCGCTGAAAGATAGTGAACGTAAATATGATTTAACGGGAACGATTTTTCTGGAAAATTCTTTGCACAAAGCGGGAACTTGGTTGCGCCCAAAAGTCGCTAAAGCAATGCTACAGATTCCTAGCTTGGATATTTTTAAAACGATGAATGCAGTCAACGAGCAACAATTGAAGCATCCTAAATTGGTGCAACTCTTCAATCGTTTTGCCACCTACAATGGTTCTAATCCGTATAAAGCTTCTGGGATTCTCAATATCATTCCACACTTCGAACATGGCTTCGGTACTTTTTTTCCAAAAGGAGGAATGTACTCAATTACCAAAAGTTTGTATCAGCTCGCGGAGCAAAAAGGGGTGAAATTTAACTTTAATACGAAAGTAGCAGAAATCATTTGTAAAAATGGAGCGGCTACTGGAATTCGTTACCAAGGTAAAACGGAGCCTTACGATTACGTGATTAGCAATATGGATATTTTCTATACGTACAAACATTTACTGCCCAAAGAAAAACATCCCGAAAAAACTTTAGCACAAGAAAAGTCTAGTTCAGCACTTATTTTTTACTGGGGCGTCGATCGGTCTTTTCCAGAGCTTGACTTGCACAATATTCTCTTCAGCGACGACTATCGTCACGAGTTTGATTGTCTCGCCAAAGGAGAAATTTCCGACGACCCAACGGTTTACGTACACGTCAGTTCAAAATACCATACTGCCGATGCGCCACCCAACGCGGAGAATTGGTTTACGATGATCAACGTTCCCTTTAACGCAGGACAAGATTGGGATCAATTGATCGAACGTGCGAAAACTAAAATTGTCGAAAAAATCAATCGCGTTTTGGGAATTGAATTGAGCCAACTCATTCGTTGCGAAGCCGTACTCGATCCTCGCAGCATCGAAAAAAGAACTTCTTCTCACTTAGGCGCCTTGTACGGTACGAGTTCCAACGATCGCATGGCGGCTTTTTTACGACACCCTAATTTTTCAAATCGGATTAAGAACTTGTACTTTTGTGGCGGCAGTGTCCATCCGGGCGGCGGCATTCCTTTGTGTTTGCTTTCCGCAAAAATTGTTTCTGAATTAATTGCCGCTAATTAATCTATCATGTCGAAGCTGTATTTACAAAAAGAAAATCGCGCCATTGCCATTTTAATCATCGTTTACACGGTTGGTCTGGTCGGCATTGGAGCGAATATTCACGAAAGTTTTATTTTGTTGACGCCCTTGAATCTATTGCTATCGCTCGGTTTAGTTTTGTGGAATCATCCCACTTGGAATCGAGCTACTTACACTTTTTTGATTGGCTGTTTTTTAGCGGGCTACGGTATTGAAGTTGTAGGGGTGCAGACAGGGCTTATTTTCGGAAGTTATACCTACGGACCCGTTTTGGGATACCAGATTTGGGAAACGCCTTTGATGATTGGTGTCAATTGGGTGCTACTCGTTTATTGCATTGGCGCTACGCTCAACCATAGTTTGCTCAAGGATAAAGCGATACTTTTAAAAGCAATCGTCGGTGCCCTCATCCTACTCTTACTAGATATACTCATCGAGCCCGTGGCGATTCGTTATAATTTCTGGACCTGGGAAGCCACGGAAGTGCCCATACAAAATTATCTAGCTTGGTACCTTATTGCTTTAGTCCTGCTACTCGGCTTTTATCATTTTGTCGGTCGAGCAAAAAACAAAGTCGCGATTTGTCTCTTAGCTTTGCAATTTATATTTTTTGGAATCCTACTATTCTTGCGCTAAGTCCGCAGCTTAAAACTACTTTTTTGACAACAAATGCTTAACTTTATTGTTAAATATAGTAGACTAACTATCAACTAAAGACTCTAAATCATTCGTAAAATGACCGTATTTTTTTATTTCTTGATTACCATTGCTACCGTCATCACCATGGAATTTGTGGCTTGGTTTGCTCATAAATACATCATGCACGGTTTTTTATGGTCGTGGCACGAAGATCATCATAAGCCACAACTCAAGGAAGGCTTTTTTGAAAAAAATGATCTTTTCTTTTTAGTTTTTGCCATTCCTAGCGCCACTGCTTATATCATTGGCAGCTCTACGCCTCACTTTTGGTTATTTTTTGTTGGTGTCGGTATTAGCATCTACGGTTTGATTTACTTCTTGATTCACGATGTTTATATCCATCGTCGTTTCAAATGGTTTAAGCAATTAGATGGCGTCTATTCAAGAGCGATTCTCCGTGCGCACGGTAGTCATCACGCGGTACAAACGAAGGAAGATTGTGAATCTTTCGGGCTGTTGGTTGTTGATAGTAAGTTCTTCAAAAGTCGGCGGGCGAGAAAAGCAGCGGAAAAAGAAGTATCTGCCTAGTATTAATGGAATCAAAACGTAATTAAATTAATCAACAAGGCTATATTTAGTCTAGCTTCTCAAAATACTTAGTCATATCAAAGCGTTTCATCCGCTTTGCTTCTAGCACATAAGATTTAAACCGAATTGCAAAAAGACCTAACAACAAAGTCATTTTCAAATAAAATGTTAGCTCATGTGAATCTTTTTTGCGACAGGTTATCACAAAAAAATAATCCTTCTCCACTTCATCTCCCGCACTCCAATCTAATTCGAAAAGCCCTTCTGGTAAAGCTTTGATTCGTTCCAATGCAATAATCTCTAAATCATACGCTGCGAGATAGATTTTCACACAATCCTCCAAACTTTTCCGAAAACGCCAGATCATCTACAATAATTCATAAGTAAGTACTAAGACAAAATTAATTTGCCATTAAATTGTGTTAGATTTTTATCAGCCCTTAAGCCTTTGCTTAGGAAGGCTTTGAGTAAAAAAAAGACTGTTCAAAAGATGAGGCAAGTTAATAAGTAAAAAAATAGCTTTTTTTTGTCACACTTCCGCTTTTCATCGCTTATACGACTATACAATAAACCACACAGCCAATAGCTCCTTTTCAGGAAGGATAGCTCGTACTAGTTTTGCTGATTAATGGTCGATTATCGGTTTGTGTAGGTAGGAAGAACTAGCTTAGTGGTAAGTAGTATAACACGTGTTGCTTCCGCCCTGAGCTATTCAGCATAAGAGTGGAAATTTACTTTTTTGTATAAAATAGACTCTGCTCTTCTAAACTCAATTGCTCAATGCTATTTTCGCTCAGAAAGTGGTGTTGAGCTTTTGGATTTAAAGCATTGTGGATTACGCATAGGCGGGGAATGACATCACTTTATTACAGCTTCTTTTGAGTAATTTTTTAGTTAATTTTAATAATTCGTTTCCCGCCCAATACTTTTTCGAGTAGCAGTTGATCATATTTAAGCCCACCTCTTCTCATGTATTCTTGCACTGCGGCTTCACAAATTGCTTTGTACTTTTCCAAACTCTTTTTGAGTACTTCTCGAGAAGTAATTTTCCCAAAACTCTTCAGTCTTTTCGTTAGCATTTTGCACTGTTTGGTCGCAAAAGTATCAAATCCAAAATTGCACGTTTTAGCATATCGTGCTCGGTTCACTTTGAATTTCATTTTCTTTGCCATGAGATCTAAAGCATCCAATCGCAACTTCTCCCCTTCTTTCAAAAAGTACTGTGTATAGTCTTCCACGCTTCGGTCCTCTTGCTCACAATTGAGACAATTCCCATCCTGATCAATCAACATTTTCCGACCTTGGTAAATTGCTTCTGCCTTTCCTTCACTATTGAATGGGCTGACTTTATCGTACTGCAATTTGATCGCAATATTCCCTTTGAGATCTACAAATCCCCACTTGTTATTTTTTTCAACGGCGAGCATTTCGTTACTGTACGACAAGGCATTTTCGAATTGTGGACTCAATAGTACTTCCCCTTCTTGACTTTTCACTCCTAGTAATTTACTCGGATGCTCAAAAGCATAAATCGGCGTCGTGATCTTGGCTTCTTTCGCAAGATATTCTTCACAAATTTTTAGTTGTTCTTCTAAACGAGCAAGCTGCTCAATTTCAAGGGCTTGCCGATAAGTATTTGCTGCGGATCGATAATCTCCGATTTCGAGATATCCTGCTGCTTCCTTGCTCAGTTCTTCAATTTTAGCACGATCCATCGCACTAATTTTTCTACCAATCAAATCAATCTGATTGCCAACTTCCGTTTTCTCAGCGTCGGTCGTTGCTACCTTTTCTGCATCTTTCAATACCACTAAAGCCTGCTCGTAACGTTTTGCCGCTTCGTAACGACGTGCTTTTTCCATAAATTCTTGGAATTTCTTCCGACGAGTTGTTGCCGCTAAATTGGGTGGCGCCGCCGTATCGCAACCATTCAGACACACTCCTTCTTTATTAATGAGCATTTTCTTTTGTCCGCGTATTACCCAAGCTTCCCCATTCACAAATTGCGTTGTAATGACCGAATCCAAATTAGCAATCACTTCCGTACCTTTGGCATTGATAAAAGCATAATCGCGCTGTCCTTTCTTCACCATCGCCAAGCCCTCTTGGAAAGAAGCCGCTGCGGCGTATTGTAAAGGAATCACTTCTTCTCCTTGTAAATTGATAAAACCACATTTTCCATTGCGCTTCACGTAGGCTAATTTTTCTTTTTCACTATGAGGCCAAGCGATTTCATATTTAAAGTCAACGACCGTCATCACTGCACCATCTTTGATACTGATATAACCCCACTCTCCTATCGTATTTTTAACCGCTATCAAACCTTGGCTAATACTCCTCGTTTCAACGAAATCCGTTCCGATCTTTGCCGTTTCTGGAATTGGACCATTTGGGTCTTTCATTTTCGTTGCATCAACAATTTCTACTTTCCCTTTATCTTCATTTAGTGTAGCCACCCACCTCGTCGTGTCTGAATCGGTGAGCATTTTAATGGCCATCGTTCCTACGACTCCAACGGCGCACAGGGCAATAATTAGTTTAAAAATTTCCATCCCAAAAATCTTGATTTGAAAGATTTTAGTCCGATCGGGTTTGGTTTGCTTTTCAATCGTAATGGCGGGTTCATTTTCTTCCTTAATCCTCGTTTTCAAAGACGCTAATGGGGCTAAGCTAATTTCGCAAGCTTGCTTTAATTTTAATGCTTCTGTAGCATCCGGTTTAAAATGTAAGGCTTGTTGAAAATAATGATAAGCCGTTTTGTAATCCCCTTCCTCGTAGGCTTTTTTCCCTTGGGTTAGGTTTTGATCATAGTACATTTGATCTTCCGCTTTCTCTTGGCAATGCTCAATTTTCTGATTGATAATGACTAGGCTGGGCTGAAATCCTTTTTGGTATAAATGCAAGGCTTCGCGTAGTTGGGATTGTGCCTTATTCCAGTCTTCCTGCGCCATCAAGCTTTCCGCTTCTTCTATCCACTGCGTGAAACTAGCTTGATTTTGTTCCTTGGGCATTTCGATGTGACTCGACTTCAAATCTAGGATAATTTTTTCGATGGCTTCTACTACGAGTTTATACGGTTCGTCCTTATCTTCCCAATGCGTACTTGCGATGGGAAAGGCACCTTCAGGTAAAGCTTCCAGCACACTCAAGGGCGTACGTTTCCAGAGGCAAGGTCGTAGGATAATGGGAATGGTACGAACTTTCCCAGCTTCGTTCAACTCAATGGCACGTTTCATTTCTTTGTCGTAACAAAAGTCTGAAGCGATAAAATCAGCACTAACGAGCAGTAAGATAATATCTGAACTTTCTAAGGCTTGGTAAATCTCATTTTCCCAATTGGTGCCTGGCTGAATCAAACCATCATACCAAATCTTATCTACGAGTTTAATCCGCTCCAAGATACTCAACTGTACTCGCAGTTCTTCTAAATAAGCCTTATCTTCGCGAGCGTAGGCAATGAAGATGTTGATATTTTCTGGCGTATTAATCATATCGTTAGACTAAAATCCGTTTAAAAGATGTTTATTTTTTTAGGATTGAGCAAAATTAAAGATGCTAGAGGCTTTACGCCAAGCTAATTTAAGTAAGAAGTTGTTTAAAAACTCCAAAAATGTTTACGAATTGATCTTTTTATTCAAACCTGCCCTGCTTACTTGCGTGAAGGCAAAGCCTTTCTCAACTGTTTTTAGAATTATTAAACAACTTCTAAAGTCAAATATGCGCTCCGTACGAAACTGAGGTTAAAGTAGCTAATTGATCAAAAAGATCCATTTTGAAAGGATTAAACGTAATAATTAATCTCATTATTGGCATCACTGTTAGCAACACTTAAGCAAAAGAAGGTAATTTTAACAACCTGAAAGGTATTATTCCTGCTTGGCAAAGCTGCTGGTTCTTAGAGTACACAGCTAGAATTAGTCAACAAATGGAATGAGCTTTGATCTGTATAAGCTACTCAGCTGACTCGTAAAGTAAGCAGTTGTTTAAAAATATAAAAGTTTTAACTAAACTTTAGTGAAATTCTTCCTATTTTAATCTGATATAAACAAGGGCTTGAATATTAGAGTTACCCAATACTAGTAAATTATGGCGATTGAGAATCAAATGTTAGACAAATTATCTCGTACTTTCGAATTGGAACTACCGCTCCGAGAAAGTATGGAGGATTATTTAGATCTTATCATTCCTAATATTCGACCTTGGGGAGACGATTTGTACGAATATGAAGAAAAAGATTATTTCGAAACACGTTGGTTAGAGATTAGAGAATCCGAAGATTTTCACGAATCAATGTTGCACATTTTTAACCAAGACAATGAATACCTAATCTCGATTGACGGCGATATTTATAAAGGAAGTTGGCGGATTTTCGAAAAGTCTAATACGATGATTATTGAACGTGTTGCTGGTGGTTCTATTGCAAAAAGTGAACTATACGACCTTGCTTATTTATCGAAAGATTTCTTTATTCTTAAAAAACACGGTGATCAATCTCGGAAAGGTCATCGACGATACTTTGTGATGGGAAGAGAATCCGTCGTCAAAAACTTAGAATGGCGAGACGTCGTTGAATTGCTTTTTAACGAATATCGCAGTGGTAATTCTAGCTTTACCACCATTGCCGTTATCGTTGCCATTGCGATCCTTGCTTTTTTAATTTTTTCAATGCTTTAAATTTCCATCGTGGATAATTTTCTTTTGGGTAAGGTAAAGTAAAATGTTGAGCCTTCTCCAAGCGTAGCATCCGCCCAAATTTGTCCGCCTTGTCGCTCGATGATTCTTTTACAAATCGCTAATCCAATGCCTGTACCTTTGTTGGCACCGTGTGGATTAATTCTTTGAAATAAACCAAAGATCCTTTGCTTCTCCTTAGGATCAAAGCCCATTCCATTATCCTTGATGGTAAACAAAATATCGTACGCGCGTTCTTCCCCGTAAACTTTTAACCTTGGGCTTCGATCTTCTTGACTGTACTTCAAGCCATTGCCCACCAAATTCTGAAAAATCTGTCCGAGTAAAACTCGATTCGTCGCTAGATCGGGCATATTATGACAAACAATTTCTGCTTCCTTTTCTTGCATCGACATACTTAGATTTTGAATCACGTCTGTTAGGACTGCCATTGAACTTACTTCTTCCGTTGTAAAAGGTTTTGCACTCCACTTGGAATAACTCAACATATCTCTGATTAACAAACTCATTCTTTCTGCCCCATCCAAAACGTAATCAATATCAATCTCCGCTTCTTTATTATTTAGTCCTTTGATATAGCGCCGTTTAATTAAGCTCGTATAACTTTTGATCATGCGCAAAGGCTCTTGCAAATCGTGAGAGACAACGTAACTAAACTCTTCCAAAGACTCATTGTGATTTTTTAATTTCTGTGCATATTCGTTCAGCTTCATCCTTGCCGATTGCTCGAAAGAGATATCTTCAACCATAGAAATAATACAAGGTACCCCTTCCTGTAAATCATCCATGACTTCTAAAGTAGATCGCAACCATCGCTTGGTGCCGTCTTTGCGAATAAAACGTTGCTCCTTAACGAGCGGTTTGTTGGCGCCACCTTTGATTTTTTCAAGTACAATATTGGTGGGTAGAAAATCGTGTTCATCAATATAATTAAGTCGATGCATCAACTTCAATTCTGCTTCTGAATAACCGAGGATTTTAACCACCGTAGGATTTACCTGCATGACGTTCAAGTTACTATCCAAGAGCAAAATACCAATCGGGGAATATTCGAAAATATTTTTGAAACGAATTTCACTTTTTAAAAGTGCAGATCTGCTTTTCGTCAACGAAGCAATCGCATCTAACTTTCCTACTAAAACGAAATAGCCCAAAGCGATTAAAAGCGTCAATGACATAAATAGGTAATTGGTTTCTACAATTGGCTTTTCACACAAAAAGAAAAGACCAAAAAACTCTAGGTAAACAACGATCAAGTATATCCGTAAATGTTGTTTCGATTTGAAGAGCGCTGCTAAGGCGATGGCAACAATGATCGTTGCCGAAACATCATAAATCGGAAAGTGATTGAGAAAACTCAAATGAATGGCGTAGGAAATATAAAGGAGCAACAAAAAATAAAAAATAGCGGAACAATTTCTCCGCACAAATACATTATGATACGAAGTGTAATTCATCGCGAGTAAAGCTATCGCAATAAACAATCGAGGTAATGCGACATCTTGAATGTCCGTCACCATGAAAGCATTCATCAGGGTAATTCCAAGCAGCAAAACAGCACATACGATGCTGACGCGTCGGAAAAAAATGAGGTCTTTTTTACTACTCATTGACCTTCTTAATTATAATTGTTCGAAGTTAAATCATGCCTATAGGAAGGAAAGAGGTATCCATTCCAACCTAGTTATACTATTGTAAGTATACCGTTGGAAAACTTTTTTGTTGCCTTGAAATCAAATAAAATATATAAATAAAACAAATACTATTAATGAGGATTTAAATTGTCTACCATTGCCCTACAAAAATGAGGTTAGACCTGATTACTCAGATTTAACCTCATGCGAATACGAACATTCGTACTAGCGATTAGCAATTAATGCTACAAAATGACTAAGCCAATAGCGTTTATTTGTTTAATACTTCCGCCATTGTTTTACCGATGTGAGCTGGTGATTTTACCACGTGGATGCCACAATCCGCCATAATTTTCATTTTAGCTTCTGCCGTATCTTCATCCCCACCGATGATTGCACCTGCGTGTCCCATTGTTCTCCCTTTAGGAGCCGTTTGGCCAGCGATGAAACCAACTACGGGCTTCGTTGCGTGTTCTTTAATCCATCTTGCTGCATCAGCTTCCATGCTTCCGCCGATTTCACCGATCATGATGATACCGTCTGTTTCCGGATCTTCCATCAACAATTGTACAGCATCTTTGGTTGTTGTTCCAACGATTGGATCCCCACCGATTCCGATACAAGTAGATTGTCCCATTCCTGCTTTCGTTACTTGATCGACGGCTTCGTAAGTGAGTGTACCAGAACGCGAGACGATTCCAATTCGTCCTGGATTATGGATAAAGCCGGGCATGATTCCCACTTTTGCTTCTCCGGGCGTCATTACGCCGGGGCAATTAGGGCCAACCAATCGGCAATCTTTATCATTGAGGTAAGCTTTCACCTTCACCATATCCTGCACTGGAATTCCTTCCGTGATACAAATGATCACTTTAATTCCAGCTTCGGCAGCTTCCATGACGGCGTCGCCCGCAAATTTTGGTGGTACAAAAATGATAGAAGTATCTGCCCCTACTTTGTCTACCGCTTCTTTTACGGTATTAAATACAGGCTTTTCGAGGTGCGTTTGGCCTCCTTTTCCGGGAGTAACACCGCCTACGATATTGGTACCGTATTCAATCATTTGCCCTGCGTGGAAACTACCTTCCTTTCCAGTAAATCCTTGCACGATGATTTTTGAATCCTTATTAACTAAAACAGACATAATTTTATTTTATCGTTATTTGAATATGCTATTGTATTGAGCACATGACCTTATTTAAAAATATTTTCTGGCGGAAACGGTCTAATAGATTTTATTCTTCTTCTTTATCAATAATAAAGACATCTTCTTTGTCTTTTTGCATATAGTAATGTTCTCTAGCAAATTTCTCTTTATTCTTTTCGATGTCTTTTTTATCCGCTTTAATTGCTTTGATATTTTCTTGATAATAAACTTTATCCTCTTCTAACTTATTGAGCGTTTGTTGGAGTTTCCAATTCGTCAAAAAATCGTGTCGGTCAAAGAGTATTAACCACGCAAAAAACAGAATGAGCACCCAGAAATACCAATTTCGCAAAGGCGTTGGCACTTTATTAAGGTAAGCTTGAAAAGGATTTTTACGTGTTGCCATGATCTATAAATTTAAGGACAACTATCGTCCCAATAATGCTCGACCTGGATAAATTCCAGAATCGCCCAATTCTTCTTCGATTCTAAGCAATTGATTGTATTTAGCAACCCGATCTGAACGAGACGCTGATCCTGTTTTGATCTGTCCGGTATTCAGCGCTACGGCTAAATCGGCAATTGTGGTATCTTCTGTTTCTCCGGAGCGGTGACTCATTACGCTGGTAAAAGCATTTCGAGTAGCCATATTAACCGCATCAATTGTTTCCGTTAGGGTTCCAATTTGATTTACTTTGATCAAAATTGAATTGGCAGCATCCGTGTCGATTCCTCTTTGTAAACGTTCTGTATTGGTAACAAATAAATCATCGCCCACCAATTGAATTCTATCGCCCAAAGTTTTCGTCAGGGAAGACCAACCGGTCCAATCATCCTCGTGCAAACCATCTTCGATGGAAAGAATCGGATATTTATCGCACCAGCCTTTCCAGTAATCTACCATTTCCGCACTCGTCAATTTATCTCCCGTAGATTGGTGAAAGTGGTATACTTTTTCTTTTTCATTATAAAATTCAGAAGCGGCAGCATCCATTGCGATGACCATATCTTCGCCGGGTCGGAAACCTGCTTTTTCAATCGCTTGAATAACGATTTCGATTGCTTCGACGTTAGATTTAATATTTGGTGCAAACCCACCTTCGTCTCCTACGTTGGTAGAATACCCTTTCTTCTTCAGTACCGCTTTTAAATGGTGAAATACTTCAACGCCCATTCTCAAACCATCGGAGAAAAACTCTGCACCGACAGGCATGATCATAAACTCTTGAAAGTCGATACTATTGTCTGCGTGCGACCCTCCGTTTAGAATGTTCATCATCGGTACAGGCAATACATGTGCATTGACACCACCGACGTAGCGATACAACGATTGACCCGCTTCTTCTGCGGCAGCTTTGGCTACGGCTAAAGAAACTCCTAAGATTGCGTTGGCACCGAGTTTTGATTTATTTTTTGTACCGTCTAATTCTTTCATCAAGTTATCGACGTAAATTTGATCGGTAATTTCTACGCCGATTAAACCTTCTCGAAGAATTTCTTCAACGTTTTTACAAGCCTTCAGCACTCCTTTTCCAAGGAATCGCTTCTTGTCCTTGTCTCTTAATTCAACGGCTTCGTGTTTGCCCGTAGAAGCACCAGATGGTACAGCCGCTCTACCAAAAGAACCACTTTCTGTTAATACTTCCACCTCGATGGTTGGGTTACCGCGCGAGTCTAAAATTTCTCGTGATCGAATATCTAATATGCTGCTCATAAAACTTAAACTTTTTTAGTGGTGTGATCAAATTTTTTGGTTGTGGTTTTATTAGTAGCTCCTTCAATTAGTGCTATAAAGTCGTCGAATAAATACCTTGAATCGTGTGGTCCGGGAGAAGCTTCTGGGTGATATTGTACCGAAAAAGCTTTTTTACCGACTACGCGGATTCCTTCGATGGTATCGTCATTCAAGTTTTTGTGTGAAACTTCCACTACGCTTTCATTCGCGAGGATTGCTTCTTGGCTTACGCCGAAACCGTGATTTTGGCTCGTAATTTCAGATCGCCCGCTAATAAGATTTTTGACCGGGTGATTAATTCCTCGATGCCCATTATGCATTTTATAGGTTGAAATTCCTAACGCTAAGGCTAAAATCTGGTGTCCCAAGCAAATTCCAAACAACGGTTGATCCGCTAATAGAATGGCTTTTGCCGTTTCAACGGCGTAAGGCATTGCTGCTGGATCACCGGGCCCGTTTGACAAGAAATAGCCATCCGGATTCCAAGCTTTCATTTCTTCGTACGAAGTCTTTGCTGGAAATACTTTTAAGTAGCAATCTCTTTCCACCAGACATTTCAATATATTCTTCTTAACTCCAATGTCCAACACTGCGACCTTCAAACTCGCATTTTCATCTCCCATAAAATAGGCTTCTTTGGTACTTACTTTAGAAGCCAACTCTAGCCCTTTCATTGGAGGAATATCTTTCAATTTACTTTTCAACGCATTTACATCTAAAATTTCGGAAGAAACGATAGCGTTCATGGCTCCCTTATTTCGAATGTGTCGAACAATAGCCCGAGTATCTACGTCTGAAATAGCCACTAGGTTATGTGCTTCGAAATATTCTTGAATAGACTGATCCGCCATGCTCCGTGAATACCCTTCATTGAAGTTTTTACAAACTAAACCTGAAATTTTGATACTATCCGATTCTACGTCAGCATTACTGATTCCATAATTTCCGATATGTGCGTTTGTCGTCACCAACAATTGACCAAAATAAGAAGGATCGGTAAAAATTTCTTGATAGCCCGTCATTCCGGTATTAAAGCAAATTTCACCGTAAGTAGTTCCTATCTTTCCTGCCGCTTTTCCATGAAAAACAGTGCCATCTTCAAGAAGGAGTATTGCTAAATTTTGTTCCATAAGCGTTTTATGATAATCTTGATCTAAAAATTAGTGCAAAGATAATATTTCTTAGTTATTTGACTTTGCGATTCCTTTAAAAAGTAGTTTTCTAGCTGAAATTATTTCATAACTAAAGCTTCATAATTAAAGCACTGCGTACAGATATCCTAAGTCTACGCAGCTTCTTGAGGGAAAGTAGCTAAAAGAGATCCTCGCGTGCTGTTTTTATTTTAGCGGATAGCTACAAAAAACGGGTGAGATAGCTATTAAACTACATCACCCGTCAGGTATATTTTATCGTACATGAAAGTGCATGCTATTCTTCATCAGCTGCAGGCTCATTTTTGTTTTCTTCAACTGCTGTTTCAGTAGTTGTTGTTTCAGCAGATTTCTTCTTACCTCTTCTAGTACGAGGTTTTTTGCTTGCTTTAGTAGAAGCAGCAGATTTATTTGTGTAAACCTCATTAAAATCAACTAGCTCGATCATTGCCATCTCAGATCCGTCACTTCGTCGGAAACCAGTTTTGATGATTCGGACATATCCACCGGGACGATCACCAACTTTACCAGCAACTACGTCAAACAATTCTTTGATTGCTTCTTTATTTTGCAGGTAGCTAAATACAACTCTTCTAGAGTGTGTTGTATTATCTTTAGATTTAGTGATTAGCGGTTCGATGTGCATTCTCAAAGCCTTGGCTTTAGCAACAGTTGTCGTGATTCTTTTGTGCATAATCAAAGAAATCGCCATATTTTTCATTAGCGCTTTTCGGTGTCCGACCTTTCTTCCAAGGTGATTGAACTTCTTTCCGTGTCTCATCTTTTAAATTTTAAATTGGTTAACTTCGCAGCACGTACTTTGATTTTCCGTTACTGCCAAAATATTTTTATGTTAAAATATGTTAGAACTAATCTTCTTCTAATTTGTATTTAGACAAATCCATTCCGAAGGTTAAGCCTTTATCTTGTAGTAATTCTTCAATCTCTACTAAAGACTTCTTACCGAAGTTACGGAATTTCAAAAGTTCGTGTGTATCGTATCGAACTAATTCTGCCAAGGTATTAATTTTAGCTGCTTTCAAGCAGTTGTAAGCTCGTACAGATAAATCTAAATCTTCCAAAGAAGTTTTCAACAACTTACGCATGTGTAAGATGTGCTCATCAACGATATTATCTTCTCTAGATGCTGCATCGTCGAAAGTAATATTTTCGTCGGTGATCAACATTAAGTGTTGAATCAAAATTCTAGAAGCCTCTTTGATGGCATCTTCGGGATGAATGGTACCATCCGTTTTAACGTCGATCGTTAATTTTTCGTAATCGGTACGTTGTCCTACCCGAGTGTTAGAAACTTTGTAAGCAACATTTTTGATGGGCGTATAGATTGCATCGATTGGAATAACACCGATCGGAGCATCTTTAGGCAAGTTTTCGTCAGCAGGAACATAACCACGACCTTTAGTGATCGTTAATTCCATTTCTAAGTTGACGAAAGGCTCCATATTACAAACAACGAGTTCGGGGTTCATCACCTTAAACACATTTGTATGCTCTTCAATATCTCCTGCGTGGAATCTATCTTTACCACTGATGGTAAGGTAAATTTTTTCGGAAGAAACATCTTCGTCTGCAATGAGTTGTTTGATTCTAATTTGCTTCAGATTCAAAATAATATCTACTACATCTTCGACTACTCCGCGAATTGTGGCAAATTCGTGTTCAACGCCAGCGATTCGTACTGCTGAGATTGAGAATCCTTCCAGTGAAGATAATAATACTCTTCTGAGTGAATTACCGATGGTTTGACCGAAGCCAGGTTCCAAAGGTTTGAATTCGAAGGTGCCCTCAAAATCAGTTGCTTTTTGCAAAATAATTTTATTGGGCTTCTGGAAATTTAAAATGCTCATATGTTGAGTTAATCTTTAGAGGAGAAAAAATAGGCTTTGAAACCTTATATTCTGACATAGCAAAATGTTTGACAATTAGCAATGATGCCAATTGTCAAACAAGCTAATTATATAGATTACTTAGAGTAAAGTTCAACGATTAATTGTTCGTTGATATTCTCTGGAATCGCTTCTCTTTCAGGGTAGCTAAGGAATACGCCCTCTAACTTATCAGGGTTCCATTCCAACCAGCCAAATTTTCTAGCATCACTTTTATTTCCAACGCTATCTCTGATCACTTCAAGGTTTTGAGATTTTCCTCGAACGCCGATGATATCACCTGGTTTTAAGTGGCAAGAAGGGATATTGGTCACAACACCGTTAACGGTAATGTGTTTGTGCGAGACTAATTGTCGAGCGCCATTTCTAGTAGGAGAAATTCCTAAGCGAAATACCGTATTATCTAATCTTGCTTCCAAAAATTGTAAAAGTACTTCACCGGTTACTCCTTTCTTGCCAGTTGCTGCCTCAAAGAGGTTACGGAACTGACGTTCTAGCACACCATAAGTATATTTTACCTTTTGTTTTTCCATCAACTGTTTAGCATAGTCGGACTTTTGTTTCTTCCGTCTAGTGTTACCATGCTGTCCAGGACCATACTTTCTTTTATCAAAAGATCGATCGAAGCCAAAAATTGGCTCACCGAAAGCTCTGGCTTTTTTAGTCTTAGGACCCGTATATCTTGCCATTATATAGTTTCTTTAATTAAGCTATCTTATTAAAATTATACTCTTCTTTTCTTAGGTGGTCGGCAGCCATTGTGAGGAACTGGCGAAACGTCTTTGATTCGTCTCACTTTAATTCCAGCCACATCGATTGCACGAATCGCCGCTTCTCTTCCTGATCCAGGTCCTTTAACAAATACCTCTACAGAACGTAATCCTGCATCGTAAGCAACTTTTGCTGCATCACTTGCTGCAATTTGAGCTGCGTAAGGTGTATTTTTCTTAGAACCTCTAAAGCCAGCTTTTCCGGCAGAAGCCCAGGAAATCACTTGTCCCTTTTTATTACAAAGAGAGATGATGATATTATTGAAACTAGCTTGAATGTGTACGTGACCTTCTGGTTCAACTTTTACATTCCTTTTTTTAACTTTTTTTCCTTTTGCCATCCGACTAATGATTATTTAGTTGCTTTCTTTTTATTTGCTACTGTCTTACGTCTACCTTTACGCGTACGCGCATTTGTTTGAGTTCGTTGACCTCTTAATGGAAGACTTTTACGGTGACGGAGTCCACGATAACATCCGATATCCATTAACCGTTTGATATTCATTTGAATTTCAGAGCGAAGTTGACCTTCTACTTTGTATTCTTCTTGAATAAGGCTAGCGATATTTCTTACGTTATCATCTGTCCAATCAGTAACTTTGGTGTTCTCGTCGATTCCTGCTTTTTTAAGGATTTCAACTGCGATAGATCTTCCTATACCGAAAATATAAGTAAGACTAATGACACCACGTTTATTTCTAGGTAAATCGACACCTGCTATTCGAGCCATGAGTTCTGTTTTTTATTAACCTTGACGTTGTTTGAATCTAGGATTCTTTTTATTAATTACGAATAATTTTCCTTTTCTCCGCACAATTTTGCAGTCTGCTGACCTTTTTTTAATTGATGCTCTAACTTTCATGTCCAATTATTTTAAATAGTAAAACAGCTATAGAAATAGCTCGTTAATCGTTTTTAAAATCTATTCTATTTATAGCGATAAGTAATTCTGCCTCTTGATAAGTCATACGGAGACATTTCCACAGAAACTTTATCACCAGGAAGAATTCGGATGTAGTGCATTCTCATTTTACCAGAAATGGTCGCCAAAATTTGGTGTTCATTTTCTAGTCGTACACGGAAGGTTGCATTTGATAATGCTTCCTCTACAATCCCATCTTGTTTTATTAAACCTTGCTTTGCCATATTTTAGATTTCGGAGTGCAAAGATACAAAAAAAATAATGATTTTCCTCCCATTTATTGGCAAAAACCATTTTATTTTCTTCTCGCACCTACCAAAACGGTCATTTTATCGTTATAAATTAATTTTTAAGCGCTATACTATGCAAAAAATGACTATACCAAATCTTTAATTACCACTTCCCTTACCGCGTCATTTTTCTTAATTTCTTCCTCTACAATTACGTGATTTGAGAGGATATCTGCCTTTCCTTTTCGGACGGCAATGGTATGCTCATAGTGTGCTGAAGGTTTATTATCTTTCGTGATAATCGTCCAGCCATCTTTTGCTTGACGCACCTCTTTGACGCCTAAATTTACCATCGGCTCGATGGCAATCACGAGTCCTTCCTTGAGCATCGGTCCTTTTCCTCTTTTCCCGTAATTAGGCACTTCTGGAGCTTCGTGTAGAGACTTACCGATTCCATGACCGACCAATTCTCTGACGACGCCGTAAGCGTGCTGCTTTTCGCAATAATCCTGTACTGCGAATCCAATATCTCCTAATCGTTTACCAGCAACCGCACTATCAATCGCCCGATATAAAGAAGTATTAGTTACCCTTAACAATTCCATGGTTGCTTCGTCTACTTCACCGAGGGCGAAAGTGTAGGCAGCATCTCCATAAAATTCATTCATATAAGTGCCACAATCTACAGAAACGATATCACCGTCTTTGAACGCCGTTTTATTTGGAATTCCGTGCACAACGCCCTCGTTTACAGAAATGCACAAGGTAGCCGGAAAACCACCATATCCTTTAAACCCTGGGATCGCATGGTGATCTCTGATCAACGCTTCTGCCTCTTTGTCGAGCTGTTCACCCGTCATTCCTGGCTTTATGATGCTCGCTACGTGAGCGAGTGTTTTACAAACTAATAGGCAACTTTCGCGAATTAGTTCGATCTCTTCATCAGTTTTATAAAAAATCATCTATCTAAATTAAATTGTACGTGTAGGCTTGATTTAAACAATCATTTTTAGCTCCTTGAAGTTTCGCAATGACGATAAGCCGTAAATTGCGATAGGTGCCTAATAGTAAACAATAAAAATGAAAAATGTTCCTAAAATCTTACTGATTTAACCATTTCAACGGGTATTCAATGTGATTTTGAGATTGAAGTTACAGTGGTATTTAACGGAATTAGCTTAATGCTAGTCATCCATTAAAAAGAACTTCGCTAGATCAATGCAGTAAGGAATGCCTCTAATGAAACCATTTCAAAATGATACTAAAAGTGAAAGTATTGTATGACAATGCTTCCTCTCAAGTCTAAGCTGCAAGCTAAGTATAGTATGTGGTCAGTTGTTAAATAACTCCTTTAAGAAAAACCAATTCTGGACTACGAACGTTTTCGTTTCTTTTGGATTCCTCCGATTTAATCTAAGTATTATATTTTCCAATAACTTAGAATGGCTCCATCGTTTTGCAATTACAAAAGTACTTTTGAGCAATTAAAGTTGTGAAAAATACAAATTTTGACTACCCACTTAAGTAGGTAGTCAAAATTTTGGCTTAGCTAATCCAATTGGAATAGCTAAATATATTAGTGTGTGCGGGCATTACATTCCAGCACCAATCCCTTGCATTCTACTTCTTCCTTGTAATCTACCAGATTTAACAAGACCATCGTATTTACGCATTAAGAGATGACTTTCAATTTGTTGTAAAGTATCTAAAACTACGGCGACTAAGATCAATAAAGAAGTACCACCAAAGAACATCGCGAAAGCGATATTAACTCCAAAAGCTGCTGCAAAAGCAGGGAGGATTGAGATAATTCCTAAAAAGATAGATCCAGGCAAAGTGATTCTAGTGGTAACGGCATCAATAAACTCAGCAGTATTTTTCCCTGGCTTGATTCCAGGAATGAATGCATTCTGACGTTTAAGGTATTCCGCGTATTGTTGTGGATTCACCAATAGTGCAGTATAAACGTAGGTAAATACAACGACTAGGATGAAATAGATAACATTGTAGGGCCCCGAAGTAAAGTCATTTAGTGCCATCAAGAAAGAATTTTCGGCGGCGGCATCAGTAAACAACTGTGCGACTGTAACGGGTAGGAACATCAATGCTTGTGCGAAGATGATCGGCATTACTCCCGCAGCATTTACTTTCAAAGGAATATAATCTCGATTTCCGGTAGCAGGCATTGCATTAGCACCACGACCAACCATTCGTTTTGCGAACTGAATCGGAATTTTACGTACTCCTTGTACAATCAGTACCGTAGCCATAACGACTACGAATAATAAAGCCATTTCGATAACGAAAAGTAAGATATTATTATTTAACTGCGAAGTGAATTCAAAGATGAAAGCTGAAGGCAAAGAAGCGATAATACCTATGGTAATCAATAAAGAAACACCATTTCCGATTCCTTTGTCTGTGATTCTTTCTCCTAACCACATGGCGAAGATTGTTCCCGTAGAAAGGATAATGATATTACAAATCCAGAAAATTCCAGTAGGAATATTAGGATCTACAGCCCCTAAGCTATTGATATAAGTCAAATAGCCACTACCTTGTACTAAAGTAATTGCTACCGTAAGTAATCGAGTAATCTGATTGATCTTCTTTCTTCCGGATTCTCCTTCTCTTTGTTGCAATCGTTGAAAGTAAGGAACGGCAAAACCGAGTAATTGAATAATGATCGATGCGGTAATGTACGGCATGATCCCGAGGGCAAAAATAGCGGCACTATTGAAAGCACCTCCAGTAAATACGTTAATTAATCCAAGTAAGTCATTTGGATTACCGTTCGAAGCTGCATCTTCCAATACAGAAGGAACCACACCTGGTAGAACGATAAAGCATCCAAATCTAAACACCATTAGCATTGCTAAGGTGAACAGAATTCGATCTTTCAATTCTTTAATCTTCCAAATGTTCTTTAAGGTAGTAATTAATTTTTTCATCAGCGATAATTATGATTTCGGTCTTTTACTCTAAGCTTGAGTTAATGGTTTAACGGAAACAAATCCAAAATTGTTCCTAAATTAAAGGTTTTCCATAAAATGCAATAAACTTGTTGCTCTTTAATGATAAAGCAACAAGTTATTTATAATTTTCTAGAATTGCACTTTTAATTTGCAAGCTTGAGTTTTAATTTATACTAAATTAATGCTCCCTCCTGTTGCTTCGATTGCTTTTTTAGCGTTTTCTGAGCAAGCGTGAGCGCTGATACTCAATTTGGATTTTAATTCTCCGTAAGCTAAAACTTTAATCTTATCAGTTTTCTTCACGATACCATTGGCCACTAAATTTTCTTGGTTGATGGTATCTAAGTTGTATTTATCTGCGATGTCCTGCAATCTTCCTAAGTTGAGTGCAACGAACTCCTCTCGGTTTGGATTATTAAATCCACGTTTAGGCAAACGCATTTGAAGTGGCATTTGACCACCTTCGAAATTTCTCTTTCGGCTATAACCAGAACGCGACTTTTGTCCTTTATGACCACGGGTACTTGTACCGCCACGACCAGAACCTTGTCCTCTTGCTATTCTTTTTACTTTTTTAACCGCTCCCTTTGCAGGTTTGAGACTATGTAATTCCATTTTATTAATTCTTTACGAAACTCCAATAATAAACGATGCTAGCTAAAAGCTACATTCCTTCCACTTTCACTAAGTGGCTTACTTTTTTGATCATCCCCAAGATTTGAGGAGTAGGATTGTGTTCTACGGTTTGATTCATTTTGCGCAATCCTAATGCGAACATAGTATCTTTTTGTCTCTTTGGACGATCAATGATACTTCTAACTTGCGTTACTTTTACTTTACTCATTTTTATAAATGTAAGCTTATCCGTTAAACAATTTTTCCATTGAGATATTACGCTCTTTAGCCACTTGCATTGGAGATCTCAATTTTGCTAAAGCATCAATAGTAGCTTTCACTACGTTGTGAGGGTTGGATGATCCCTGTGATTTAGCTAATACATTATGTACACCTGCACTTTCTAAGACGGCACGCATTGCACCACCTGCGATTACCCCTGTACCCTCTGCGGCAGGCTTAATAAATACTTTACCAGCGCCGTACTTCCCTTTCTGTTCGTGTGGGATAGTACCTTTATAAATTGGTACTTTGATTAAATTCTTTTTAGCATCATCTACCGCTTTAGCGATGGACTCTGATACGTCTCTAGCTTTTCCTAAACCGTGTCCTACGGTACCATTTCCGTCTCCTACTACAACAATCGCAGCGAAGCTGAAGGTACGTCCACCTTTAGTAACTTTTGCTACTCGATTAAGGTTAACTAATTTTTCTTTTAACTCACTTTCTGTAGGCTTTACTCTATTTGAAGTCTTCTTTGCCATTACTAGATTATTTTAAAGTTTGAGACCACCCTCACGAGCGCCTTCTGCTAATGCTTTGATTCTACCGTGATAAAGGTAACCTCCTCTATCAAAAACAACATTGTTAATATTCTCAGCTAATGCTCTTTCTGCGATTAACTTACCCACTGCTTTGGCTTGTTCCACCTTATTTCCAGCGTCAATACTAGATTCTCTTGAAGAAGCTGCAACCAAAGTGTTACCTTGCTGATCATCTATTAACTGGCAATAAATTGCCCGATTACTTCGGAAGACAGATAAACGAGGAATGCTCTCTGTACCCTGAAGTTTTTTTCTTATTCTAAGATGAATTCGCTTTCTCTTAAGATTTTTAGAAAGTTTCATTGTCTACTATTTTATCAAATTATATATATCAACCTAAGTATTTGTAGGTTAAAATGATATGAACTATAATTAGCCAGCAGTTTTACCAGCTTTACGTCTAATTTCTTCACCGACAAAACGCACTCCTTTCCCTTTGTAAGGTTCTGGTTTTCTGAAGGCTCTGATTTTTGCGGCAACTTGACCTAGCAACTGTTTATCATTACTGTTCAAGTTAATTCTCGGGTTTTTACCCTTTTCCATGACGGTTTCTACTTTAACCTCATCTGGAATATAAAACATAATGGGGTGAGAGAAACCGAGTGTTAATTCTAATAACTGTCCCGTGTTGTTTGCTCTATAACCAACCCCTACCAACTCTAGTTGTTTCTCAAATCCAGTAGAAACACCTTCGACCATATTAGCCACCAACGACCGGTATAAACCGTGCATTGAGCGGTGACGCTTTTGATCTGTAGGGCGTGCGATTGTAGCTTCGCCGTCTTCTACAGTAAGTGTAAGATCTGGATCTAGTTGTTGCGTCAAAGTTCCTTTAGGTCCCTTTACGGTAACTAAGTTCCCTGAGCTTACGCTAACTTCCACTCCAGCTGGAATTGTGATGGGTGCTTTTCCTATCCTTGACATTTCGATAAAATTTAAAAATGCTTAATATACGTAACAGATCGCTTCGCCGCCGACATTTTCTTTTCGTGCTTGCTTATCCGTCATAATTCCTTTTGATGTAGACATAATGGCTATTCCTAAACCGTTGATGATTCTTGGAATTTCATCAGACTTAACGTATTGACGTAGACCAGGCTTGCTGATACGTCCTAGTTCTCGAATCACGGGAACTTTCGTCATTGGATCATATTTTAAAGCAATTTTGATAACGCCTTGTTTACCAGCATTGTCATCAAATTTATACTTTAAGATATAACCTTGGTCGTAAAGAATTTCCGTGATACTTTTCTTCATTTTAGAAGAAGGAATCTCTACGATCTTGTGTCCTGCCTGTTGCGCGTTTCTAATTCGCGTCAAATAGTCTGCAATAGGATCTGTAACTATCATTTGATAAAAAATTGAATTTTGTATATAAAACTACCAGCTCGCTTTGGTGATTCCAGGAATTTTGCCGTTAAGCGCCATTTGCCGGAAAGTAACTCTGGAAATACCAAACATCCTCATGTATCCTTTAGGTCTTCCCGTCAACAGGCAACGATTGTGCAATCTAACTTTAGAAGAGTTCTTTGGTAATTTATCTAATTCATCCCAACGACCTTCTTCTTTCAATTGCTTGCGCAATGCAGCGTATTTTGCTACTAGTTTCTGTCTTTTTGCTTCGCGAGCGATAAGTGATTTCTTAGCCATATCTAATAAGTATTTTTAGGCTTAATTAATTTTTCTGATTCTTGAATGGGAGTCCCATTAATTTCAAAAGTTCTAATGCTTCTGCATCTGTATTGGCCGAAGTTACGAAAGTAACATCCATCCCCGTAATCTTATTGACTTTATCTAGGTCAATTTCTGGGAAAATGATGTGTTCTGTGATTCCCATCGTATAATTTCCTCGTCCGTCGAAACTTTTGTCATTAACGCCTCTAAAGTCACGTACCCGTGGAAGCGCAACGGCGACTAAACGATCTAAAAATTCATACATTCTTTCGTCTCTCAAAGTCACTCGTACACCGATAACCATATCTTCTCTCAACTTAAAGTTAGAGATTGATTTCTTGGCTTTCGTAGGTACCGCTTTTTGTCCTGCGATCATACTCATTTCTGAGAGTGAATTTTCAATTACTTTCTTATCTGCGGTGGCCGCGCCGATACCTTGATTAAGGCAAATCTTCTCGATTCTTGGCACTTGCATAATACTAGAGTATTGAAATTTTTCCATTAATTTAGGAACGATTTCATCTCTGTATACTGATTTTAATCTTGGTCTGTAGCTCATCACTTAATTATTTCGCCAGATTTTTTAGAATAACGTTCAGATTTTCCATCTACTTGCTTTCGTCCTACTCGAGTTGGTCCTCCTGTCTTAGGATCGATCAACATTAAGTTAGATAAATGGATGGATAGTGCAATATCATTAATCCCTCCAGGATTTTCGTTGGTTGGTTTCATGTGCTTTTTAGCAACATTTACACCTTCTACGATTGCTCTATTTTTAGCGGGAAGCATCTTTAAGACTTCACCTTCTTTACCCTTATCTGCACCGGCGATAACAACAACTTTATCTCCTTTCTTGATCTTCAATTTAGGTGCAAACCGTGTATTTTTACTTTTATTTGTCATGATTCTTAATCGTTACAATTTTTATAAAACCTCAGGAGCCAAAGAAATAATTCTCATGTAATCACGATCTCTTAATTCTCTTGCGACAGGGCCGAAGATCCGAGTTCCTCTTGGTTCATCTTGAGGATTCAATAAAACTACAGCGTTATCGTCGAATCTGATGTAAGATCCATCTTTACGACGAATTTCTTTTTTAGTTCTTACGACGACAGCCTTGGATACTGTTCCTTTTTTAACACCACCTGGGCTAGCATCTTTAATCGTAACCACGATTTGGTCACCGATTGAAGCATATCGACGCTTAGATCCTCCTAATACGCGAATACAAAGAACTTCTTTTGCACCACTATTATCGGCAACTCTTAATCTACTTTCTTGTTGTATCATGATTCCAAAAATTAAATCGCATCCGGGGAATAGTCCCCTAGGAATGGGATTAATATTTTAATAAATTACTTAGCTCTTTCAATGATTTCTACCAATCTCCAACGCTTACGCTTACTGAGTGGTCTTGACTCCATAATCCGTACGGTATCCCCTACGTTGCAATCGTTCTTTTCGTCATGTGCCATGAACTTCTTACTCTTCTTAACGAATTTACCGTAAATTGGGTGACGAAGTTTTCGTTCTACACTGATGGTAATTGACTTATCCATGCTAGTGCTAGTGACTAAACCGATGCGTTGTTTTCTTAATGTTTTTTCCATCTTTATTGATCTTTAATAGCCCGAGGGACTACAAAATGAAATTACTTTTTTCTTCTAGCTCGAATTTTTGAGCGATTTTCAAGTTCCTCTGCAGACATTTTTGCCAATTCTCTTCGGCGCACCTCTGTTTTGAAGCGAGCGATATCTCTTCCCATTTCTCTCAATACGATTGGATTATCTAGCCCTTTAATCGTGTGATCAAATTTTTGCTTTTGAAAATCCTTTTCCATCGTTTGTAATTCGCTTATCAAATCACCGTCAGAAAATTCTTGAAGCTCTAAATACTTTTTACTTGCCATTATTCGAAATTAAAATAATAATATGCTAATTATGATTAACCAATAAGATCCTTACGGACTACAATTTTCGTAGCTACTGGTAATTTTTGTGCGGCTAAACGCAAACCTTCTTTTGCAACCTCCATTGGTACACCGTCCATTTCAAACATAATTCTGCCTGGTCGGATTACGGCTACGTAGTGATCGAGCGCTCCCTTACCCTTACCCATCCGTACTTCGGCTGGCTTAGAGGTAATCGGCTTGTCTGGAAAAATTCGAATCCAAACCTTACCCTCTCTCTTCATGTAACGGGTCATGGCGATACGAGCAGCTTCTATTTGTCGGTTCGTAATGTGACCTCCTTCTAAAGTCTTGAGACCAAAGGATCCAAAAGAAAGCGAGCTACCACGGTGTGCTATACCTCTATTTCTTCCCTTCTGCTGTTTCCGATATTTAGTTCTTTTCGGCTGTAACATTTTATCGCTATTTAAATATTAAATATTATGAGCAAACGCTTCCCTTTTATAGTCCTTCTTCAAAAAGTTTTGCAAAGGTACAGCATTTTTTTATATTTTACTATATTCTTAGTCTCGTTTTCTAGACTGATTACGATTATCTCGTCCTCCACGTCCTCCACGCTGGTTTCTACCACCTCTTCCGCCTCTATTTCTACCACCGTCTTTATCGTTAGTATTGGCGCCTACGTTTGGAGACAAGTCTCTTTTTCCTAAAACTTCTCCTTTACAGATCCATACTTTTACACCAATTTTACCATAAACGGTAAGTGCTTCCGTTAATGCGTAATCAATATCTGCTCTGAAAGTATGTAAAGGAATACGACCATCTTTATATTCTTCTGAACGTGCCATTTCCGCACCGTTCAATCTACCAGAAATTCTCACTTTGATTCCTTCTGCTCCTACTCTCATAGTAGACTGGATAGACATCTTGATTGCTCTCCGGTAGTTGATACGAGCTTCGATTTGCTTTGCGATTGACTCTCCTACGATTGCAGCGTCCAATTCTGGCTTGCGAATCTCTACAATGTTGATTTGTACATCATTGTTAGTCAATTTTTTCAACTCTTCTCTTACTCTATCTACCTCTGAACCACCTTTACCGATGATAATACCTGGACGGGAAGTGTGAATAGTTACGGTAATACGCTTTAGTGTTCGCTCAATGATAATCTGAGCAATCCCACCTTTACGTATTCTAGCTTTCAAGTAAGTGCGAATCTTCTCATCTTCCACCACCTTTGCGCCGAAATTTTTACCACCAAACCAGTTAGATTCCCAACCTCTGATGATTCCTAAACGATTACCAATCGGATTTGTCTTTTGACCCATGGATTAAAGTGTTAGTATTAGTTAAATTTTTATTCTTCCGTTGCTTCAACCGTTTCCACTGCCTCGTTGGCGGCAGCTAAATCACTCTCTAACGGAATTTTATTTTTTACAGTCAGTGTTACGTGACAAGTTCTTTTACGAATTCTGTGTGCTCGACCGTGTGGTGCGGGTCGAAATCGCTTTAATTGAGTACCATCACTAGTGAAGATTTCTCCTACTACTAATTTGTAGTCATCTGCACTTACTGTCATGCCATTCTTGTGCTCCCAGTTTGCGATTGCAGAAAGTAACAATTTCTCTAACCACACTGCAGCTTCTTTTTTGGTATACCGTAGGATGTCTAAAGCATGATCAATTTTCTTGCCTCTGATATTGTCTACCACTAGTCTCATTTTACGAGAAGACATTGGGCAATTCTTGAGTTTAGCTACTGCTTCCATTTTATTTACATTAAATATTGTCTAAAATAAAAATCCTTTAATTTAGCTGTAGGTTACGAGTCTACTTCGCTTCGAACGCTTCACTACTCGAGATATACAGTTTAGGATTGACTTTTTAAACGGTGCTAAATAATTTAACAACAGGTTATTTTTTACGATTCCCTCCGTGACCTCTAAAGTTACGAGTGGGAGCAAATTCTCCTAGTTTATGTCCTACCATATTCTCTGTAACGAAGACAGGAATGAAGGTTTTTCCATTGTGTACCGCGATAGTTTCTCCAACCATATCGGGAAAGATCATAGAAGAGCGTGACCAAGTTTTGATCACAGATTTCTTTTTAGATTCCTTCGCTTTTACTATTTTTTCAAGTAATCTATGGAAAATGTAGGGTCCTTTTTTTATTGATCGAGCCATAATGATAATTAAGCTAGTTTATTATTTCTTAGATTTTGTCTTTCTCTTCGTAACAATAAGTTTAGTTGAATGTTTTTTCTTATTCCGTGTCTTCTGACCTTTTGCCATAACACCAGTTCGAGAACGTGGGTGACCACCAGAAGCTCGACCTTCACCACCACCCATTGGGTGATCAACAGGGTTCATTGCTACCCCTCTTACTCTTGGACGACGACCTAACCATCTTTTTCTTCCCGCTTTACCGAGTACTTGTAGACCATGATCTGGGTTTGAAGTAGTTCCGATGGTTGCTTTACAAGTCATCAAGATACGACGTACTTCACCAGAAGGTAATTTAACGATCGCATATTTTCCTTCTCTTCCCATTAGTGTACCGTAAGTACCTGCACTTCTTGCCAAAGCTGCACCTTTACCGGGTTGCATTTCAATAGCATGAATAACAGATCCTAAAGGAATTTCGCTGAAGAAGAGTGAATTACCTGGGTTTGGCGCAACGCCTTTTCCAGAAACAACGCTATCTCCTACTTTCAAACCATCGGGAGAAAGGATATATCTTTTTTCTCCATCTTCATATTGAACTAAAGCGATAAAAGCAGTACGGTTTGGATCGTATTCAATCGTTAGCACTTCTGCTTTAACCAAATCTTTGTCTCTTTTGAAGTCAATGATTCTGTACTTTCGCTTGTGCCCACCACCGCGATTACGCATGGTCATTTTACCATCGTGATTACGACCGCCTGTTCTTTTAATCGGAGCAACTAAGCTTTTCTCAGGTTTGTTGGTAGTAATGATAGAATAATCGTTACCTACTCTAAAACGAGTACCTGGCGTAATTGGATTATATTTTTTTACTGGCATTATTATTTAGTTGTTTGTAAGGCTTCGTGTAAAAAGTCCGCTACAATTTTGTTGACTAAATTAAATATCTCCGAAGAAATCAATTGCTTCTCCATCTGCTAGAGAAATGATTGCTTTTTTGTAGGAAGAAATTTTTCCTTTTAACACTCCGGATTTTGTGTTTCTACTTTTAGCTTTTGAAGGCATGATTGCAGTGTTGACAGAGGCAACATTGACGCCATACATTTCTTCAATTGCTTTTTTAATTTCTACTTTGTTAGCCTTTTTGTTTACCACAAAGCTGTACTTGCTGCTATTTTCAGAAAGTGCTTCTGCCTTTTCGGTGATAATCGGCTTTACTAGAATTGTCTTTGCCATGTCTTATGGTTTCTCAATGCTTAGCTAAAAAATTATACTAAAGATGCTGTCAATTGCTCGATTGCGCCCTCCGAAAGAATCAGAGTTTGTGCGTTCAGCATTTGATAAACGTTTAAATCTTGTGCACGTGAGACATCCGACTTTTTCAAGTTACGGCAAGACAAATAAAGTGTCTTATCATGATCTCCTGTTACGAGCAGTGTCTTTTTTTGATCTAGCTCAAGGTTGCGCAAGATACTTAAATACTGCTTAGTTTGTGGTGTATCAAACGTAAAGTCTTCCATCACGATTAACTGTCCAGCGGTAGCTTTACTAGATAAAGCCGACTTTCTTGCTAATTGCTTAACTTTTTTATTCAGTTTGATATCATAGGTTCTTGGACGAGGTCCAAAAATTCGTCCCCCACCTCTAAACAAACCACTTTTGATACTACCTGCTCTCGCGGTACCTGTACCTTTTTGGCGTTTGATTTTTCTGGTTGACCCTACTATTTCGCCACGCTCTTTCGCTTTGTGCGTACCCTGACGTTGTGCTGCGTTATATTGCTTTACCGCAAGATAGATAGCATGTTCATTTGGTTCAATACCAAAGACGCTGTCAGGTAATTCGACAGATTTCCCTGTCTTTTTTCCTTCGATATTTACAACTTCAACTTTCATTGCTATTTTTCTAAGATTACGAATGATCCCTTATGACCAGGAATTGCTCCTTTAACAAGGATTAAATTTTTGTCCGGAAAGATTTTAAGAATTTCAAGATTTGCCGTCTTGATTCTTTTTCCACCTGTTCGACCTGCCATTCTCATTCCCTTGAAAACCTTCGCAGGATAAGATGCTGCCCCAATAGATCCTGGAGCACGTTGTCGATTGTGTTGACCGTGAGTTGCATCGTTAACACCACGGAAACCGTGACGTTTTACAACTCCCTGAAATCCTTTTCCTTTGGATGTGCCTACTGCATTTACAAGATCACCTTCAGCAAATACTTCCTCCACTGTAACTAGATCGCCAAGTCCTTTTTCAACGACGTCGAAGTCGCGAAATTCAATCACCTTTTTCTTAGGTGTCGTACCAGATTTGTCAAAATGTCCGAGAAGTGCTTTAGAAGTGTTTTTGACTTTAGCGTCGCTAAAGCCGAGTTGAAGGGCAGTGTATCCGTCGGAATCTTCTGTCTTTACTTGCGTAACTACACAAGGACCGGCTTCTACAACTGTACAAGCAATACTATTTCCAGCTTCGTCGAAGATGCTGGTCATACCGACTTTTTTACCGATTAAACCGTTCACGATTATTATATTTTAGATTATGAATAGGAGTAAGCCTATACCTATGGCATTCGTTAGAAAGTTCTAAAGAACAACAAGTATAATTCCTAATTCAATAATTTTTTTAGAAATAATAATTTATACTATGTCAATTTGACTTGAATATCTACACCACTAGGCAATTCCAGTTTGGAAAGTGCATCAACCGTTTTTTGGGTTGGTGTGTAAATTTCTATCAATCGCTTATGAGTCCTCAATTGAAACTGCTCACGCGATTTTTTATTGACATGCGGTGAACGCAGGACGGTAAAAATCTTTCTTTGCGTAGGCAGCGGAATCGGACCAGTGACCACAGCGCCGCTGTTGCGGACTGTCTTTACAATCTTCTCCGTAGATTTATCCACTAAATTATGGTCATACGAACGAAGCTTGATTCTGATTTTCTGATTCATACTCTATTTATAATATTTCAAATAATAAGTATTGTTGAGCGTGCTACATTTTAGCACGCTAAATAATTTACAACTTTACGATACGATACCTTTGGCTTTTTCGATCACTTCTTCCGCAATACCTTTTGGTGGTGGTGCGTAGTGTGAAAATTCCATAGTAGAACTTGCTCTACCAGAGGTAATCGTTCTTAGAGAAGTTACGTAACCGAACATTTCAGACAATGGTACATCTGCTTGGATAGCGATGGCACCACCAGTACGTGGCTCTTGTCCTTTTGGCAAACCTCTTCTTCTGTTAAGGTCACCGATTACGCTACCCGTATATTCTTCCGGTGTAACTACTTCTAACTTCATGATTGGTTCCAACAAAGTAGGAGAAGCTTTACCCGCCGCTGACTTGAAGCCTTCTTTGGCACAAAGTTCGAATGCGATTGGCTTAGAATCCACTGCGTGAATAGAGCCATCAAAAACTCTTACTTTCATACTGTCGATGGTATAACCGGCTAATACACCGTTGTCCATCATCATGTTGAAACCCTTTTCAATCGGTGGAATTAATTCTCTAGGAATTGACCCTCCGGTGATATTGTTAACGAACTGAAGTCGTTTCTTGCCACTTTTGAAGTCTTCGCTCTCTAAGAATTCTTCGTCAGCAGGACCCAAATCAAATTCGATATCTGCGAATAAACCTGATCCCCCTGATTGCTTCTTGAGCTTTTCTCGGTGTGAGACGGTAGATAAAAGTGCCTCTTTGTAGTTTACTTGAGGTTGACCTTGATTACACTCTACGTTAAATTCTCTTCTCATACGATCAACGATAATCTCAAGGTGTAATTCCCCCATACCGCTGATAACTGTTTGACCAGTATCTTCGTCGTATTTAACTCTAAAAGTAGGATCTTCTTCAGACAACTTCGCTAAAGCCATTCCCATTTTCTCCATATCCTTTTGGCTCTTTGGCTCTACTGCCACACCGATTACTGGATCTGGGAAAGTCATACTTTCAAGTACGATTGGGTGGTCAAGATCACAGATTGTATCTCCTGTTCTCAAGTCTTTGAAACCTACACCTGCTGCAATATCTCCTGCCTCTACTCTGCTAATAGGATTCTGCTTATTTGCGTGCATCTGATAGATACGTGAAATTCGTTCTTTTTTATCAGAACGTGTATTTAAGATGTAAGAACCAGCATCCAACGCACCAGAGTATACTCTAAAGAAAGCTAAACGACCTACGAATGGGTCTGTAGCAATCTTAAATGCTAAAGCCGCGAATGGCTCCTCTACACTTGGTTTTCTCGTCTCTACCTCATCCGTTTTAGGATTGATTCCTTCGATCGCCTCGACGTCCATTGGAGAAGGTAAGAAAGTACAAACTGCATCTAATAATGCCTGTACCCCTTTATTTTTGAAGGCAGAACCACACATCATTGGACAGATAGACATATCTATCGTTGCTGCGCGAATGGCTGCTTGCATTTCTTCTAAAGTAATTGAATCTGGATCATCGAAGAATTTCTCCAATAATTCGTCATCATATTCTGCTACTGCTTCAATCAACTTTGCACGGTATTCCGCGACAGTTTCTTTGATATCATCAGGAATTGGAATCTCTTGGAAGGTCATTCCTTGCGTATCATCATCCCAAACGATAGCTTTATTCGTTAAAAGATCAACCACACCTTTGAAAGTTTCTTCGGCGCCGATTGGAATCTGTAATGGAATTGCATTAGCACCTAATTTCTCTCTAACGTCGTTTACTACGTGTAAGAAATCTGCACCAGAACGGTCCATTTTATTAACGAAACCAATACGAGGTACTTTATAACGATTTGCTTGTCTCCAAACGGTTTCAGATTGTGGCTCTACACCAGAAACTGCGCAAAATAAAGCAACTGTACCATCTAGTACTCTCAAGGAACGCTCTACCTCTACGGTAAAATCAACGTGACCTGGAGTATCAATAATATTAACGTGATAAGTCGTGTCATTCCACTTCCATTCCGTCTTCGTTGCAGCTGAAGTAATAGTAATACCTCTTTCTTGCTCCTGCTCCATCCAATCCATGGTAGCGGCACCATCGTGTACCTCACCAATTTTGTGACTTATACCAGTATAATAGAGGATACGCTCAGTGGTGGTCGTTTTACCAGCATCAATGTGAGCAGCAATTCCAATATTTCTCGTGTATCTTAGATCTCTTGCCATGACTTATAACAATCTAAATTGTGATATGATCGAATAATTTGTTCTACTAAAAAAATAACTCAAATTCTAAAGTGTGCGAAGGCACGGTTTGATTCAGCCATCTTGTGCGTATCTTCTTTACGCTTCACTGCTGCGCCTTCCCCTTTGCTTGCTGCGATAATTTCTGCTGCTAACTTCTCTGCCATTCCTTTACCACTTCTTGCACGAGAGAATTTAATCATCCACTTCATTCCGATAGAAATTTTACGCTTAGCTCGAATTTATGTTGGAATTTGAAAAGTAGAACCACCGATTCTACGGCTTCTAACTTCTACAGCTGGAATAACGTTATTTAAACCTTTCTTCCAAACGGCATGCTCTTCTTCTCCTGTTCTTTCCTTCACGATATCCATTGCTCGGTAAAAAGTATCAAAAGCTACAGATTTCTTTCCGTCAAGCATTAAGTTATTAACGAACTGAGTAATCAATGAATCAGAATATCTCGGATCCGGTGCAACTACTCTAACTTTGGGTTTTCTTTTACGCATTACTACTAATGTTATGGTTCTAAATAATGACTTGTGTCATTACATAAATTTTTATTTTGGTCTCTTAGCACCGTACTTAGAACGGCTTTGTAAACGATCAGCAACACCAGCAGTATCCAGCGCTCCCCGTACGATTGTGTATCGTACACCAGGTAAATCCTTTACCCGACCACCTCTAATCAATACAATTGAGTGCTCTTGCAAGTTGTGACCCTCTCCTGGAATATACGCAATCACCTCTTGACCATTCGTTAAACGAACTTTTGCTACTTTACGCAGTGCTGAGTTAGGCTTCTTTGGTGTAGTCGTATAAACTCTTGTACATACTCCTCTCTTCTGTGGACAAGATTCCAAAGCACGAGATTTACTCGCAACTACGATCTTTTTTCTACCCTTTCTTACAAGTTGATTAATTGTAGGCATATTCTACATTTTGTTTTTTTCTTAAATTTTACTTCTGTTCGCTTTTGAAAGGCCTTGATTTATAGGATTTTAGATAATGAACATCCTACAATGAAACCCCTATTTCCAAAAGCGATTGCAAAGATAGAATTATTTTCGGGTAAATCAAAGACTAGTTTGAAAATATTTTAAAGAATGTTGAAACTATTCCTAAGTCTTAAAATCATTAGCCAATCAGGGCTTTTCTTAACTGCGCTTCCAAATGATCTTCATTAAGTAACTAACGTTCTAGTAATTCTGATCAAACAGGTTTATAAACTTCTCAGCTAAATCATTATTAAATCTGGATTCCAGTAAAAATCAATGATTCTTTATCCTATTTTTGCAGCAGCATTCGTTGGGTAAAGCGCTTATTGGCGAAATAAAATACGGTAACGATCCCATAATACATAAATTTGATGGCAATCGTAGCACCACAAAAGTAAGGTTCCTCTATGAACCTTACTGCTTCGTTTCCCGCTTTCTTCTTAGCCTTTTGTGCCAACACACAACTAAGAAATAGTTTAATCCGTAAAGTACTTTAAAGCTTTCACTAGCCATGCTTGAATGCTCAACATCGTTTCAAACAACTTCATTAAAAACTACGCAGACATGGATATTTTAATCAGAAAGACAACAATAAATGATTTGGCGGCCGTTTATGGACTCGTCGAGGAATTGGCTATTTATGAAAATGCACCACAAGAGCTAACCGCTTCTTTGACCGATTATGAACGAGATTTTACGGATGGAATTTTCGAGTCGCAGGTAGCACTGCACGACGGAAAGATTATTGGAACCATTATATACTATATGACTTACTCTACGTGGAAAGGTAGAATGCTATATCTTGAAGACTTCGTTATTACAGCAACTTATCGCCAAAAAGGGGTTGGAATATTACTATTCAAGGCTTTTCTGCAAACCGCAAAGGAAAAAGGAGCTCGACTAACCAAGTGGCAAGTCTTAGATTGGAACGAACCCGCGATCAAGTTTTACGAGAAACACGGTGCAACGCTCGAAAAAGAATGGTGGAATGGAAAGATTTTCCTTTAATTTTGCCTTACAGCTTACATTCTGGAGCAACTTAACAAATAAATTCCAAAAATAATTAATCAATAATTATCAATTATACCGCTGATTTAGCTATTTTTAGCTTCAGATTTGATCAATAAATGTACGTTTTGTTGTATTTCAGGGAATTAGTCCTTAAGTTTATATAAGTTTTTAACTAATAAAATAAACTAAATTTCAACAAAAAACGTTTTAAAGATATAGTGTTTCATAGTGTGAGGGGTAGCTGCTTAGGTAGTTGCTCCTTTTTTTTGAAACCTCAACCCTTTAAGTTGGTCGCTGGTTTTAAATACTTAGTCTGAGTTTAAAGTTTTATTGCTGAATTGCGATCAATTAACTATAACTTGGAAATCGTACGTCCTGCCCGTATCTCCATCGCGTTGTAAGTTTTAGGTATTTTATTTGATTGCTTATTGCTATGAATATTGCTATGAAATATTTACATCTTTTCCTTGTTTTTTGTCTCCTCCCCTTACTTGCTAGTACGCAGCCTGCTGAAAAAATTCATTACCTAAAGAAAACGACTCGCATTAGTGTTAATCCTACCGCAAATACTTTTCTCCAAGAAGTAAATTGTCAAGGTATTTGTCCGGCACAGCAAAAAGAATGGATTGCTATTTATTGTGGAGAATTGGATCAACTAACTGACTTTGAAGCCAACTACATTACTGCCAAGGGGAAAGAGAAGTCGATCAAAAAGAAGCAGATCAATAAAAGTACTGCGCTTACTCAATCTTTTTATAGTGGCATTGAAAAGACTTCTTTTTTCTTCGAAGCACAAGACCAAGCTTTTCCCTTTAACTATCGCTACCAAAAGAAGACGAGCGATTTAATGTTTTTGAGTTCCATTGCCTTGTATGACCACCTGATAACGGATACTTTTTATTTTGAAATACTTGTTCCTACGGGCTACACCTTAGCGTATCGTTTAGATAGCTTGAGTGCCCAAATTTTCGATACCAGGCAAGTCCAGGAAGCCAATACGACTCGTTATCTATTTAGTTCCAATGCGCAACAACGGAAACGAGCTCCGCAGCAAAATTTACCAAAAATTAGAATGATGGTTTATAAAAATGATCAAGCTCCTACCGACTTCTTTAATGATTGGTATTTCAACTTGGTCAAACCACATTCTAACTTACAAGAAGCTAGTTTACAAGAGATTTTAGCGCATATTCCTCAAACCGCAGCTCCCACGGAAACCATTACGGCCATCTTTAATTTCGTCAAGGAAAAAATCACTTACATCGACTTTGAGAATGGTATTGGTGCGGTACAGCCACGAGATGTCAATCAAGTACTGCAACACAAACAAGGTGATTGTAAAGACATGAGTAACCTTTTGTGTCAAGCCCTGAAGTATTTTGGCTTTGAAGCCTACCTTGCCATCTCCGCTACTTTATCTCATCCTTACGATTTTGACTTTCCGAGCCTTGCTTCGGCTAATCACGTCATTTGCGTCGTTAAATTGGGAGAAGATTGGTTGTTTCTAGATGCGACAGAAGACTATGGCATTTTTGGTTTACCCAGTCGACAAATCCAGGATAAACACGTTTTTTTGATCAACGAAGATCAAGGACGAATTTTAAAAGTCGACAAAGTTGCCGCTCCTGAAAACGCCGTTTTTCATCGTTTGCAACTCCAACAAGAAGGGCAAATTTTGAGGGGCAAGGGCCAGTACAAATATCATGGTTTGAGTCAAATAGATTTGCAGTTTTTACAGCATTACACTAGCGTAGCGAAAGTACATCGTTACCTCAGTAAAAGCTTTGAACAAGAATTTTCAAATACCGAATTATCTTCCTTTGAATTCCTCAATTCCGATAGCACGACGGCCGTTAATTATCAATGCGAAGTCAATAAAATGTTTACCCAGATTGGTCAACGTACCTATCTCTCGTTGGACTTCTTGCCCAAGCCGCACCAACTTCCTACGAAAGTAGCGGAAGACGAGACTTTTGTTACTTACGAAAGTCAACACCGAGTCTTGCACCTCACCTTGACCTTAGATAAAGCCGTGCAACTGAAGCCATTCGAAAAGATCCGTTTTGCAGCAGAAGGATTGCGTTTTCAAATGGACATTCAACAAAGCGAAGCGACCAAAATAGAAGTTCATTATCTCTACGAAAACGAACACGTACAGCTCGCTCCCCATTTAATAAAAAGCTATAATCAGTTGAACCAGCTGATCCAAGAAAGTTTACAAAAATCTATTATCTATGAAAGCATGCCTTAACCTTTCCCGCTCTGCATTCACGCTAAGTCTATTCCTTTTAGTCAGTTTATCCGCGACGATGCTATCCGCACAAAAAGATTATAAATGGGAGGATTCCCTCCAACCCAGCGAAGCCTTGCCTGCTAAATATCAGCGTGAAGACGCCGTCATTATTTATGATTACGAAAAACGGCAAACACTAATTAATAATAGCTTATTCTTTGCGCGAAATATTATAAAAAAGCGGATCAAAATTTTGACGCAACGTGGTCTGGAACGCTACGGGAAAATCGTAATTCCTAAAAAACAAGATTTGGAAATAACCATTTTAGATACTCGCACCATCAAACAAGATGGTAGCTTAGTCGATCATGCGGCAGAAGATATCAAATCGCTAGATTTGACCGACGAGGAAGACATTTATGATCGAGAGAAATACTTCCTTTTCTCCGTCCCTGGCTTGGAAGTAGGCGATGAATTCGAATTGGTTTGTGTATACGAAGGAGAAACCATTCAACGCGGGAATAACGTATATCTAAACGATTTTTTACCCATTTTAAAATCGACGTTTATCCTAGAAGTTGATAAGAAAGTAATTGTCTTGACCAACGTATACAATGGAATGTCTGACCCCAAAATGGAACAAGGTTTAGAAAATTACAGCTTCAGTTGGGAAGTAACAGAGCTACCGGGGCTCTATGATGATAATGGGATTATTCCGGCGCTTCAACTCCCCTACTTCATCTACGAACTCAACCTTAATCGTTTTTATATCGACTCGGCACCACCAGACATTCAGAACTGGCGCGATCTTTTGCAATACGTGGATAAACAATCCTTGCAAGTCGTCGTTCGTAAATCTAAAAAATTCCGCCGACTCTACGAAGAAATTCTTGGCGATCAGCAAACGGCAAGTCCCTTGGAACAACTCAAGCGCATTCATCAATTCATCAATAAAGACGTTGCGTTACAACGGATTAGCAGCAACGAAGAAAGTAGTGGCATTGAATACTTTATCGAAGAACGAAAAGCAGATTACCACGTGTTGCTTAAGATGTATAAAGCACTACTAGACCGTTTAGGTTTGAAGTATTACCTAGCCTCTTGCAAGAACCGATACCATGGTCCGGTACAACTTAACTTCCCTTCCTCGATTCAAATTACGGACTATACTTTTGTGGTAGAGGATGATAGTGGTAACTTTCATTTGGTTTTCCCGAAGACGCCTAATCGACAATATGAGATGGATGAAATTCCTCCTTTTTTAGAAGGCACTTCCCTCTATCTTTTAGATTTGCAAGACGCTGAAAATTTTAAGGAAATTAAAATCCCACTCAGTCCGTATCAGAAAAACAAGCGCTTGCACAAAATCAAAGCGACGGTCAATCTTGCCACCCAAAGTTTACAGCAAAAATGCCAAGAAAGTTTTGAAGGAGCCGCTTCTACCCAAACGCGCAACCTTTACGCCAACAAACAACAGCAAGCCCAACTGACAAGCTATTTAGAAGCGGGCATTGAAAAGCGCTTTCCTGATGCAACGTTTGAAAACTTAGTTTTATCAGAAAATGCAGATCGATTTCCGTTTAAGTTTACCTTAGATTACGACCTAAGTATTCCTGCTGCGCTGACAAAAATGGATGAAGGCATTTATAAAATAAATATTGAGCAATGGTTTCCACACCAATTATACCAAACCAATTCGAATACCCGCTTACTACATTATTATCCTCTCTTTACGGGAATTGATGCTTTCAGCTATTATCTCAGTTTTGATCAAGCCGTTGAGTTGGTCAATAAAAACAATATTGACCAAACGGTAGAAACGCCGATTGGAACTTACGAGGTGAGCATTGATCAGCTTAACGAAAAAATGCTAGTGTTGCGATCAAAGTATATTCTCAAAAACCATGAGATTCTGAATACAGAAATGAACGAACTGCAGAAATTAAACGACGCAGCAAAGCAAGCCGATGATACTGGAATTATTATTCAATTGGCGACGGCTAAGAAAGAATAGACTTAGCCTAAGCTGCAATCATTGATAAGACATAAAAGGCTAAAACTTACTGATCCAACAATAAATGTTCATACTAACAAATGTTTGTAAATCAATTCTTTCGAATAAAGAATTAGCGCTTGCAAAAAGGCTTTTTTAGGCATTTTTGTCAAGCGGCATCCCTTTTCGTATAAAAAAATCGCTTATTCATAGATTAATTATACGAAGAAGCAATTTTATTGCGAAATAAACATTATTTTTGTAGCACCACTCAAGCAATTTAAACACAGTTCTAAATCACAATTGCACAAAAATGCCATTTGAAAATGAATTTTAAAAATGCTAATCTAAAGGCTGCAAAATTCACGTTAAAATAATAAGTGCTTGAACAGCATTTTAAAATTTGCAGATTAAGATTCCTTTAAGTTTTCCGCCAATCAATCAGTATCCTTAAATGTACTAGCAGTAAGTACAAATTAATATCTAATATTAGTTTTGTTAATTACTTGTTAAGCACTAATACAAATTATCTATTAGACGATATTCTAAGTAAATTGGTATGAAGTATTGGATTTGATTTTCATTAAAAAGAAGTTGTTTAAAAACAAAAAATAAAAAGCCAAAAATATAAAACTAAAACTGATTCAAAGGTTAGCCTTCGCTCTCCCACAACAGTTAAAAAAAACACAATAGCAGGTCTAGGTTATATATCTAGCATCAACTTAAGTTATTCACCAAATGAAGTGAATACTTACATTCATATTAAGCGCAATCGCTTATTATGGTAACTCACCCAGTATGCCTGGTACGCAAGCATTACTTACGATTATAGGCCATCGTGAATAATGAACCCAGCATTAGGAGATTTGCTGTAATGAGATTTTAATATAGAAGTTGTTTTTTAAACTTCACAAAAATTTACTAATCATAAAATTACTCCAAATGAAAAATTTAACAATCTCAAAGATCTCTTTACAAGTAGAACAACTTAATAACGACGACATCTGTGCTTTCAAATTTCCCGGTGTAGCGGTCGATATTGTCATGTAGTTGCGCAGCGCTAGGCAAATCAATTCCACACTCGTACGGTCTAAACGGTAAGTAGGTACCAAGACAAATGAGTCCGATTCGCACAACTACCGAC
>CALFBG010000002.1 GCA_937951685.1 uncultured Saprospiraceae bacterium | reverse complement strand
AAAGATAGAACGGGGAGATATTATTCAACGCGCTCAAACGGAGTGGCATTTTATTGTGCTTTCTTCCAAACTCAACGAAGCTTACCAAACGGAATTAGCAGAACTCAAAGAAAAAGTTGAACAGTTAAAAACCTACGATTCTGAAACCTGGGAATCGCTTAAGAATTTCTGGTCGAAAGTACAAGGTCAAGTTCGCGAGCGTAATCTTTTTCGCGAACACGCAAACTCTTTACGGGACAATACCAACGCCCTTTTTGATCGACTAAAATCTTTGCGAACTGCCCTGGATTCGGAATTTCAGAATCTTTCAAAAACGCACCTCGAAGATTTCATGAAGACCTTGGATGAGATCGAAACGCGTGTCACCAAGGGACTGAATTTGCAAAGTGTTTTTGATGAACTCAAGTCTTTACAGCGTCAATTTCGAGATACAAAGCTGACCAGAGAACACCGTTCGAAAGTATGGGAACGAATTGACAAGACTTTTAAAGATGTAAAAGAAAGAAGATTTGGTCCTAATGCGAATAATGATGGTTCTCCTAGTGTTCGCCTCAAAAGAAGATTCGATGGCTTACTCGCTGCGATTGAGAAAATGAATCGCTCGATTATTCGAGATAAAAGTGATTTAGAATTTCAAAATAAAAAAGTTGCTTCTTCTGACGGTCAACTAGAGGCACAAATTCGGCAAGCAAAAATAAAAATGATCGAAGAGCGCGTTTCTTCCAAAGAAGAAAAATTGTCGGAAATGATGAAGACGCGGCAAGAGCTGGAAAAACGAATGAAGGATTTAGAAAAGAAAGAAGCCGAAGAGGTCGAGAAGGAAAAAGTAAGAGCTGCTCAAAAAGCGGCTAAAGAAAAGATTAAAGAGCAGATGAAACAGGCGGAAGCGCAGCGGGAAAATGATAGCGAAAAACTAGAAAAAGCAGCCGAAGCGATTGTTACCCCGGAAGCGCCTAAAGTAACACCACCAAAGACAGAAGTACCTAAAAATACTCCTCCCGATGAATCTATTATGGATGCACTTGCCAATACCATGGGCGAGACTTTGGAAGATGTAGTGGATACTGCGAAAGCGGTCGCTATCGTCATGGGAGATAAAATTAGCGATGCCATTAAAGATTTTTCGAAGGATGACGACGAGGATAAAGCGGCAGAAGCTAGTAAAGAAGAAGAATAAGTACCTTAAATGCTCAATGGAGTATGATTCAATCTTTAGGGCAAAGCTATCATTGGTCAGCAAATTTCCCTTGCTGTACAAATGCTCGTCCGGTCTATCTCGTTTTTGCGCGTGTGTATCTCCCGTAACTCTTATCTATCTAAACCAACAGTAAACACTTTATATCGTAATTACTTAACCGTTCTTTACTCAGCATGTCCTTGGTAAAGAGCCAAATTAAATATATCAAATACAATGAAAATACAAAAAATACCTGCATTATTATTCGTATTACTTTGCTGTTTTAGCGTGTCGTCAATCGCACAGGTAGATACCAAAAAGGAAAAGGTTTCCAATTATAAGTTTACGATCCAAGAAAAAATTGATTGTACACCAGTTAAAAGTCAAGGTCGTACTGGAACTTGCTGGAGCTACGCAACGTCTTCTTTTTTAGAATCAGAATTGATTCGAAAAGGAAAAGGTAAGCATGATCTTTCCGAAATGTTTACGGTTAGTAATATCTATAAGGACAAAGCTCGGAATTACGTTTACCGACAAGGTAAAGCTAATTTTAGCCAAGGTAGTTTAGCGCACGATCCAATTACCGTAGCTAAACGTTACGGTATTGTACCGGAGGCTGTTTATTCGGGTAAAGAAAAAGAAGCGAAAGGGCATGATCACAGTGAAATGGAAAAGGTACTGAAGGGAATGTTAGATGGCGTTTTGAAGCAAAAGCGTTTGAGTAAGAAATGGTTTACGGCTTTTCAAGCGGTACTGGATGTTTATTTAGGATCTACGCCAGAAAATTTCACCTACGAAGGTAAAAAATATACGCCTAAAAGTTTTGCGGAAAGCATGGAAATCAATCCAGATGATTACGTGAGTATTACTTCGTTTACGCATCACCCTTTTTACGAAAAATTTATCCTAGAAATTCCAGACAACTATTCTAATGGTTCTTTTTATAATCTTCCAATCAAAGAAGTCGAAGCAATTGTAGATAATGCGATCAAAAAAGGATATTCGGTAGCTTGGGATGGAGATGTTAGTGAGAAAGGTTTTTCTGCGGGAAAAGGAATTGCCGTCGCACCAGTAGATGAGAAGCGGGACGATTTATTCTTAGAGCCTGGTCCTGAAATGAAAATTACCCAAGATATGCGTCAGGAAACTTTTGAAAGTTTTTCTACTACGGACGACCACTTGATGCACTTGATGGGAATGGCAAAAGATCAAAAAGGTACGAAGTATTATATTATCAAAAATTCTTGGGGCGAGATTAGCGAACACAAAGGATTTTTGTACATGTCAGCGCCTTATATGCGCTTGAAAATGGTAGCAATTCTTGTACACAAAGATGCGATTCCTAAAAATATTGCGAGTAAATTGACTTTGTAAAAGTAAAGGTAGCGGCAAGTAATCAGGAAGCGAACTTGTCTGGATGCCAAGTTTACTACTTTAGTTTTGCTTATAAAAAAAGGTCTAGCTGCGTTGAGTAGCTAGACCTTTTTTGTAAAAGGTATTTTAACTTTGGTCGGTAGCTTGTAAGGATAGTTTAGATAAAAGCTTCAAACCGTTTCAGTAAGTTAAGAACTAGGAGTATTATTATCTCTTTGCTCTTTTTTTAATTTATCAAAATGGGCGTAAACGGTATTAACGAAACTTAGAATAATACCAATTCCTAAAATGATATAAAACACGGTGAAAATTTTACCTTCTACCGTCTGTGGCGTAAAATCTCCGTAGCCAATCGTTGTCAAAGTGATTACCGAAAAGTATAGCGCATCGACCCAATCCCAATTTTCTAAATAACGATACGCCACGGTTCCAAAAGTCAAAATGATCATAGTCGTAAAGAGTAAATCTCGATACTCTGGATCTTTTAAAAAACTAACGAGGGTCTTAATAAATATCATATTAGCTGTAGGTAAACTAGACTATTGAATCACTAACTTTTTAATCAAACTTCCTTTTGCTGTAGTTAATTTTACAAAATAAATTCCGGCACTCAGAGGTGTGGTATCCATTGGAATAGTTGTTTTACCCGCCGGATGGCTCACTCGTTGTTGAAGGAATTGTTTCCCATTCATACTGTAAATCGAAAGTGTCCCCGTCAAACTTTGTTCGCTGGCAATTGAAACTTGGATTAAAGCATCCGCCGGATTAGGCTGCAACTGCAATTGTACCGTTTGGTCCGCCAACAAGTCATTCACACTCGTGGAAATTTGGGATTCGACAATTGTTCCACGTCTCGGTGCAATGGCACAGACTTGGTCGCCTTGTTCAGAACTTACACAAGCCTCGCCTTCGTAATTATATAAATCCAAGAATTCAACATCGTCGATGTACCAAGCATCCGCAGACACAGCATCGTTGGTTCCAAATCGGAACCGAATCGTTACGACCTCTCCTAAGAAAGGACTCATATCAATGTACGTCGGTACAAATCCTTGACTATTACCCCAGAAAGCATAGAGGTCGGGTTGAACAAAAGTATTATATTGAATGGGCCCCGTGTAGCTTTGTCGAAAAATGTGTGGTCGCAAATCAGCCCAAGTCGTTCCACCATCGGTAGAAATTTCTACAATTCCACCATCGGTTCCCGGTTCTGTATTGTACTGATGATAAAAACGGAAAGCAGGTTGTGTACCTTGAATGAATTTAGTGTTGGAAAGGACTAAGACTTGATGACTACGATCGTTAACATTTTCTACTTTCCAAGCTTTGGTTCCACTATTAGCTGTGCCAGTAGAGATACTAAATAAATTGGTGTTTTGAATTCCTTCGGTTGCCCAATTATCTTCATTACCCTCGATATCATCATAAAATTGTTCAATCGAATACAAGTCCGCATCCGTTTTAGCTTGGTAAGAAACGGTAATGGATTCACCCGTATTCAAACTCCCCGCGTCAAATACCATTTCGCTGCCAACTTGAGTACCACCGTTGGTAGCGCTGCCAGCGACGTAGCTCAGACCGGCTGGCAACTCGTCCGTAATTTTCAAATTGCTAACCGTAAGAATTTTGTGGTTGGTCACCGTTAGTTCTACTGTAATATTATCTCCAGCTTGCACTAAGGGCGACATTGATTTTTTAATTTTTAATTCCGTAATAAACTGAGGAGGAAGATCAAAAGCTTCCAGCTGATCGGCTGCCGTTAAGTTACTACCTTGATCGGCGCTAAAACCAACACCACGATTTGCAAAAACTTGCCAAATCAAAGTTTGATTGGCACCACCATTATTGAGTTGGTCCGCGGAAAGAATTGCATTTCTAGCATCAATAAAACCAGGGGTGCAAGGTTGAATCGTTAAGGCGTCCATGACGAGCGCAATCGCAATATTATTACCACCTGTACCCGTATAAAGATTAGGGTCGAAATTATATTTATCTACTAAAGCCCAGTATAAATCCCAAAGGATACTCGCCCAAACTTCTCCAATAAAATGCTCCGAGCTTGGATTATTAATGATGTCCGCGTAAGTATGCGGATTGATCGTCATATCGGTAGAGTAGGGATATCGTCGAATTCCTTTTCCGGTATTGGCTTCTCGGTATAAATAGGTAGCAATTCCTCTCGGCATCGCTCCGGTATCTCCAGCTTTTGCAGTAGTTGCTAGGGCAAAAAAGTCACTCCAACCTTCTGCTCGAAATAATTCTCCACCTTGTAAACAATCTTCATTGATCGGGCCGCCTGCCAGTCGAGAGGAAATTCCATGACCATATTCGTGGACAATGGTTCCATTATCAAAGTCACCGTCGAGTTGTTGCGGCGTACTTACTGCGGGCAAAACGATGGTTGCATTAACGCCACTTTCGATTTGTGCTCGGATGATTTGGCAATCGTTAAATTTTAAATTGATAATGGGAATGCTCGGGGTAGCAATGTAATCTACATCTCCCATCGGATTATTTGTTTCTTCAAAGTTGCACATGATTACGGCAATGGCACCTTCGTCTTCTGCGTTTTTCGTTTTTCGTTTAAAAGAACAGCCTCCACGGTCTACCAAAGCAATCTTTCCAACCAATTCTGCTCCGTTGGTTATATTTTCACAACCATCCGTAGGATAAGGATTAAAGGTGTCATCTTGTACAATGACAATCTCGCCGTTGATTGGAGTGCTAGATACAGGAGGACCAAATTCGGCAATGCCCGCCGAGTAGGTTCCTGCGATGGAACTTGGTGAATTAATCTGTAATAACTTTTGACCTCCACCCGCTTCGCTATTCCAAACGAACATTTGCAAACGGCCCGTTACACCGTCAGGCGTCACAAAAAATCTAGCATTATTAACATTAGAAGAAGCATTGGCACCGTATTGTGCTAAACCAGTGATGGGATCATTACCCGCACCGAGATTTCCATAATTATTGATTTGGTAAGCACCTGCTGCTTCGTCCAAACCATAGTGGTAAGCAAAATCGTGAACAGCGTTGCAAGTATAAAAAAGATTCGTCACCGCCGCGTCTTGGTTCTGAGCAGGTTCATTAGACATCACAAAAGGAAAATTGAAATCTAAAGTTGGACCACCATCTGGTTCATCTTCGGAAGAACTAAAGTTGCCATCCCGATCTTGAAAAGCATGGATATTATTACCTCGGGTAATCGTATATTCTGCACCTGCTACGCCATCGGTATCGTGCCATCCAAAAGGAGAAGCCATCAAATCGGCAGGATCAGTAACTGTCGTCCGATTACCATGTGCCGGACTTTCCGTAGGAAGTGCATACACGCGATAGCTATCTGGTAAAACGGGTAGCGCTGAACTCGTTTCTGTGGTATTGGAATGACAATGGTCGGTGTGGTGTTGATGATGTTTACCGTTGAATTGGCAGCTATAAGCTTGACTAATTTTACTCGTAATTTTTCCACTGACCGCATCAATTTGAAAATTCCACAAATCGTTTCTTTTGATATCGTATAAGTCAAAATCCCAGACCAATTGTAATTGATCTTCGGAAAGTTGGAAATAAAGTTTGACTAAAACATCTTCGAGTGAAAAATCTCCTTTATCGAAAATAAGTTCTCGTTCGGAGCGTCGTTCTTTTAAAGTTGGCGTATTTGCCGGAATATTGAGCTCGGTCATCGCGGTTTGTAAGGCCGTAATTGCCGTTACACTAGGATTGGTAACCGTAGCTTTACTAGCAAGTTGTCCAACGCAACGATTCCCGACGGAGAGGATTTTTCCATCCGCCATAATGCTAAAGTTGAGTACCGCATTTTTGACGGGCGTACCCTTATATTGTTGAATAAAGTATAAATGATGTAAACCATTATGTGTAGATTGATACTCGTAGTACAATTGGAGTTCGGCTACATCTTCAGGATTTAGGTTCCAAGCCGCACGATTGCTTTCGATGTGCGCTTTGGCGATTTGTGTGGTGTTGATTTGTGCCGCTCCTTCTTGGGAATGCAAGAGAAAGATTAGCGTAAACACCATTGCGGTAATTGAAGATTTCATTGTGGGACTATCGTTTTAAGTATTGAAATTAAAGTTGTTTTAAAATGGTGTTCGTCTTGCTTGAATAGCGGTTAAGACTTACTTTAAGCAACTGCTATATTAAGATAGAATATGCAAGCTTTGTTCCTGTTTTAAATAAAGCAAGAAATCTCTTGTAAAGTTATGGCTTTTAAAGCTAAGGAAGAGTACTCCTTTTTTTATTTTGAGCCAGTTATCTCGGCGTATTTTGTTGATTTCGACATAACTTTGCAGCGATAAAATTCAATTGATCTTGCTGAAAATGGACTTTTTGTAGATAAAGATTAAAATTTAGTGTATTCTTCTCTTGGTAAGATACTACATTATGGTAGATTTGTCCATATTTATAGATAGATGAACGACGAAATTAACAGCTTTTGAAAGATGGAAGATAAAAAAAAGACACCACTCATATTTGGGAAACATCCCGTAATCGATGCGATTAAGGCAGGAAAAGACATTGATAAGTTACTTTTGGAAAGAGGAACCGTCGGTGATTTTGAAAAAGAAATTCGCCGTTTGAGCAAAGCCCACAATATTCCATTACAGGTAGTGCCACGTGAGCGGATGGACAGATGGACCCGCTCAAATCATCAAGGAATTATCGGTTTATTGAGTCTAGTGAAATATTACCACATCGAAGATATTTTGCCACAGCTTTTTGAAAAGACGGAGGTACCATTGCTTTTGGTTTTAGATGGCGTCACGGATGTTCGTAACTTTGGTGCGATTGCTCGGTCGGCAGAATTATGTGGGGTGCATGCGATCATTATTCCAGAATCTGGAGCGGCACAGATCAACGGCGATGCGATTAAAACTTCCGCAGGAGCGTTAAATGATATCTTGATTTGTCGGGAACGTAGTTTAATGAAAAGCATCGAATTTTTGCAAGCTTCGGGTGTGCAAGTGATGGCGAGTAGCTTAGGCGCGCAAACGCAGTTACACGAGTTGGATCTAACGCAAGCTACCGCGCTCGTAATCGGTTCGGAAGGAAAGGGGATTTCAAAGCCGGTCTTGAAAATTGTAGATCAAGATTTTATGATCCCTCAACAAGGAAAGACGGATTCTTTCAATGTTTCGGTGGCTACCGGAATTATGCTGTACGAAACCATGCGACAGCGGATGGGCTAAAATCTAACTATTGAATAACAAAAAAGGGACTAGATAAATGTCATCTGCACAACGGTATTGCTTGAGCTCAAGCAATACCGTTGTACTTTGAATTACTATCTTATCTTAAATCATTTCGTGATTCATCCATAGAATCTTTGTTTCTGTAGATCAAATATATTTCTCTCCCAAAAATGACTTATTATCATTGGCAGAATTAGCAGTTGTTTTAAAATGTTTTAGTCCTGTCTGCCAAGAGGGTAGACCGTAGGATCGATTTCAAAACAACTTCAGTAACTTAAAATAACTAAGCCATGATAAAAACAATTCTGTCCTCCTTCGGGATGGCTTTCCAGTCTATTCGTAGTCGATTTTTTCATACGATTCTTTCGGTTTTAGGAATTATCGTGGGCGTGGCGGCGCTCGTTGCTACTTTGAGTTTGATCGATGGGATGGAGGAATATGCAAATAGGATGATTACAGAAACAACTTCTCTCAAGGCTGTCATGGTGGAATCGGAGACACACGAGCAAGTCAATAATATTCGCGTACGAAAAGATAGCATTGCTTATTTCTCTTACGCAGATAGCAAATCTTTGCAAGTGGCTATTGATGTTCCTAATCAACTTTATTTAAAAAATCGCTCCAATCATATTTTTAAGTTTACAGGAAATCCCAACCCTCTAGCAGCGTATCGGTATCATAGTAATGAAGTCTATCGAGAAACAGAAGAATTGACGAAAGGTCGGTTTTTGAGTGAGGCAGATTTAGAAGCAAAAAGCCCTGTTGCTGTGGTGAATTTAGCGTTTGCTCAACTCATAGATTCGGTGCAAACGGATCAAGTTATTGGTAAGAGTATTTTGGACCAAGATAGTGTTGCGTATGAAATTGTTGGTATACTTACACCAGAGGAAGCTGACCTTCCTAAAGTATACTTACCGATTAGTCGCCTGAGTTCGGCGCAGTTAGCACAGCATCCACCTCGGGTAGTTTTTGAAGCAGAAAAAGTACAAGATGTTCCTGCGATTAAAGCACAAACCCTAGCTTGGTTGGAAGATCGCTTTGGTGCTCGAGCTAAAAGTTTTACCGTTTTTGATAATGGCTTTCGGGTCAAACAAGCGAACGAAGGATTTTTAATTTTTCGAGTGATCATGGGAATGATTGTGGGACTTTCCGTTTTTGTAGGAGGAATTGGTGTGATGAATGTACTTTTAATTTCTGTTTCTGAGCGAACGAGTGAAATAGGGATTCGTAAAGCGATTGGAGCGAGTAAATCGACCATTGTAACTCAATTTTTAAGTGAATCCATTGCTGTTTCCATTTTTGGAAGTTTCATTGGTTTATTGTTGGGGATGATTCTGGCAATGTTAGCGCTGCCGGTTTTGAAAATGGTTGCGGACGTTCCTTTTTCGGTTAGTTTTACGGTGAATACGATGCTTTTGATTGCGGTAATTTCGGTGTTGATTGGAGTTGTATTTGGAACGTATCCTGCGTTGAAAGCTTCCCGTTTAGATCCAGTAGTTGCCATTCAGCGGGCGCCGTAAATTTGGGGTAGGAATAAAGAATAATAATTTTAGCACAAATAAATAGATAAAAAAGAAACGCTCGAATTGAAACAATTCGAGCGTCAGATTCAAAAAAAACAGCAGGAATTAAAATAAAAACCTGAACTCAATCAGGCGAGTGTGCTTGACTTAAAGTAGATTTTCCCTTCTCCTCTAAGCAAGCGCCACGATATTAAAAAGAGACTATATTCGAAAATTGCGGCTTTTCAAGTTTACAGCAGGTTTGTTAACCGGCGAGAAACTTTTAATAATTTATTGACTTCTCCGATTTCGATAATGAAAGGATCAAACTCTTCAAAATTGTCGGAGACTAATTTTAAATGTGTCCAATTATTGTGTCGATCAAAACAACGCTGTACCCGTTTGACCCAAACGGATTGGTTGGTTACCACGGCATAAATTTCGTTATCGATCATTTCAGTATTGCTTTCTAAGGGAGAACAAATCACCATATCACCGGGGAAAATAGTAGGAGACATACTTTCACCATTGATGTTAAAAGCGACTAAATCTCCTTTCACACCTGGAATATGAAAATGTTCATTTTCTTCAAGCAGATCGACGCCAACAGTGTTACTAGCAAATGCTTCGATGCTAGTGAATAAGATGTTGGGCGAAAAATTGATACCTAGTGCCATGGCTAATTTTTCTTCTGAATCAGGAATATTTTGTGTACCAAAAGCTTCGCCAATGCCTTGAAACATGTATGCTTCGTTGACGCCGTACGTTGAGCAAAGCTGTTTGGCTTGTTCATAAGTAATCTTGCGTTTGTTTGCTAGAAACAAATCAATAATATGACCTTTCGTACCAATGTTTTCAGCGAAAGCGGACTTACTTTTTTGGCGATCATTTTTGACAATCACACCTTTTTCTTTCAGCTGCTGATACACTTCTGCAAAACGTCTATTTAATTCTACTCGCTGGGTGATATTCATATTGTAATACTTACAGTCTAGCGCGACCTAAATTTTCAATGGTTAATTACAGCTAGAAAATTCAGTCTTCATCCGGAATAAAATTTAAGTTTCGGGCTGGATAAAAACCTAGCACAATATAAATAATTTGTTTTATAAATAAAAATATTAAAACAAAAAGTTTTTAATCTTGTGGGTTTTAAATATTGTAGTGAATAGGGGAGAAGTATTTCTGTCGAAATTGAAAAACCTTAGACGTTATTTCCCCGTAAAGTAGGAAGGAAAAAGAGTATGGCGGCGAGAGAAATATTTAGCGAAAATCAGGAAGGAATTTTTTTTGAGTTTATTTCCTTCCTGATTCGGGCTGTGAATTGGTGTGAAGTGTAAGACTAGCGGATAAAAGAAAGTATTTAGAATTGGCTAATCTTTCGAGTTACTTTATACAAACGCGTCAACTCATTGACTTCAATGTTAAAAGGATCATGTTCTAAATTATTGGCAGAGATGAGTTTGAGTTCTATCAAGCGTCCTTTTTTGGTATAAATTCGTTGAACGTACTTAACGTTGACCGAACCATTATTTTTGACGGCGTAAATTTCGTTGTCTTTAATTTCGTTAATACTCCGTACTTCTCTACAAATAACGATGTCACCGTTCATAATCTCCGGTTCCATACTATTTCCTTCAATTGGAAAAGCGACTAAACCATCTCCTCGAATACCCGGAATTGCGAAGTAAGCATTTTCTTCCGCCGAAAAAGTATTATCAGCCGCAACGGAAGCACCTGCAAAAGCTTGAACACTAGTGTATAAAATATTGCCAGTGCCATTTTCTGCGGCATTGTTGTAATGCGTTGTTTGCGGCAAATCAATGCCAAAAGGCGTTCCAAGACCATCAATCAAATAAGACTCATTAACACCATACTCTTGACAGATTAATCTAGCGTGTCGGTAGTCAATGACTCTTTTATCTTTGGGGTTTAAGAAGGCACGAACAATATGACCATAAGCTCGATTACCAAGAATCTTATCGGCAAAATCTCCAATTCCTTTTCCCCCACGGTCATTCATGATAATATCGCCTCTCTCTTGTAAAAGTTTGAATACTTTAACAAAACGCTCATTAAGTTCTATTCGATCTTCTCGTATCATAGTGGTTTGATTTACAGCTATTAATTAAAACAAAAAGTTAATTTTGCCACAATTTAAAACAATTTATTAGAAAAAACAAATAGTTTGATCTTTTTGTTTTAAATTATTTGAAATATGTTGGTGCAATTAGCGGTCGTTTGATTACACAGATAGCGTGAAATAGCATGAATTTGATGTTGGACGAGACTTAAGTACCGATACAAATTATTTTACTTCTTGCTTCCTCTTTTGAACAGTCTTTTTTTTACTCAAAGCCTTCCTAAGCAATGGCTTAGGGCGGTTTTCGTGCCTCAATACTGATCAAAATCTAACACAATTTAATGGCAAAGTAATTTTGTCTTAGTAATTAACCTAAAGATAAGGATTAAATACTCAAAATAAAAAATCCCGAAGTCTGGGATTATGTAGACTCCGGGATGGATGAATGTTTGTTGTTTTCTCGATATGTTTAGAACACACTAACTATCTGTCAAAATAATAAAAATAATAGTTGGTGCTGTATTTTGAGCGGGAGTTGCTAAGTAGTTACTCCTTCAAAATAACGAAGTCAAAGGTAGAGTACCAAACATGTACTCTTGGTTTTTTATGGTATACAGGGTTGTATTCTCGGGTTTTCAGAAGTGGTTATATACAAGGGTAAAATCGCGGAAAATATTCTTTACAAAAAGGAAGGAATGCTTACAATTTTACTTTAACATATTATAAAAACTTAATTTGCAAATTGGGTGCCAAAGTCTTAAGAATGAAGATGTTTTTTCGAAAACAAATTTTTTATTTTTTAATAAGTAAATTAAAGAAATATAGTCGTTTTTTTACGGTCATTCTAAAATGGCGATATGATCTTTATCCGGTCACTTCGCTCAAAAAAAAAGACCACCCGGGGGGTGGTCACACCTCACTTTAAAAAAGCGAAGCATTTGGGGGAATTTATCTAAGGTTCTAATATGCTCGGTACCGTTCAACGATTACTGATGCTTTAGTTTGTATGGATTTAATTTTTGTTTTGCTAAACTTATTTTGGCAGTAATAAAAGCTGCGTTTGTGCTTAGTTATCTTATGATACGCCGTTTCTTTTTAGAGGTTTCATATATATATGAAAAAATGTAAAATGTTTAAACCTATTTTGAGCGCTTACTTGGAAAGTCTATTTTTTTGCTTGTTGATCAAATAAAAAAAGGTTGTTCCGTAAATCGAAACAACCTTTCCCGTTAGCCAACTAAACTACAGTTCACTAATCATCAGCCTAAGCTAAACTTATCCTACCCAAGTGTAACCACCACCATTTCTTTCGCTGGCTTGTTGTGTACGATCAGCCGTACTCGTTACAAAACTTTTTACCTTTATGTCCGAAGTATTTAGCTTCAACTTTTTCATCTGTATCTCTTTTTAGTGTTTACGAAGTAGTAACTTATGTCTTCTCAATATAGTTGTTCGAATCCTTCAAAGCCAACGATAAATGTTTATCGTTGTGACGTCAAAAAAAATGACTTGATGGATGCTTTTAATGGGGAGAAAATAAATTGTTTGGATCGACTTTCGTCGGATAAAAACTATATTGTAAAAATTAAAAATTACATCTAAATTTATATAATATATAATGCAATAACAATGCCAGATATTTAAAAATATAAATTATTATTAATTAAATATGATTGTTTTCTTTTATGTAGATAATATGAAGGGGTAATACTTAGGTTATTTTAATTTCTCCAAAATTGGATACCTTTAATAACTTCAATTAATGGAAAGAAATAACCAAGCGGAATGGCCCCGTAAACCGGAAGACATTAAACTGCTAACATTTAAATCAAAAAGGTGGAAAAGAACAGGATTGACCGCATAGAGACCGACTTAACCAAGGCTAATCAAGTGGAGCTATGGATGAAACGAGAAGATTTGGTACACCCAGTCATCGCGGGGAATAAATGGCGAAAACTCTTTTACAACTTAGCCGCCGCGAAAGAGCAAGGCAAAACGCATTTGATTAGTTTCGGTGGTGCTTATTCTAACCATATTCACGCAGTAGCCGCAGCGGGTCCCTTGTACCAATTCAAAACAATCGGAATTATCAGAGGCGAACGACCAGCAGTTTTGAATCCTACGCTACAATTTGTAGAAAAGCAAGGCATGCGCTTACATTTTGTCAGTCGATCTGCTTATCGCAATAAAACTACCTTGCTGGAACAACTGAATTTACCCTTAGCGACGAGCTATATATTGCCGGAAGGAGGAACGAATAAGCTAGCCATCAAAGGTTGTCAAGCCATCATCACAAGTCTGACCGAAGGATTTGATTATTACTGTGTTTGTTGTGGGACGGGGGGAACAATGGCAGGAATGATTACGGCGTTAGCTAATGATCCTGCTCGTCAGGTGATTGGTTTTTCGGCCTTGAAAGGTGATTTTCTACGGAAGGAAGTAGCAAGCCTAATGATTGATTTTAATGGTAGAAAATATGAAAATTGGAAAATGAATGGCGATTATCATTTTGGCGGTTACGCAAAGCACACGATGGACTTAATCGACTTTATGAATGAATTTAAACAAACCCAGAATATTCCACTGGATCCTATCTATACCGGAAAGATGATGTACGGCATTTTTGATTTGATCGGACAAGGGTATTTTCCCAAAGGCGCAAAAATTCTAGCCATTCATACGGGAGGCTTGCAAGGTCTCGCTGGATTTCAGGCACGTTTCGGAGCACTATTGGTTTAGCCCTAAAATGGGCATTCCTCCGAGCAAGATTAGTTTTCTAACGCGGAGGAATGATTTTTAAACTTAATTGTAGCATCTACTATTTCGCTCTTCCCATACGACGACCATTTTTGTATCGCACGACGTAAGCTTCAAAAAACTGATCTTGCTGACGTGCTTCGAGTGCTACTTTTCGAGCATCTTCAACGCTGTAATAATCGGCTAGTAAAACTCGCGTCCAACCTTTCTCAATAATTAACTCTGTATCTAACCTGCCGAGGTGCCTAATACTGTCATAACGACGGTGTTGCTCCGAATAGTTACCTACAGCAATAATCTGTACTTTGTAGTAAATACCTTCGTGCCGCGGTGCCGAAGTTTTGACGGCGATGCCATCTCTAGGTTCCATCGTATAACTCGTCGGATTAGAAACGATGGTCGCGCGAGAACGATCAATGGTCGTATTCGTATTTGCTTTGGTCGCTAGGCTAGTTGTAGTCTGATTAGGTTTGATTTTTTGTACACCCAAAGAAGGATTTGTAGCAGCCTGATCAGAACTCGTCCGTTGACTCGGCAAACTATTGGCATGCGCACTGGTTGTTCCTGTTGAAAAGCTAGTATTGCGCAACTCTGTACTCGTCTTAGTATCTTGGGTCGTATAACGGGAAGTAATGGCCTGCGTCGCGGGGGAATTTGCAGGTGTACTGGTCGTCGTATTTGGCGTAAAAACGGGTTTTGATTGGCTAAGCATAGCAGATTGTTGCGTTGACTTTTGCGCTAGTATGATATCGTGAACCAAGGTTTCCGCCGTTGCTGGATCGCCCGTCTGAAACTCAAAGCTATCACTGAGATAGCCATCTTTCGACCATTCCAAAGAAAGTGTCTTGTGTGGCAATAAGGCCAATTCATATTGTCCATCTTCGAATTTTTTCTGCGTAAGCAAACGTTTTCTTCCGTCGCTTAATTTTTCGTAAAGCCGTATGGCTACTCCTGTCACGGAACTATTGCTTTTTTTAGCTAGAATTTTGCCACTTGCCAAAAAAGATTTACTCGGGGCAGAAAAACTGAAAAGGTCTTCTTGCGTCGTCGTTATTTTTTCTAAACCAAATAAACGGTTGGAACTCAAATAACCACCTTGTCCAGAAACTTTGCGAATGTAATAGTAATCATCTGCCGCAGAATTGATCGGTAAACCCATATTTTCTGCTCTACCCATATTTGCCGCTTTTCCCTTTGCTCGAAAGATATCAAAGCCACCAAAACTTACTAATCCGTTAGAACTAAAATATAAAAAGCCTTCCGTAGTATCGTACGCAGGTGTGATTTCGTCTCCAATGGTATTAATTTTTGTCAAGTTTTCGGGGAAACTAAAATCAAATGCTTTGCTCGAAATATTTCGACTTGTACACCAGATATCCATTCCACCAACTCCACCTTCTCGGTCGGAAGAAAAATAAAGTATTTCCTTATTTCCAATTTGTGTAACAAAAGGGTGTGTCGTATTGCTGCGTTTCATATTGATGTAATCTCTCAATCTTTCGGGCGTCGTCCATTGGTCATTTTTACGTTGTGTAACATAAATTTCGCACTTTGCGTAAACGCCTTCCCAGCTCTTTTCTTCTTTACAAATGGTAAAATAGAAGCGTTGGTGATCTGGGCTTAAGGTGCCATTTCCATAGTTTGCCTCCGCAATTTTTGGAAAACTACTCGGTGCGGTAGCTTTGATCCAATTTCCATCTTGCAGCTGTGTTCGATATATTTTTACCTGATCTTCACTGGTCGAGCTAAAGTACAATACATCATCTGAAAAAGACATAGGCGCAAACTCTGCGGCGGGCGTATTGATGTTTTCACCGAGTAGCGTCAACTCAACGGTTGCGGCGTGCGGATCTTCTGCGAGTGCTTTCATGGCTTGCTCGCAACCCTTAATTTCAGTTTGTACAATCTGAGCAATGAGTGCCCGATCTTTTCGTTGGTAAGCATTAATAAAATAAACCAAGGCATCGGAAGCCGCTTGGTACTGACCATCTTGTTTAAGGCAACGACCGTATTCTAATCCAATCAAGGGGAAATCTTCTGATTCTTTTTTGATGTGGGCGAAAGCCTCGGCGGCTTTGCGATAATCTTTTATTTGCAAAAAAGCTTTTCCAGCTTGATAAGCTAAATTTTTCTTTTTGGTTTTTTGTTTCCATGCGAGGAGATAGTTTTCTCCGGCTTCGGCGTACTGACCTTGCTCGAGCAAGTTATTAGCTAGTTTTTGATGTTGTCGCCAACTCATTTTCTCCTGTGCGTTTACCGCAAAACTTAGCAATCCAATTAAAGAAAATAGTATGTATTTCATATCCAAAAAATATTTACAAAGTAAGAACGGATACTTTACGTGCTGCTGCGCGTAAGAAGTCCTGCATCATTTGATGCGTCTTGCAACAAAATGACGAAAAGTATTCAGTTGATTTTGATCAACTCATTTGCTTCAATCACGGGGAAGAATCATTACAAAAGGAAGAATCAAGGCGTATAAACTTGCTTTCTTTTATTCCTTTTGGCGCATCCCGAAATTGGTCAAAGAACGAATTATATTTTATACAAATATCAATCCAATAAATCTTCAATGACTTTTGCAAAGTGTTGATGCTCTAACTGTTGTATTTTTTTGGCGATCTCTGGTGGTGTGTCTTGTGGTGTGAGGGCGCAACGCGCTTGAAAAATAATATTTCCTTCGTCGTATTGTTCATTGACGTAGTGAATCGTAATACCTGTTTCTGGTTCTTTCGCTTGGTAAACCGCTTGGTGAACGTGCATTCCGTACATCCCTTTTCCACCGTATTTGGGGAGTAGGGCTGGATGGATGTTGATCATCCGTTTGGGAAAATGCTTGACCAAGTAAGCTGGAATGAGCCACAGGAAACCAGCAAGCACAATAAAATCAATTTGATGCGCTTGCAAATCGGTTAATAATTGTTCCGATTGGTAAAAATTTTTGCGTTGCAGTACTAGTGTGGGAATATCGTATTTCGCAGCGGTCGTTAAAACGTAAGCTTCAGCTTTGTTCGAGACAATTAAACGGACATTAATCTGAGGATGTTGTTCAAAATGCTGGATAATTTTCAAGGCGTTTGATCCGGTACCCGAGGCAAAAATAGCGATATTAGTCACGTTGTAATGGCAGTTTTATTAGTTTTAATAAGAAATTTTATTTGTCTTAGTACTTAACAGTGTACTTAATTGCAAAGCTATCGATTAAATGTGAGGCTACCTAATTTGTAGTTTCTTCCGCGTTCGCCGTAAATTAGCATTTCTCGTTTGCCAATTTGCTTGCATACTTTAGGTCGTGCGAGCGTACCTACATCCCGATTACTTGCCATAGGGAAGGTTTGTAAACTGCCGTCTTTGCTAATTTGTGCCAAGGCAATAACCGATGATCTCCCATTGAAATTGTAAAACTTGCTGGAGGTTTTACCATCTAGATTAAAGTTTCTACCATTATCGTTGTACACGAAATAAATTTTATCGCGGATGATTGACATGGCGTAAGAAGAGTAATAACCGCCATCATCGGTGGTCGTTTGCTTTTTAGGAATCCTAGTCGCCCATTCGATTTCTCCCGTAGGCTTGATATTAACGACAATGATGTCATTGTAATTATAATAGGTAATGATCCGCATATTATTATTAAAGCCAAATCGGTTTGCGCCGAAGGTATTAAAATCGTCTTGCTCGTAAATGTAAAATTGCTCGGCGACTAAAACAGCGCCACCATCACTCCTTAGGATAAGGTCATTCAAGGCGTAATTATACATTTCGGGAACCTTGTCCATTCGCCCTTTTTCTTTGTTGCGTTGGGCTTTGCGTTTTTTGCGATCCGAAAAGTATTCCGTTAAAAATTCAAAGTCAAAGGCTCGGAAATTACGGTCAAGTACTTCCTTGTTTTTACGGTCAATCTTGAAATAGCAGGTTCCTTTGATGCTGTAACTTCTTTTTTCAGAATAAAACCCGGCACAAATGAGTTGACCTCGATTACCAATCCGAAAAGTTAGATCCGTAATAAATTTTTCGTTTTCTTCTACTTTGTATTCCGTAAAATCTTCGCCATTGTTTTCGTAAGCGAGGATAACGTATTGATAATTCGCTTTGCCTTGCCGACGGCGCTTAGATTTATCCATAAAAATAACGCCGAGTAAGTACACATTTCCCTCGTTATCAACCCGATATTCTTCTACGGTAAATTGATTATTGTTGTAGGGTAGAATAATATCTTTAGACCACATTTCTTCGAATTGATCATTGAAGACGCGGAATGCAAAACTTTCTGGATCTTTTTTTCCGGTAGGCAATTGATTGTACAGCAGAATTTTTGTACTATCCCTAGATAAGCTAAAATCAAACAGTCCCGTGCCCGTTAATCCTCGCGTAGGAATTTCGCCAATTTTGGTAATTTTCTTTCTGGCGCGCAAGCTTCTTGGGTTGACCTCTTGAACAAAAAGATAGTTTCGTTCTTTTGCCCGATTAAAAAAAGAAGTCATGAGATACAAGTTTCCATCCAATTGAAGGAGGTCTTCATAGGTTCGTTTTTTACCAGAATATTTGAGATCAATTTTATTTGATTTCTTTAATTTTTTATCATCATTATAATACTCCAGATATACTTTTGTGGGCGCACCACCGAGTCCAGCCGTCGTTTCTCGTACCGCATAAAAGCCAGTAGAGTCGTGGAGCAATATTTTAGATAAATAAGATCGCTTAGGGGCTTTTATTTTCTTTCCCCAGTCCAGTTTGCCGGGGAATTTTTCGTTTTGTGCCCAACTGGAAAAACAAGTACAGACTAAGAATAAAAGAAGGAAATTATATTTCGGCATCGGTTGTTTTTTACTTTTTAAAGAACTTCACGAGGTGATGAGTATTTACTTGAATGTCTCTAGTGTACAAAGTAGTTAAATCCACGCTTTAATTGCTAATGTTTTCCTTAGAAATTAAGCTTCCATTTAAAATCTATTATAATAACGATTTTAGCTGCTTTTTTATTTAAGATAACGAAAAACTTCTATCGAAGAAGTCTTTTTATGCCATAATGTTACTTTTGGATTAACTTTCTCTCAAGCTATTCATCAGCATTATCAAGATAATTTAAACTACTTAAGGAATAAACATGACAAGGGTAGACTTAGTTTAGTAAGAGGAAGTCAATTGAGCGTTAAAAGGATGTTAAAAAAGAAAGCATAAAAAAAGCTTTGATGAAATCTCACCAAAGCTCGTTTAAGACATAATTATAAGGGGACGCGATGCAATATCACGACTACACCGCGCGGTACGTTAATAGGTCCAAAGGTCGTGTTCGAAATTAAAAATTTCCTGTTTGATCTTATCGGCTTCGAGTAATAAATCTACGCCGGAATATTGTTCTTGTAGGCGTTGATCTCGAATATTAGAAGCTTTATAAATGCTGCTGGCAAAGTAGCGCATTTCGAATAGGTTTTCCCAACTAATCAAACTACTATCATTGCCTTCTAAAAATACTTTGTGTCGCGCCAAGGCTTGTCGGAGTTCTGGATAGTACACCCAAAACAACGGCTTCTCGTAGCGGAAATTTCCATGCTCGTCTCTTACTTCAATCAGTGGCGCAATCCCCAAAATGCGTACTTGCATCGTCGATGTATTTTCATCGAAAAACCAAACTTCTTTGAGGCGGTACCGCTTGATGTCTTCGTAGAAAATATTATTTTGTACAGGCACCCACTCCGTATCTCCGGTATCAAAATTAATGCGTTCGATGGTATCCCGGTCAAAGAGGACATCATCCATTTCTTCGTCGGACAAAGCGTAGGTGAATTTATCATCTTCGGCACTGTACGGCGTAATTTTTTTAGCAGCGACGGCTTGGACCAGTAGATCGAAAAAGGGAGCTTGTGGATTAATAAAACTCAAATTCATTTTCTCCCGTACGTCGATAATGCGCCAAACGCGTTTTTCCCAAAAGATGTCCGCTTCCCGCAAAGGTTGGTAGGCGAGCACTTTTCGATCTTGCATGATTTCTCGTTTTACAATATCATCGAGTACCTGGCTACAAAGGATAGAAAAATTGGAGGCTACAAAAAAGATCATCAAAAGATATTTCATAAAAGAGTTTAATTTTTTTAGTGAAAAATGATTTTTAAAACAACTTCGAACTGCTGCGGTTTAAGTACTTAGGCAAAAAGGAAAAAGAAATCCCCTCATTTTATAGCGACTATAAAACATTGAAAATAGCCTTACCGACCAAGGTGCCATTTTCGTCGGGGATTTTGCATCATGAAGATGGACCAACATCCTCACCCTTGTGTAAAGTCATTTCCGAAATGGAAAGACTTTACTGCTAAAGCTAATATTGAACTTGTGCTATTTAATATTGAATACTAAACTATTGAGGGTGCGCTGGTATTGATCGCCCGGACATTTAGCTTTGACGTTATCGAAGTAGAAAACGTCGCCTCGCTGTGCTCGTTTGATAATGTTCTTGACGGCACTATTGAAACGACCACCTCGATTTTGTTGAAACTGTGGATCATCTCCTTTGGGCAAACGCGTGAGTTCAAATCCCGAAATTTTGCAACGCGCCTCAAAGTCAAAACGTTCTAAGTGTGGAAAAAGACGATCGTGAATCTTTATAGCTGCGGGGGTTAAGGTCCCAGCCGTTTTATCTCCCAGTTTGGCAACCGGCGTTGGAATGGGTTTGACGCGGTATTCGAATTTTGTTGGCGCTAAGCCACCACCCGCTACGGTAATAATTGCTTTGCCCGTTTTGCTTGCCGTGACGTTGTATTTTCCGTTAGTCATCTTTTTAATTTTAGCGCCTTGTGCCGTTACTTGTACCTGACTACTTGGGACACCGGCCGCCGAAATAGAAAGTGGATTATCAACGCCAACGTAAAAAACATTCATCTTATCGGCAGCAGCGGTAACGGAACGTTCCCCGACTTCAAAAGCAAATCGTTTTTTATAAGATTCAATCGCTTGGGTCAGCGGATTTTTAACCCGAATGGTAGCCTCGTAACTTTGCGTTCCAATTTGATTGGGTTGCACCGAAAATTGCGCTTTCCCGTTCCGAACGGGATAATTTTTCCCATTGACGCTCACCGAAACATTATCAACGGTACTACTATAGGCACCCAGAAAAATTTCTGCTTCGTACGCTTCTCCTTTGATCACATAGCTTTTATTGGCAGAGACAATCGCGTCGTACTGGTCTAAGGTTTCAGTATCGGTAATTTGATTGACGATGTGATTCAGAATGGCAGTTTCTGAAATTTTAATATCATTTTGGAGTTTGGTTAAAATGGGAAGGGTAGCGGCAACGGGCATTTGTTTGAAACGATGAGCCGCCCAGGTGTCGTGCTTGCTATCGGCGGGAATTTCTTCCGTGCGAAGTGGTAAGTTGAGGGCAATTTGGCTACGCGCCGTTTCAGATTCGATCAAGGCAAGTAAGCTCTGACGTACCTGCTCAATCTTTGATTGTAGTTCTTCCCCACGACCTTCTTTAACGAAGAGGCGCGTCGTGACGTCTTTATCTTTTTTTCCTTTCGGTAAATTATCTTTACCAATGCCTCCGGAGTTTTCAATGAGTAAGCTCTTGAGTGCGCCTACGTATTCGTGAAACTCCGCAGCGATCGTTCGGAGTTGGTTGGCTTTGTCGCCCATTGCTTCAAACTGTGGATACGCATTCGCGTGTTTGTTAATCGTTGCAATCAATTTGGTATTTGATTGTTCAACAACTTCGCTGCTATTCGTGATGCTTTTATCCAGCGCAAAGAAAGCATTTAGCACTTCCGCAGATACATTTAGTGCTAACATGGCCGTTAAGACAATGTACATTAAATTGATCATAATCTGCCGGGGTTCTTTTGGTATAGACATAGTTAGATTATTTTTTTTGAAAAATGATTGATGGTTCCACTCGTTCGCAGTAAGCAATAATTGCTAGGGGCAGTAAACTTCCGCTTACTGTCCGTGTCTAAATAATAAAGTATGCTTTCGGCAAGGTCATCCAATGAAGGGCACTACGCTAGCTGTAGGGCAACAAAGGAAAATTTGCGCTGGGATAGACTTTTTAAGTTTATCCTAAATGGCGGTAGGAATTAGACTTCCTACCTAGGTTAATAAAAGTGGTCGGTAAAGTAAAAGTTAGGCTTCGAGTATTAGATTGAAATTGAATCTTGTATTTTAGAAACTAAAGTTCATCACTTTCAAGCTTGTTATTCAAGTCATTGCTAAAAGCCAATTATCAAGGGTAAGTGTTACTGCATATAAGTAATTAAGGATTACGAGGGAGTTTTGAATCTTGATGATGATAGCTTAACGGCAAAGCTTTAAAAAGTAACAAGCTGTAGCATAATTTTTTTAAAAAAAAATAGAAAAGTAAAACGAAGTGTGCTTTTTAGTTTAAACTGCTTGGTAGCATAAACTACCTTCGCCAAGACAAACTTAACTATGCACAGAACGTAGAAATGCTTAACGACGGAAAACTTGCGATTTTGGCATTTATTGATCCTCGTTAAAGTCCAATTAGGAAAATTCAAACAGGCACTTAAAAGGGTACAGGCATTAATAATTTTTGTACTTTTGCAATCGAAATTTGATAACTGATAAAAATGTTATGGCTTTAGATCAAATAGATGTTGATAATTACGAGGAGGATCAAGAAAAGGAGATGAGTTTCTTGGAACATTTGGAAGAATTGCGTTGGCATTTGGTTCGCTCGGTCGTTGCCGTGGTTATTTTAGCCATTGTAGTTTTTTTAGCAGAAGATTTCGTTTTTGGTAGTGTAATTTACGGACCGCGGAACGAAGGTTTTCTGAGTTATCAATTATTGTGTGCGATTTCGGAGGATTTGTGCTTTGTGCCACGCACCATTAAGTTGCAAGCAATCGAAGTAGGAGAGCAGTTTTTTACGCACATCAAGGTTTCTTTCATTATGGGTTTTGTCATCGCTTTTCCTTATCTTTTTTGGGAAATTTGGCGTTTTGTAAAACCGGGATTATACAAAGAAGAGCAAAGAGCAACGGGGGGAATTGTCTTGATTTGTTCCTCGTTATTTGTGATTGGCGTTTGCTTTGGTTATTTTATCATTTCTCCGTTTGCCATCAATTTCTTATTAGGCTACGATTTAGCGGGGGAAATTATTGCAGCACCATCTTTGTCTTCCTACGTCAATACCATGACGATGGTAACCTTACCGACAGGCTTGGTTTTTGAATTACCCATCGTTGTTTACTTCTTTACCAAATTGGGATTGCTGACCCCCGAGATTATGCGGACATACCGTAAGCACGCCTTTATTATCATTTTAATCTTGTCGGCGGTGATTACTCCACCGGATATTGTCACACAGTTCTTGATTGGCGTGCCTTTGTTTGTATTGTACCAAGCTAGTATTTCTATTTCCAAAAGAGTTATTCGTAAGCAAGAAGAAGAGGAACGCGCTTCGCTTTAATTTCCGTTTTATGAAAAATGTATCAACATCTCTGACCTTAGTCTTAAAAATATTTTTACCCGTTGCTTGGATTGTATTTTTTGGAACGATCACGATTGCCTTATTATTTTCAGAGCAAGAATTTGTAGGCATGGTGCCGGGCTCCAAGTTTAAATTTGGAATGTTGGCTTTCTTTCTAGCGGGCGTCGCGATGCTATACTGGGCAGTAATGCGTTTGAAACGTGTTGATATGGACGAGCTTTTCGTTTACGTTACGAACTATCGTAAGAACTACCGTTATCCTTTTCACAATATTGAAAAAATTGTAGAGCGAGATTATTGGTTGTTCAAAACACTGCACATTTATTTAAGAGAACCGGGGAATTTTGGGAAGAAAATCAGTTTTATTCCAAGTAAAGATAAGTTCAAAAATTTCTTAGAAGAACATCCAGAAGTGGTGAAGCAGTTGTGGCGAGAAGAAAGCTAGGGGAGTTGATTGCGCTTCATAAAGTGTTTATTCCTAACCGTTACTAAAAACCGCCTTAGCTTTCCACGAAAGCTAAGGCGGTTGAGCGTTATCACCAAATGAGATCCAGTGAATTTATTTTGATCTCATCTTGATAATCGGACAAATCATTTCTTCTAGTGAAATCCCTCCGTGTTGGAAAGTATTCTTATAATAATTGTGATAGTGATTGTAGTTATTCGGATACAAGAAGAATTTATCTTCTTTCGCAAAGATGAAAGTCGAAGACACATTTGGGCGAGGTAATCCTCCCTTGATTGGGTCTTTGATTTCCAAAACGTCTTTTTTGTCGTAGTTCAAATTACGTCCTACTTT
>CALFBG010000001.1 GCA_937951685.1 uncultured Saprospiraceae bacterium | reverse complement strand
AAAAAACATTACAAGCTCTAGATCTTTCAAATAAGTTGAGTCAAGTTTATATGGCTCCACGAAATGAAGTGGAAAGAGAACTTGCTAAAATCTGGTCTAACTTACTGAACGTTGAGAAAGTCAGTATTTACGATAATTTCTTTGAATTAGGTGGACATTCTCTAACCGCAATTCGTTTTATGGCTGAATTGCAAAAAGTGATGAATTTCGAACTCCCTGTCATGGCTTTATTCGAATCTCCCACAATTGCAGAATTCAGTTCAGTATGTTTACCCAAAGGAATCGATAATGATCCATCCAGTGTGGTAAGAATCAAAAAAGGTACGGGGAACGATCAAATTTTCTTAGTACCTGGCGTAATTGGTTATACAATGGTTTTCTACGAATTAGGCAAACATCTAGCAGCAGACAAAAGCTTGTACGCTTTCCAGCCACAAGGGTTCACCGGAATACTAGAGCCGATCCAAAGCATCGAAGAAATGGCCGCAGCTTACATCACTGAAATGCAAAAAGTTGATCCAGTGGGGCCTTATACGATTGGTGGATATTCTTTTGGTGCACGAGTAGCGTACGAAATGGCGGTTCAATTAGAACGCAACAACTTCAAAGTGACTTCTTTGGTCATTTTCGATGCAGAAGCACCACACCTAGAAGACGAGGAACCAATGACAATGGCAGAAAGTGTGCAAACGATTGCGGGGGCCGTGGCGAATTGGTCCGGACAAGAACTGATTTTAGAAGAAGCGACCTTGGAAGAAAAAACGGAAGAAGAAAAATTTCAATTGTTGCAGAGCAGCCTACAAGCATTGCATATCGACTTTCCCTTGAATCAATTAAAAGGTGTAACTAAGGTAATTTATACGAATTCAAATATTAACTACCGACCCGCTTACGAACATGGCTTAGCAGCACCCATTAAGTTGTTAGTGACCGAAGATTTTGACAAACAGGGGCAAGAACAAGAAGGTCAAGCTTACGATGGGAAATGGCAAGATTTGACGAAGGAAAACGTCGAAATTACACGAATCTCAGGGAATCACCTCGTTATTTTTGAAACACCACACGTGGAAAAAATTGCGGAATATTTGAATCAATTATTAGGAAAGAAATAACATTTAGTCTAATCATTTATTGAAGTTCCTTTAAAAGTACTTCAACACAACTGCGGCAAAAAGTGCTTGTTGAATCTATTTCAACAAGCACTTTTTAATTTGTAGGAGAAGGATCATACTTTGGTCTAAGTATTTACAGCATCCCCTAATTTTCCTGCAAAACCTGCAAAAGGTATCTGTCTTTACATAAAATGACATTCTTAAGCTATAAATTGGAAATTATTCTACCTAAATTTGAACATTATAACTAGAAAAACACTTCACTGCTTAGACTTATGCTTAAGAATACCTCGTCGCGACTAGAAAATCGCCGCTAAGGGATTGGGCATAAGGATACTAAAAACAAGTTTAAGACACAAACTATCACTCAGCCTGCATGAAATTTACGAATATGAAAATCAAGTTTACGCTTTTCCTCACCGCCTTCGCGATCGTCGGTACCCTAAGTCTTTTTATGCTTTCGCAAAATAAAAGTCTAGCACCAGCGACCGCCATCGGTGATCTTAACGTCGAAGCGGAAGAAGAGGAGGAAATGTCTAAGGAAACCCGAATTGAAAAAGCAATGGAACAAGAGTTTGAAATGACTCGAGATTTATCAACCAATGAAGTCCCCAGAGAAAGACTACTACAAGCCAAACGCTACATGGGAACCTTGCAGATAGCTGCGCAAGAGCGAGCAAGTGTGCCTCTGGTTTGGGAAGAAAGAGGTCCTGATAACGTAGCGGGACGTACTCGCGCCATTTTGATGGATATGAACGATCCTACCGGAAAGAGAGTATTTGCAGGAGGTGTCGGTGGCGGGCTTTGGCGTACCGATGACATTCAAGTGGAAAATCCTACTTGGGTTCCTATTGATGACTTTTTTGATAATATTGCCATCGTTAGTATGGCGCAAGATCCTTCTAATCCTGATCTGATGTATTTTGGGACGGGTGAGGGCTTCTTTAATGCAGACGCCATTCGTGGGTTAGGTATTTGGAAATCTTCCAATGGTGGGTTAGATTGGGAACAATTGCCTTCTACCAATAATAGCTCTTTTCGCTACGTGCAGAAAATTGTCATTAACGATCAAGGCGAAATTTTTGCCGGTACCAGAGCAGGGCTCTTCAAATCGTTTGACCAAGGTGCTTCTTGGGATTTGAGATTGGGAGAAGATGAAGAAAACTCCTTGACGGATAGAGTCGCGGATATCGAAATTGCCAGCGATGGAGATATCTATGCTGCAATGGGCTTGATGGGAACGGATGGTATTTATAAATCGGAGAATAACGGTTCTAGTTGGGAAAAATTGACGACCGACCTTCCTTTCGAAGGCTACGAACGGATTGAAATTGGTTGTGCACCTTCTAATCCAGAACGAGTCTACGCTTTATTCCAAGACGGTGGATCAAATGGTTGTTCTTTCATTTTTAGAACAGATAATGGTGGCGAGAATTGGACTTCCGTAACGGTTCCTGATGCCTTAGGAATGGATAATTTTGCTAGAAATCAAGCTTGGTACGATTTGTCAATTGGGGTTGATCCCAATAATGAAGACCGAGTCTTTATCGGTGGGGTAGATTTACACGCCACTACGGATGGTGGAAATAATTGGGTGCAAGTTTCTCAATGGTTTGGTGGTGCGGGTATGCAATACGTACATGCGGATCAACATACCGTTGTTTTTAAACCCGGAAGTTCTGACATTGCGCTTTTTGGAAATGATGGTGGTGTTTTCTACACGGAGAATGCTTCGAGTTTTATTCCAACCATCGAGAATCGAAATTCAGGCTACAACGTAACGCAATATTACGCTTGTGCCATGCGCCCCGAAGCAGGATCAAATGTCTTTCTTGCAGGTGCACAAGATAATGGAACACAAAAATATGAAGATCCAGGCATGAACTCAACGGTTAGAGTAACGGGAGGAGATGGAATGTTCTGCCATATTGATCAAGAAAATGGAAATGTGCAAATTACCTCATACGTTTACAATAACTACCGAGTTTCGTTGAATGGTGGTAATGGCTTCGAGAATAGAAACTACGACGATACCGGACGATTCGTCAATCCAACAGATTACGATAGCAACGATAAAAATTTATATTGTGCCATGGATTCTGGCAAATTCTTACGATGGAATGACCCAGATAATGCAGGCTTTGATTTCCAGGAAGTAGACGTGGATGCTTTTGGAAATGGACAAGTATCTAACGTTACGGTTTCGCCTAACGTTCCTCATCGCGTTTACTTCGGTTTGGGAAGTGGAAATATTGTCCGAGTGGATGATGCACATCTTGGAACCTCGATTCAAGGCGTTACGATCTTTGATGGTAGTGGTTATATTTCTGGAATAGATATCGAGGAAGGAAACGAAGATCACATCATTTTAAGCTTTTCAAACTACGGACAAGAAAGTATTTTAGAAACGACTGATGGTGGCGGGAACTGGACCAGCGTCGAAGGGAATTTACCGGATATGCCGGTCCGTTGGGTAATCTTTTCGCCCAACAATAATGACGGTGCGCTAATCGCAACGGAATTGGGCGTGTGGACAACTACCGATCTCAACGGAGCAGACACCGAGTGGGAACCTTCTAATGCCAACTTAGCCAATGTACGTGTCGATATGCTACAAACACGGAGCTCGGATGATATGGTGATTGCCGCAACGCACGGTAGAGGTTTATTTTCTACGGGATACTTTTCTACCGTGTCGGTAGACTTTGAAGAAGTTACTAGTAATTACCAAGAAGGCAATAGCAATGGAAATACGGCAGATTGCCGATTTTACGAAGAAGTCGAAATTCCCGTAATCATTTCTCGGAGTCCAGATGAAGATTTGAGTCTTGCAGTGAGTGCCAATGCAAATAGTACTGCCGTAGAGGGACAAGATTATGACTTTGTGGATACGGAAGTTAGCTTCACACCGAATGGTGCCGCTGAAACGACCTTCACCATTCGCATCTACGAAGATCGAGTAGTAGAAGGACCGGAAACTATCATTTTAGATCTAGTCTCTACGGAGAACCTTGGCTTGAATTTCCAACATACGATTACGATCGAAGATAACGATAGCGATCCTAAATTAAGAGATGGTCAGCAAGAAGCAACGATTGGAGTAGGCGCGTCGAGCCAATTCAAAGGTCCTTTCGGAGGGTTTGCACCAGATAGTAAAACGCAAATTTTATACACCGCGGAAGAATTAACGGCACAAGGCTTAGTACGCGGTGCGATCGTTTCGTTGGCATTTGATGTGGTGAATAAAGTAAGCGCGCAGCCTTTTGCAGGATTTACCATTGCCATGAAAAATACAAGTTCAGAAAGCCTGAATGGTGAAACCTTTGAAACAGATATGGCTACGGTCTACACCGGAACAGTTACGACTACTTTTGGTTGGAATAAATTTGATTTTTCTAGCCCATTCATTTGGGATGGAAGCTCTAACGTTTTAGTTTCTATTTGTTTTGATAACGAAACCTGGACCTTGGATGATCGCGTTGCTGCGACGACGACGGATGTGATTACCATGACTACGCATCGCTCTTATACCGATGTAGGTTGTGAACTTTCGGAAGTAAAAGCTACTTACACTTTGAGACCGGACATTCGTTTCGTCTTAGAAAAAGATATTGCCATCGAAATGGATTTAACGGATGCCGTAGATGCTTACTTACATCCTGAAGAAACGGCGCATTTCTATAGCGCCAATGGAAAAGTAATGGCGTCGATCAAGCAAATGCCCGGCGCTACGGCAGATTTGGGCTGTGTGAGTGTACGCATAGATCGTGCGGGGACGGGACAAGATAATCCTAGTTGGCTCAACGGTTTCGCGGTAAGCGAAAAGACCTTTTTTGTTGATGCGCTCAACGAAGAAGATTACGAAATAACACTCTACTATACAGAAGAAGAAATGGCGATTTGGGGAGATGATAAAACGAAACTCCACATTTTAAAAACGACCGTTCCCGTCGCTTCGGCAAGCTTGGCGGATGCTTCGTTACGCACGAATCCGGGTATCAATACCGCAGTGTACGGCGCAACGAATAATGTTTGTTACCGTGGTACCTTTAAGTCTTTTTCAGGCTTTGCCCTAACCAACGTGGAAGGCATTATCACCAGCACGGAAACGCCAATTGTAGCGGCAAACGGATTTAGTTTTTACCCTAATCCAGCGCGGGACTTCTTGCAAGTTGACTTTGCGAGTGCTTTGAAAACGCAACACCAATTGGTCATTTTTGATGTAAACGGCAAGCAATTGTATACGACAACTTTAGCAACGGGCGCTGCCAACGCTACGCTTAAGCTTGAAGCGTTAAATTTAACCAGCGGAATGTATTTCTTACGGTTAGAGAATAACACCGGACTTCAAGAAGTAAAGCGTTTTATTATAGCAAAATAAAAAGTAGCCGTTCTTGTTTTTGGTATTTAGAAAGAAGTTGTTTTAAAATTTAAGGATTTTAAAACAACTTCTTTATTTTTAGCCTGTTATAAAGTCTAGGAATTATTTTGGCGTAAAGCCAACCCACACCATGGAGTTGTTCAAAGCTATAAGCATCAATACCGCGTGGTGCAATTCATCGGGTAACGACGATTTTTAATATGGCACTTAGAAAAATTATTCACGTAGATATGGACGCCTTCTTTGCTTCGATTGAGCAAAGAGATGATCCTAGTTTGCGGGGTAAGCCGATTGCTGTGGGAGGAGGAGGAAAGCGAGGCGTTGTTGCTTCTGCGAGTTACGAAGCGCGGAAATTTGGCGTGCGTTCCGCGATGCCCGGCTTTACGGCTAAGAGCAAGTGTCCAGACCTCATTTTCGTCAAATCACATTTTGATAAATACCGAGAAGCTTCCCAACAAATTCGGGCGATCTTTTTGGAGTATACCGATTTAGTAGAACCGCTTTCCTTGGACGAAGCCTATTTAGACGTTACCGAAAATAAAAAAAACAATCCTTCTGCCACGCTCATCGCAGAAGAGATTCGGAAACGCATTTTCGAGACGACCCAATTGACGGCTTCGGCTGGTGTATCGTACAATAAATTTTTGGCAAAAATTGCTTCGGATATAAACAAACCCAACGGGCTGAAATTGATTTCTCCCGCCGCCGCCATCGCTTTTATTGACCAACTTCCAATCGAAAAATTCTTTGGGATTGGGAAAGTAACGGCAAAGCGGATGCACAAAATGGGGATTACGAAAGGTGCGGATTTGAAGCGATTAACGAAGATTGAAATGGCACAGCGCTTCGGAAAAGCCGGCTTACATTTTTACCACATTGTACGAGGCGACGATAATCGTCAAGTAAATCCCACGCGGATCCGGAAGTCGATCGGGGCAGAGCGGACCTTTTTTGAAGATTTGCAAAATTTTGATGCAATGTGGAAAGAACTCAAACCCATCGCCGAGAAAGTATTTCGCTACATGGAAAACAACGAAAACTTTGGCAAAACGGTTACCCTAAAAATGAAAATGCCAGACTTTCAGATTCTGACGAGAAGCAAAACCTATACGCGCGAAATTAAAGACCAAGCGGAATTCTTGGGGGTTGTAGAAGATTTATTGCGTAATCATTGGCAAGAAGCCGGAAAAGTAAGACTTTTGGGCACTTCCGTTTCCAATTTAACCAAAGAACAGGGTAGCATTCAATTAGAATTTGACTTCTGGGAATAAAGCATCCGAAGGCTTAAATTACAGTAGACTTTATTCGAAAGTTCTTTTTGCAAAAAATGAGTATTGATAATCAGTTAGTTATA